>NZ_NKRF01000058.1:0-64437 GCF_003408955.1 Pseudomonas sp. GL93
GCCCAGCAAAACGCTCTTGCCCCACCACTCGGCACCTCGCTTGGGCTCGGTGTGCCCGAACACAGGCTTGAATCCGTGGGCCGCCGCCACGCGCCATCCATGGCGCGGGGCGGCTAAACCGGCATCCCTGCCGGTTTACCCCCCAAATCCCTGTCGAGTTCCGGCCAGCGTGGTTTGACGGGGCGCTTAAGATCAAAATCAAAAGCAGATCAAGAGCGACTCTCTTCGCATCGTGGTTACCGTCGGTTGCTACCGCCTACGCAGTGGTGTCGAGCCCCGTGCTGCGATAGGCCCGCATAAACAACTTCACCACGTCCTGCACATGCTCTTCGGCCTCTTGCGCGCTCAATTGTCCGCCGCAGCCATACAACAAGCGGAAGTTCGCCGTGCCCTTGAGCAGGCAAAAGAAGTGCTCCGCGGCCTTGAACGGTGTGTCGATGCTCAAGGCGCCGCCCTGGTGAATCTTGCCGAGCAGGCGCTCCATGCCTTGCAGCATGCGCATGGGGCCGGCGTTGAAGAAGATCTGGGAGAGTTTCACGTCCTGATTGCCGGTGGTCATCATCAGGCGATGCAAATTTACCGACTCCTCGCTGTTGATCAACCGATGAAAGCCTCGGGCGATGTTAAGCAGCACCGTCTCGACGGGCATGCCTTCGGGAAGCTCGAAGTACATCACCGGTAATTGCTCTTCGCATTTGGCCACCACCGCCGCGGTGAACAGCGTTTCCTTGTCGGTGAAGTGGCTGTAGACCGTGAGTTTCGATACGCCGGCCGCCAGGGCGACGGCGTCCATGCTGGTGTTCGCATAACCGTTGCTCAAGAACAGCGATTTCGCCGATTCGAGGATTGCCTGGCGTTTTGCCATGTCCTTGGGGCGCCCGGGGCTTGCGGTGTTCAGAGGATTGTCGGACATTTTCACCTTTAATACTGGACTGGTGAGTTTGGTATTAATAACATACCGGCCAGTATAATTATTCCAAGCTCTATTTGCGAAAGGTCCTTCAGCATGCGCAGCGCTTTCCTGCCCCTTGCTTTGCCTGTCAGCCTGGTCTTCCTGTTGGCCGCTTGCGGCCATGAAGAAGCGGCCCAGACCACCGTACGCCCGGCCATGGTGGTGCAACCCCAGCCTTCGGCACAGGCAATGGACAGCTACCCCGGTGAGGTGCGTGCCCGTTATGAGCCGGACCTGGCCTTTCGCATCGGCGGTAAAGTCAGCAAGCGCCCGGGGGGGGAGGGCGAGCGGGTCAAGGCCAACCAGCCGCTGGCCGAACTCGACCCCCAGGACGTGCGCTTGCAACTGGAAGCGACCCGCGCCCAAGTAGCCGCCGCAGAGGCTAATCTGAGCTTGGTGCGTGCGGAGCGAGATCGCTACAAGACCTTGATGGATCGGCAGATGGTCAGTCGGTCGCAGTACGACAATTCCGAAAACCTCTACCGAGCCGGTGAAGCGCGCCTTAAGCAGATCAAGGCCGAGTTCGATGTATCGAGCAACCAGGCCGGCTATGCCGTGCTGCGTGCGCCTCAGGACGGTGTGGTCGCCAAGCGGGCCGTAGAGGTGGGGCAAGTGGTTTCTGCTGGCCAGACCGTGTTCACCCTGGCCACCGATGGCGAGCGTGAAGTATTGATCAGCCTGCCTGAACAGGGCTTTGGCCGCTTCAAGATCGGCCAGCCAGTGTCGGTGGAGTTATGGAGCCAGCCAGAGCAACGTTTCGCCGGGCGCATTCGTGAACTGTCTCCTGCCGCCGACCCCAAATCCCGCACCTTCGCCGCGCGCGTCGCCTTCACGGGCGGCAAGGTTCCCGCCGAACTGGGTCAGAGTGCACGGGTTTTCATCCAGGCCGACGGTGTCATTCCCCTGTCAGTACCTTTGTCTGCCCTGAGTGCCGAAAACGGTGCGTCCTACGTTTGGCGCGTACAACCGGACAACACCCTTAAACGCACTCCCGTGCGCATTGGTGCCTTTGGCGAAAACACCGTGCCGGTCCTCGAAGGCTTGGCCGCCACCGATTGGGTGGTTGCCGCAGGTGTGCATGTACTCCATGAGGGCCAACCAGTGCGCCCGGTGGATCGCTCCAACCGTGTGGTTAATCTGGCGACCAAGGAGTAGTCCCATGGGTTTCAATCTTTCCGAATGGGCGTTGCGTAATCGCCAGATCGTACTGTTCCTGATGATCCTGCTGGCCGTGGTTGGCACCTTGTCCTACACCAAGTTGGGGCAAAGCGAAGACCCGCCCTTTACCTTCAAGGCCATGGTGATCAAGACCAACTGGCCCGGGGCTACGGCCCAGGAGGTATCCCGCCAGGTCACCGAGCGAATCGAAAAGAAACTGATGGAGACCGGTGAGTACGAACGCATCGTGTCGTTCTCCCGCCCCGGTGAATCCCAGGTCACCTTTATTGCCCGTGATTCGATGCGTTCGGCGCAGATTCCTGAGTTGTGGTACCAGGTGCGCAAGAAAATCAGCGACATCCGCCACACCTTGCCGCCGGATATCCAGGGGCCGTTTTTCAACGACGAGTTCGGCACCACCTTTGGCAATATCTACGCCCTGACCGGCGATGGCTTTGACTATGCCGTGCTCAAGGACTACGCCGACCGCATCCAGATCCAGCTGCAACGCGTCCCGGATGTGGGCAAGGTCGAGCTGCTCGGCCTGCAGGACGAGAAGATCTGGATCGAGCTGTCCAACCTCAAGCTCGCCACCCTCGGTTTGCCTCTGGCTGCGGTACAACAGGCGTTGCAGGAACAAAATGCGGTGTCCACCGCCGGCTTCTTTGAAACCCCCACTGAGCGCGTGCAACTGCGCGTTTCTGGCAACTTCAAGACGGTGGAAGAGATCCGCAGCTTTCCGATACGCGTGGGGGATCGCACCTTGCGCATCGGTGACGTGGCTGACATCCATCGAGGCTTCAACGACCCACCGGCACCGCGCATGCGCTACATGGGCGCAGATGCCATCGGCCTGGCCGTGGCCATGCGCGACGGTGGCGACATCCTCGTATTGGGCAAGGCCCTTGAAGCGCAATTCGCACGCCTGCAAAAGAACCTTCCGGCAGGGATGGAGCTGCGCAAAGTGTCGGACCAGCCGGCCGCCGTGAAGACCAGCGTCGGCGAATTCGTCCAGGTATTGGCTGAAGCGCTGGCGATTGTTTTGCTGGTGAGCTTTTTCTCCCTCGGCGTGCGTACCGGCATGGTCGTCGCCCTGGCGATTCCGCTGGTACTGGCGATGACCTTTGCCCCCATGTATTACCTGGGCATCGGCTTGCACAAAATTTCCCTGGGCGCCTTGGTCCTGGCCCTCGGCTTGCTGGTGGATGACGCGATCATCGCCGTGGAAATGATGGCGATCAAAATGGAGCAGGGCTACGACCGCCTCAAAGCCGCGAGTTTCGCCTGGCCCAGCCCCGCATTCCCCATGCTCACCGGCACCCTGATCACGGCGGCGGGCTTTTTGCCGATTGCCACCGCGCAATCGAGCACCGGCGAATACACCCGGTCGATCTTCCAGGTGGTGACCATCGCACTGCTAGCCTCCTGGGTGGCGGCCGTGGTGTTTGTGCCCTACCTGGGGGAAAAACTCCTGCCCGACCTGGCGAAGATTCATGTGGCCAAACACGGCACCGATGGCCCGGACCCTTACGGCACACCCTTCTACCAGCGTGTAAGGCGCTTGGTGGAGTGGTGCGTGCAGCGGCGTAAAACCGTGATCGTGCTGACCTTGCTGCTGTTTATCGGCTCGGTTGCACTGTTCCGCTTCGTGCCGCAACAGTTCTTCCCTGCTTCCGGTCGACTGGAGTTGATGGTCGATCTGAAACTGGCCGAAGGCGCTTCCCTGAGCAACACCGCCGAGCAGGTCAAGCGCCTGGAGGCATTGCTCAAGGAACATGCCGGCATCAACAACTATGTCGCCTACGCGGGCACCGGTTCGCCACGGTTTTACCTGCCACTGGACCAGCAATTGCCCGCTGCCAGCTTCGCCCAGTTTGTGGTGCTGGCTAACACCATCGAGGAGCGTGAAAGCCTGCGCACCTGGCTGATCGAAACCCTCAACGAGCAATTCCCCGACCTGCGTTCGCGTGTCACGCGGCTGGAGAACGGCCCGCCCGTAGGCTACCCCGTGCAGTTTCGTGTGACTGGCGAGCACATCGAAGAAGTCCGTGCGCTGGCGCGCAAAGTGGCGGCCAAGGTTCGCGAAAATACCCATGTGGTGAATGTGCATCTGGACTGGGAAGAACCGAGCAAAATCGTGTACCTGAATATCGACCAGGACCGTGCCCGCGCCCTGGGTGTGAGCACCGCCAACCTGTCGAAATTCCTGCAGAGCTCCCTGACCGGTTCCAGCGTCAGCCAGTACCGGGAGGACAATGAATTGATCGAGATCCTCCTGCGCGGCACCGTGCATGAGCGTAGTGAACTGTCGCGCCTGCCGAGCCTGGCCGTGCCTACCGACAATGGTAAAAGCGTGGCGCTGTCGCAGATCGCCACCCTCGAATATGGTTTTGAAGAGGGCATCATCTGGCATCGCAACCGCTTGCCGACGGTGACCGTACGGGCCGATATCTATGGCAAGGAACAGCCGGCGACCCTCGTGCAGCAGATCTTGCCGACGCTCGCCGATGTGCGTGCCGAGCTGCCGGACGGCTATCTGTTGGAAGTGGGCGGTACGGTTGAAGACTCTGCGCGGGGGCAAAACTCGGTGAAGGCCGGCGTGCCGCTGTTTATCGTGGTGGTGCTGACCTTGCTGATGCTGCAACTGCGCAGCTTTTCGCGCACGGCGATGGTCTTTCTCACCGCACCGTTGGGGCTGATCGGCGTGACCCTGTTCCTGTTGGTGTTTCGCCAACCCTTCGGTTTCGTCGCCATGCTCGGCACCATCGCGCTGTCGGGCATGATCATGCGTAATTCGGTGATTCTGGTGGACCAGATAGAACAAGACATCAAGGCCGGCCTGGCACCCTGGCAGGCAATTATCGAAGCCACCGTCCGACGCTTTCGCCCGATTGTGCTGACGGCGCTGGCAGCGGTGCTGGCGATGATCCCGTTGTCGCGCAGTGTGTTCTTCGGGCCCATGGCCGTGGCGATCATGGGGGGGTTGATCGTGGCGACGGCGTTGACACTGTTGTTCTTGCCGGCGTTGTACGCGGCTTGGTTCAGGGTCAGGAAGGACGTGGAGTAAATCTGTGACTGTTTTTGGGTGGACCCAATGGGAACCTTTTTTTCAGGCTTGCCACAGATAGTTACCTGTTCGCAGGTACTTTATTCGGTGGTTTTTATCACGTGGATAAAATTTCCAGAACGTTCATAGAGGCGAAATAGATATGCTCCTACAAGCATTGGGAAACTTTTACTCGGGGATCGGCATGATGCTGGGCGGCGGTCAGATGGGTGGCGCTTGCGCCAAACATTCACATAATGACTCCGTCAGTCGGCGTGAGCTTTCGGACGCGCTCAAATCGTTCAAATACGATCATTCCCAGCCCACCAGCAATATTACGATCAACAACAGTGTTTCCAACGCGAACAGCAATGCGAATACCAACGCTCAAATCGGCCGTTGAATGCGCTGAGTTCTGATATTCAGCCGTTGCAAACACTCTGCACCGCAGAGTGTTTGCCGCGTTACGTCCAAGTGCAAATCGCTGGCGAGGGCTTAAAGTGCCCCAAACACCTTCTTGGCCAAGCTGGTGGCTGCTGCCGCCGGGTTCTTGCGAATGGTTTCTTCCTGCTGCGCGATCATTTTGAACAAGCCATCCAGCGCTTGCTCGGTCACGTAGTTTTCGACGTTGGCGCTCTTGGCATCCACGGCGCCAAAGGCCGCGGCCTTGCCGGCCAGGGCGTTGTACTGCTGGGCCACGCCGACTTTGTCGGTGGCGGCCTTGACGATGGGCAGGAACTTGGCGCGAATTTCTTCACGGCTGCTTTTGTTCAGGTACTGGGTGGCGGAGTCCTGGCCTCCACTGAGAATGCCCTTGGCGTCGGTCACGCTCATGTTCTTCACGGCGTTGACCAGGATCGGCTGGGCCTGGGTCACGGCGGTTTCTGCGGCCTTGTTCATGCTGGTTTCCAGCTGCGTGACCTGGTCACCCATACCAAACATTTTCAGCTTGTCGGCGACTTTGCCGAGTTTGCCCGGCAGGCCGATCTTCACGTCCGGGTTGTTGCTGAAACCACCGGGCGTCCCGAGTTGTTTCACAGCAATCTGTGCACCTTGGGTCAAGGCATCCTTGAGGCCGCCGCTGGCGTCACCCTGGGACAGGCTGCCGAGATCCAGAGCCATGGCATTGGCGCCGAACAGCAAGCCAGCACACAGGGCGGTGAGGCGAAGAGATTTGCGGAGCATGGGCGCTTTCCTTATGAAGTGGGAATGATCAGTGTGCGGCCGCATCCACCCGCAGGCGCAGCGGTTGCGGGTCCTGGCCGTTGAGTTGCACGGTGTGCCGCTCGGTGGTGATAAACAGTAGCTTGCCGTCCAGCTCGATGCGAGCGCTGACCGAATAGGTGTGGCCCGGTTTGACTTGGGCCGGGTCATAGCTCAGGTGAAACGGCAGCGGCACCTGGCCTTTGACCGGGCCTTTCTGTTCGGCGAGGGTCACGGCCGGGGCGTCCATCAGGGACACGTCCTGCAGGCTGACACTCAAGGTGGCGGCCGGCGGCAGGGCGATGCGTTGCAGGTAGAACACTTCGCCGTCCAGACTGGCCTTCGGGGTTGGGGTCATCGAGTGGCAGGCTCCGAGCAGGGCAGTCAGGCCCAGGAGGATGAGTTTTTTCACGGTGCAACTCCTTTTCAACGGCGCCGGAATCCGCCCGGCGCCTCGTTCAATCTAGCGGTTTTCTTCAGGGTTGACGGCAACCGGTTCGGCCGCGGCCTCGGTTGCGCCGTCCACGCGGTGCAAGGCCACCTGGCGGATCGACAGGCGAATATCCGCGGGCAATACGCGTTTGGCCGCGCCTTCGGCCAGTTCGCCGAGCAGGTCGTGATAGCCCAGCTTGCCAGCTTCATCGCGACGCAGCACATCTTGCTCCAGCAACGTCTGGATGAAATGTCGGAAAAGGCTCTTGTCGAAGAATTCCGGAGCGTTGAGGCCGTGCAGGATTGACAGGCGCTGGGCCATGATCGTGCACAGGTCTTCCAGCTCTTCGGCGCTAATGCTGTTCTGGCCGCTGTTGAGCAGCAACGAGATCGCCATGTAGAAGCGTTGCAGGGTCTGGGCGATGCTCTTGGACAGCAGCGTCAGCAGCACAAAGTGCCGAGAGCTCGGCGCCGGGCGCAGGTACACGGCGTTTTCGAAACGCAGCAGGCCTTGTTCGACAAACGCGTCCAGCCATTGGTCGACCACGTTGTCCAAGTCGTCCAACGACCAACGAATAAACAGTTCCGATTGCAGGTACGGGTAAAGCGCGTGGGTGTAGCGCAGGATCTGTTCGCGGCTCATCCGCGAGCTGCTCTGGAAGAAGCTCGCCAGCAACGCCGGCAGGGCGAAGATGTGCAGTACGTTGTTGCGGTAGTAGGTCATCAGGACGGCATTCTGCTCATCCAGATAAACGATTTTGCCCAGGGCGTCGCTCTGCTCGGACAACAGGTTCATGTCCTTGACGTGCTTGATCAGCGCCAGGCCATCGCCTTCCGGCAGGGTGGTGTGGGGCGAGTAGGGCACACGACGCAACAGCGCGAGGTACAGGTCCAGCTGGCGGGCCATGGCCTGTTCATCCAGGGCCAGGCGGGTGGTGGACAGCAGTGCCAGCGCCACCAGGTTCACCGGGTTCACCGCAGCGGCTTCGTTCAAATGACGCGCCACCTGTTCGCCGAGGCGATTGGTGGTTTCGTTGAGCCAGGCCGGTTTGTAGTTCGGCCCCAGTTCCTGGGCGCGCCAGTCCGGTTGCTCGGCGTCGAGGAACTCTGCCAGCTTGATCGGTTCGCCAAAGTTGACCGCCACTTGGCCGAAGCGCTGCTTGAGCGCGCCGACCACTTTGAAGATATCGAAGATCGACTCTTTCTTCTTGCTGGCGCCACGCAGTTCGCCCAGGTAAGTGCGGCCTTCGAGGACACGCTCATAGCCGATATACACCGGCACGAACACGATAGGCATGCGCGAGGAGCGCAAGAAGCTGCGCAGGGTAATCGCCAGCATCCCGGTTTTCGGTTGCAGCATGCGCCCGGTGCGCGAGCGGCCGCCTTCGACGAAGTACTCCACCGGGAAGCCCTTGGTGAACAGGGTGTGCAGGTATTCGTTGAACACCGAGGTGTACAACGGGTTGCCCTTGAAGGTGCGACGCATGAAAAACGCACCGCCACGGCGCAGCAGGCTGCCGATCACCGGCATGTTGAGGTTGATGCCGGCGGCGATGTGCGGTGGGGTCAGGCCGTTCTTGAACAGCAGGTAGGACAGCAGCAGGTAGTCGATATGGCTGCGGTGGCAAGGCACGTAGATCACCTCGTAGCCCTGGGCCACCTTTTGCACGCCTTCGATGTTATTGACCTTGATGCCGTCGTAGATCTTGTTCCAGAACCAGCTCAATACCACTTCCAGGAAGCGGATCGCGGTGTAGGTGTAGTCCGAGGCAATCTCGTTGCCATAGCGCAGGGCCAGGGCCTTGGCTTTTTCCGGCGAGATTTTTTCGCGTTCAGCCTCATCAGAAATGGCTTGGCGCACGAGCGGCATATTCACCAGGCCCTTCACCAGATTACGGCGGTGGGACAGGTCGGGGCCGATCACCGCCGTCTTCAGGTTACGAAAGTGCACACGCAAGATGCGCTGGGCCATGCGCACGGTACGTTCGTGGCCTTTATTGTGCTCGATCAATTCACGCAGGTTGATAGGCGCGGAGAATTGCACGCGGGTCTTGCGCCCCAGGATCAGGATGCTCAATAACCGGCGTAGACGCCCGGTGACCGCCCAGCTGTCGGCGAATAACAGCTTCCACGGGCTGGACTCGCTTTCAGGGGATTGGCCCCAGAACACGCTGACCGGAATGATTTGTGCATTCTCTTCGGCGTGTTCGGTGAGGGTGTTGACCAGGCGCGTCAGGGTGGGCGGTGCGCCACGCTTGTCCTGGCGCCCTAGCCAATCCGGATCCGGCGTGAGGTAGAAGAACGCCGCAGGCTCCATCAACGGCCCCACTGACACTGGCAGCACCGGGCGTGGCAGGCCGGCCTTGGTGCACTCGGCGTCGACCACCGCCAACTCGGTGAGGGAGGGTGATTGCAGGACGTAGAAAACCGGCCGGCTGCGGTCCAGGTTAAGGGTGAGGGACGACTGGTTGATCGTCTCTGAGCGAACCCAGAGGTACAACAGTCGGCGCAAGGTGCCAAACACCAGACGGCGGAACGGGGAGCGGGTCATAGGCGAACTGCTTCAAGTGGAAAAAACCGAGCAGGCGCTCGGGCGGGTAGTGTGCCGTATTCGCCGAAAATCGGCAAAAAAGCAGCGATGTAAAGTTGAGTTGATGGTTTTTGAGCCTGTCTTATACTCGGCAGTTCAATGCGAGCGACTTAACAATAAAAAAACCAGTGGGAGTGAACAGATGACAACGCGCGAAACCGGCAATGTGAAGTGGTTCAACGATGCAAAGGGCTATGGCTTTATCCAGCGTGAAGATGGCAAGGATGTGTTTGTGCACTACCGCGCCATTCGCGGTGAAGGCCACCGCTCGTTGGCCGAGGGCCAGCAGGTGGAATACGCCGTGGTGACCGGCGAGAAGGGCTTGCAGGCGGAGGATGTGGTCGGCCTGTAACAACTTTGTTTTGATAACCCAATCAACTGTGGGAGCTGGCTTGCCTGCGATAGCATCACTGTGGTCTGACTGATAGACCAAGGTGTCTGCATCGCAGGCAAGCCAGCTCCCACATTGATTGGGTTAGCAATCCGCTGTCAGGCGGTTTTCCAAGTGATCTGTTCTTCACCGTCTTCGCTGATGCGAATCCAGGTGTCGGCACTTTCCTCACCTTCTTCCTCAACCCAGGTGCCCGGCGCGCAACGCACTTCGACGTTCAGCGCGGCAAACGCGGCGCGGGCGCAGGCTATGTCGTCGTCCCACGGGGTCTCGTCGCTTTCCAGGTACAGGCTGTTCCATTTGCCCACCGCCTTGGGCAGCCAGGTAATCGGCACGCTGCCGGCCTTGCACTTGTAGGTCTGGCCTTTCTGGACCCAGTCGGTGCACGGGCCCAGAGCGGCGCCCAGCCAGGCGGCGATGGCCTTGTGATCGACGTCGGCGTCCTTCAGGTAAATCTCAATATCGGGTTGGCGCATGGATGTTCCTCGTTGCGGGATTCGAAAA
The DNA here is from genome assembly GCF_003408955.1 of Pseudomonas sp. GL93. NCBI lineage: Bacteria > Pseudomonadati > Pseudomonadota > Gammaproteobacteria > Pseudomonadales > Pseudomonadaceae > Pseudomonas > Pseudomonas sp. GL93. The sequence goes on from NZ_NKRF01000058.1 coordinate 10,277, forward strand.
TCCATTCGCGGATGGGTGAAAGTCGGTCATTGAAGCACGAAATAATCGTAGCGCATCGACACCGTGACCTGCAGCGGCGCAGCCGCCTCGATCACCTCGTGGCGGCGCTCGGCACTGGCACGCCAACCGTGGGGCGTCATCGCCAGCAGGTTGGCGCGGTCCTGGGCTTCGGCCAGGCTCAGGGTGAATTCCAGGATTTCACTGTGAGCAAGGCTCATGCCGTCCGGCACCAGGGCCAGGTGTTTGTCGTCGGTGTATTCGCGCACTTCGTCGTACAGGCGCTCGCGCAGTTCCATCAAGTGGCCGCGGGTGGGGCCTACTTTCATCAAGCCGCCGCCGGGGCTGAGCAGGCGCTTGGCCTCTTCCCAGTCCAACGGGCTGAACACGCTGGCGAGGAACTGGCAGCTGGCGTCGGCCAATGGCACGCGGGCCATGCTGGCGATCAACCAGGTCAGCGCTGGGTTGCGTTTGCACGCGCGCTTGACCGCTTCCTTGGAGATATCCAGCGCGTAGCCATCGGCATCCGGCAGGGCCTGGGCGATTTGCGCAGTGTAGTAACCCTCGCCACAGCCAATGTCCACCCAGCGCTGTGGTGCGCGCTCGGCGGCCAGTTCGGCCAGGCGCTTGGCCACCGGGGCGTAGTGCCCGGCGTTGAGGAAGTCGCGGCGTGCCTCGACCATGGCCAGGTTATCGCCCGGGTCGCGGCTGTTCTTGTGCTGCACCGGCAACAGGTTCAGGTAACCCTGGCGCGCGCGATCGAAACGGTGCCCGACCGGGCACTCCACGCCATTGTCCACCGCATTGAGCGGTGCGCTGCAAATGGGGCAGGCAAGCATCAGGCGAGCAACTTGATCAGGGTCTGGTAGTAGATTTCGGTGAGCACGTCGAGGTCGCTAGCCAGGATGCGTTCGTTGACCTGGTGGATCGTCGCATTGACCGGGCCCAGTTCGACCACCTGGGTGCCCAACGTCGCAATGAAGCGCCCATCGGAGGTACCTCCGCTGGTGGACGCCTGGGTTTCACGCCCGGTGATCGCCAGGATGCTGGCCGACACCGCATCCAGCAGAGCGCCTGGCTCGGTGAGGAACGGCAGGCCCGACAGCGCCCACTCTACATGCCAGTCCAGGCCATGTTTGTCGAGAATGGCCGCGACCCGTTGTTGCAGGCCCTCGACGGTGGACTCGGTGGAAAAACGGAAGTTGAACACCACCGTCAGGTCACCCGGGATCACGTTGGTGGCGCCGGTACCGGAATTGAGGTTGGAAATCTGGAAGCTGGTCGGCGGGAAAAACGTGTTGCCGTCATCCCAATGCTCGGCAGCGAGTTCGGCCAGGGCCGGTGCCGCCAGGTGGATCGGGTTCTTCGCCAGGTGCGGGTAAGCCACATGGCCCTGTACACCGCGTACGGTCAAGGTGGCGCCGAGGGAGCCACGGCGGCCGTTCTTGACCACGTCGCCCACCAGGCTGGTGCTTGACGGTTCGCCGACGATGCACCAGTCCAGGCGCTCCTTGCGTGCGGCCAGGCGTTCAATCACGGCCTTGGTGCCATGGTGCGCCGGGCCTTCTTCGTCGCTGGTGATCAGGAAGGCGACCGAACCCTTGTGGTACGGGTAGTCGCTGACGAAACGTTCCGCTGCCACCAGCATCGCCGCCAGGCTGCCTTTCATGTCCGCCGCGCCACGGCCACAGAGCATGCCGTTTTCGTCGATCAACGCGTCGAACGGGTCGTTCTGCCAGGCCTGTACCGGACCGGTCGGCACCACGTCGGTGTGACCGGCAAAGCACAGCACCGGGCCTTCGTGCTTGCCGTGGGTGGCCCAGAAGTTATCCACGTCGAAGATGCGCATCGGTTCAAGCGCAAAACCGGCGTCGCCCAGGCGCTGCATCATCAGCTTCTGGCAATCGGCATCGATCGGCGTGACCGACGGGCGACGGATCAGGTCGATGGCAAGTTGAAGGGTCGGCGAAAGGTCGGCATGGGCCGTCATGGGGGAACTCCGGAAAGCGTGTGATGGGCGCAGGACGAATGTGGAAATACAGAGCGTGGAGCAACGCAATTCCAATGTGGGAGCTGGCTTGCCTGCGATAGCATCGCTGCGGTGTGCCTGTCAGGCCGCGGCGTCTGCATCGCAGGCAAGCCAGCTCCCACATAGAATTGGGCCAGGCCAAGTCTCACAAAAGGGCCGTTATCTTATAGCAAAACGGCGGCCAAGGGCCGCCGTTTAGTGCATTGCGTGACTTTTTACGCCGCCGGTGTGGCCTCAGGCGCCGCCGAAGGTTTGGGCAGCGACGACAAGAACGCCATGATCAGCGCCGCCACATAGGGCAGCGACTGCACCAGCAACATCACCACCCAGAAGCGAATGTCGTTGCTCGGCAGGCCTTGCACCAGGTAGATCCCCAGCGCCGCGCCCCACAGCAGCAGCATGATGAACATTTCTTCGCGGGCTTCGGAAATCGCCACCCAGAAGCCGTGGTTATCCGCGTTTTTCGGTGTACGAAAGAACGGAATACTGCTGGTGAAGAAGCCGTACAACACCGCCTTGGCGATGGTGTGGGACAACGCCAACCCAGCCAAAGCCGCGCAGAACGCGTCTTTCAAGTTCACACCTACCGCACGGCGGTAGAGGAAGATGATCTTGCCGACCTTGAACACAAACAACGCCAACGGCGGGATCGCGAAAATCAGCAGCGGCGGGTCGACCCGGGTCGGCACGATGATCATCGCCGCGGACCACAACAGGGCGCCGACGGTAAAGAAGATGTTCATGCCATCGGCCACCCACGGCAACCAGCCCGCGAGGAAGTGGTAGCGCTGGCCGCGGGTCAGCTCGGTGTCCTTGCCGCGCAACAGGCTGGCGGTGTGGCGCTTGATGATCTGGATCGCGCCATAGGCCCAGCGGAAACGCTGTTTCTTGAAGTCGATGAAGGTATCCGGCATCAAACCCTTGCCGTAGCTGTCGTGGTAGTACGCCGCCGACAAGCCTTTTTCGAACACGCGCAGGCCCAGCTCGGCGTCTTCACAGATGCACCAGTCGGCCCAGCCCAGCTCTTCGGGCACCGAGCGGCGGGTCATGGTCATGGTGCCGTGCTGGATGATCGCGTCGCGGTCGTTACGGGTGACCATGCCGATATGGAAGAAGCCTTTGTACTCGGCGTAGCAGAGCTTCTTGAAGGTGCTTTCGTTCTGGTCGCGGTAATCCTGGGGCGACTGCACCACGGCGATTTTCGGGTCGGCGAAGTGCGGCACCATGTGCTTGAGCCAGTTCGGCGATACACAGTAGTCCGAGTCGATCACCGCGATCACTTCGGCATCCTTGGCGGTGTGTGGGATCAGGTAATTCAGTGCGCCGCCCTTGAAGCCGGCCAGGGGCGCAACGTGGAAGAACTTGAAGCGCGGGCCGAGGGTTTCGCAGTAGTCGCGTACCGGCTCCCACACCGCCGGGTCCTTGGTGTTGTTGTCGATGATCAGGACTTCGTAGTCCGGATAATCGAGGGCGGCCAGGGCGTCGAGGGTCTGTTTGACCATTTCCGGCGGCTCGTTGTAGCACGGCACATGGATCGACACTTTCGGGCGGTAGTCCGAGTCGCCTTCCACGGGCAGGAATTCACGCCGGCGCTTGTGGGTCCACACTGCTTCTGCCAACTCATGGGCTTCGGTCAGCAACACAATGAACACGCCCAGCGCGCCGAGTGCCAGCAACACACCGACCGTCACGCTGAACCAGGTGCTGTATTGCTGGCTGTAGTCGTAGCCGATCCAGACCAGCACTGACCCGCACAGGAACGCAATGAAGGTCAGGAAGGTACGGCCACGCTGGCGCAGGGCCGAGCCATCGATCATCAACAGGGTCAGGGACAGCAGTGCAAGCACCACCGAACCGATGGCCAGTACCCGCCATTGCGGAATCGCCACCACCGGGCCGTCAAAATTGAATTTCTGCTGGCGGGCGGCGTTGAATACACCCCAATACGCACCCGCCGACCCTTCGTCGCTGACCTTCCACGGCTGGTCAAACGCCTCGATCACAAAGTAGTTGTAACCCTGGCGGTTGAGCTTGTTTACCAGCGTACGCAGGTAAATCGCCTGGTCTGCCGGCGACGATTCATTACCGCCGCGCATACGGCCGTTGCTCGGCCAGCCCACTTCCGACAGCAGCAGTGGCTTTTTCGGGAAGGCTTTCTTCAGGTCCTTGGCGCGGTCGAGGACGTACTGGCCGGCCTTGTCCATCGGGATGTATTCCCAGAACGGCAGGATGTGCGCGGCGATCAGGTCGACGTGCTTGGCCAGTTGCGGGTTCTTTTCCCAGATGTGCCATTGCTCGGAGGTGGTCACCGGGACTTTCACGGCGGCGCGCACGCGGTCGAGCAGCACGATCAGGGCTTCGGGGGTGATTTCTTCACGGAACAACGCTTCGTTGCCCACCACTACGCGCACGACACTGCGCGAGGTGTTGGCGATCTCGATAGCGCGCTGGATCTCCCGCTCGTTACGCTCAAGGTCTGGGCTGATCCAGATCCCCAGGGTCACGCGCAGGCCGAACTCTTCGGCCAGCTTGGGAATATCCCCCAGGGGGCCGTCCACCGAGTAGGTACGGATGTTGTCCGTCAGCTTGCTCATGATCGCAAGGTCCTGACGCATCTGTTCGTCGGTAGGGTACTGGTCTTTCTGCGGGTACTGGCCTTGCTGGAACGGCGAGTAGGAAAAACCGGAGATCTGATCTGGCCAGTTGGGAGCGGTGACCGGGCGGTTGATCAGCGCCCAGAAACCGGTGAACAGCGCGGCAATTGCCAGCACCACCACCAGGTTGAGTCCAAATTTACGCGATGCCATGGTTATGTCGGGTTCCAAAGGGTGCGGAACGAAAGAGGTGTCGGCCTACGCCGAACGGCGCGCATCCTACACCGGCCCTTCCCTGAGCGTACAGCAGACAGAGAAAAGCCGGACGTTAGTCTGCGAAAGTCAGCCTAAGTTCTTTACTTGTAGCTGCAAGCGTCGAACTTGTCGCGGCGTAGCCCTATAATGCGCGCCGGTTTTTGGGGTAATGATGATGAGTACAGAAGATCCGCGGTTTGCAGGCGTCGCCCGCTTGTACGGCCTTGAGGGCCTGGAACGCTTGAAAGCGGCCCATGTGGCGATTGTCGGCGTCGGCGGCGTAGGTTCCTGGGCGGCGGAAGCGATTGCCCGCTGCGGGGTGGGCGAGATTTCGCTGTTTGACCTGGACGATGTCTGCGTCAGCAACAGCAACCGCCAGTTGCATGCCCTGGACAGCACCGTGGGCAAGCCCAAGGTCGAAGTGATGGCCGAACGCCTGCGCGGTATCAATCCCGATTGCACCGTGCACGCGGTGGCAGACTTCGTCACCCGCGACACCATGGCCGAGTACATCACCCCGACTATCGACTGCGTGATCGACTGCATCGACGCGGTCAATGCCAAGGCGGCGCTGATTGCCTGGTGCAAGCGCCGCAAGATCCAGATCATCACCACCGGCGGCGCCGGTGGGCAGATTGACCCCACGCTGATCCAGGTGTGCGACCTGAACCGCACGTTCAATGACCCGCTGGCCTCGAAAGTGCGCTCTACCTTGCGCCGCGATTATGGCTTTTCGCGCACGGTGACCCGTCATTACAGCGTGCCGTGCGTGTTTTCCACCGAGCAACTGCGCTACCCCAAGCCCGATGGCAGCATCTGCCTGCAGAAGAGTTTTGTCGGTGATGGCGTGAAGCTGGACTGCGCAGGAGGTTTTGGCGCGGTGATGATGGTCACGGCCACGTTCGGCATGGTGGCGGCCACCAAGGCGGTGGATAAGATTGTGGCGGGAGTGCGCAGGCCGTCGGAGCGGGTCAAGCCCACCACGCAAGTCTAAAAGGTGGGAGCTGGCTTGCCTGCGATAGCGTCACCGAGGTTTGACTGATAGACCGAGGTGCCTGCATCGCAGGCAAGCCAGCTCCCACATTTAGTTTTGCAGACGGCTTAGTGCGCGCATGCGCTGCAGGACTGCGTTGAGGCCATTACTGCGCGACGGCGATAACTGGCGCGACAAGCCCAGCTGATTGAACCAGTCAGGCAGGTCGACCGCTTTCAGTTCATCAGCCGACAACCCATTGACCCGCGCCAGCAGCAACGCCACCAACCCACGAATCATCCGCGCCTCGCTGCTCGCCGCAAACTGCCAATGGCCGTCCTGAAAACGACCCACCAGCCACACCAGGCTTTCGCAACCTTGCACCAGGTTGGCGTCGACCTTTTCGTCATCAGCCAGGGCGGGCAAGCGTTCACCCCATTGCATCAGCATCCGGGCGCGCTGCTCCCAACTGCCAATGGCCTGGAAGGCTTGCAGTGCGGCGCGTGCCTCCAGCGGCAAGCTCATCGCAGCATGTCCAGCGCCTGGTCCAGCGCTTCAAAAAAGCGCTCCAGGTCGTCGGAATCGTTGTAGAGCGCCAGCGAAACGCGGATGGCGCCTGACAGGTTCATCGCCTTCAACAGCGGCATTGCGCAGTGGTGACCGGCACGCACAGCAATGCCTTGCTCGGTCAGCAGGTGGGCGAGGTCGGCGTTGTGCACGCCCTCCACCACAAAACTCACCAGCGCCACCTGCGGCGAGCCCAGCACGCGTACACCATTGCGTGCCTTAAGCCCACGCAGCAGGTAGTCATGCAGGGCGGCTTCGTGGGCGATCACCGCCGAGGGATCCAGTGAACTCAGGTAATCCAGGCTCGCGCCCAGGCCGATCACGCTGGCAATCGGTGGAGTGCCGGCCTCGAAACCTAATGGCGCGGGGCGAAAGCTGGCGCTGTGGTAGTCGGCCTGTTGCACCATCTCGCCGCCGAACTGCCAGTGGCGCAGGTGGTGCAGGGCCTCATTACGGCCATACAGCACACCAACGCCGTCCGGGCCGTAGAGTTTGTGGCTGGAAAACACGTAGAAGTCGCAGCCCAGGGCCTGCACGTCGTGGCGGCCATGGACGATGCCTTGGGCGCCGTCCACCACCGTGAGGGCACCGTGTGCCTGGGCCATCGTCAGCAAGGCTGGCAGCGGCTGCCAGGCACCGAGCACGTTGGACAACTGGCTCACCGCCAGCAAGCGTGTGCGTGGGCCAATCAAGCTGGCTGCAGCGTCCAGGTCGATCACGCCGTCATCGTTCAGAGGCAAGACCACCAGCGTGAGTGCGCGGCGTTTGGCCAATTGCTGCCAGGGCAACAGGTTGGCGTGGTGTTCCAGGGCGCTGATGGCAATCTCATCGCCCGCATTGAATAAGTGCTCCAGGCCATAGGCCAGGAGATTCAGCGCAGAGGTTGCGCCGTGGGTAAACACGACCTGCCCGCTGTCACCTGCGTTCAACCACTGCGCGACCTTGCTGCGGCTGTCTTCGAACGCCTGGGTCGCATGGGCTCCGGGCAAATGCTGAGCACGGTGCACATTGGCTGCGCCATTGGCGTAGTAATGACTGATGGCATCCAGCAGGGCTTGGGGTTTTTGCGTGGTGGCGGCGCTGTCCAGATAGGTCTGGTCTTGCCGTTGCAGGGTGGCGATGGCCGGGAAGTCGGCGCGCCAGGGGGAGGGCACAAGCATGGTGATCAAGACTCGTATAAGCGAGCCGCCCCCGAAGGTGCGGCCGCTAGTGGCATCGAGTGGCTGCTTAGTTGTGAGCGTGCAGCGCTTCGTTCAGTTCGATGGCCGATTTGTGGGTTTTGCACTCCACGGCACCGGTCTCGGAGTTGCGACGGAACAGCAGGTCTGGCTGGCCAGCCAACTCACGCGCCTTGACCACCTTGACCAGTTGGTTCTGCTCATCCAGCAGGGCAACCTTGGTGCCGGCGGTGATGTACAGGCCCGACTCCACGGTGTTGCGGTCGCCCAATGGGATACCGGTACCGGCGTTGGCGCCGATCAGGCAGCCTTCGCCCACCTTGATTACGATATTGCCGCCGCCCGACAGGGTGCCCATGGTGGAGCAACCGCCGCCCAGGTCCGAACCCTTGCCGACGAATACGCCCGCCGATACGCGGCCTTCGATCATGCCCGGGCCTTCGGTGCCCGCGTTGAAGTTGACGAACCCTTCGTGCATCACGGTGGTGCCTTCGCCCACGTACGCGCCCAGGCGAATACGTGCAGCGTCAGCGATACGCACGCCGGCTGGCACCACGTAGTCGGTCATTTTCGGGAACTTGTCCACCGAGAACACTTCCAGCAGCTCGCCACGCAGGCGCGCTTCCAGTTGGCGCTCGGCCAGTTCATTGATGTCGATAGCGCCCTGGCTGGTCCAGGCCACGTTCGGCAACTGCGGGAACACACCGGCCAGGCTCAGGCCGTGGGGCTTGACCAGACGATGGGACAGCAGGTGCAGCTTGAGGTAGGCCTCGGGCGTGGAGGTCAATGCGGCGTCTTCAGCCAGCAGGGTCGCGACCAGCGGCGTGTGGCTTTCAGCCAGGCGGCTGAGCAGGGCGGCCTGGGCAGTGTCGACGCCTTTGAGCGCGTCGGCCAGTTGCAAGGCCTGGCTCACGGTGAAGGTGATCGCCTGGTTGCCTTCGGTGTAACCGAGGATCGGTGCGATGGCGGCAACGATTTCAGCCGACGGGTTGAGCAAGGGTTGCGCGTAAAACACTTCCAGCCAAGCACCTTGGCGGTTCTGAGTGCCGACGCCGAAGCCCAGGCTGAACAGGGAATTGGACATGCTGTTACCTCTACAAAAATGGAAGGCTGACCTACTTGAGGGCCGCCGAATAACTATCTGGCTTGAAGCCAATCAGGGTTCTGTCACCGAGATCGAGCACCGGGCGCTTGATCATCGAGGGTTGTGCGAGCATCAATTCAATGGCTTTCGACTGATCGAGATCGGCTTTGCGTTCGTCTTCGAGTTTGCGAAAGGTGGTGCCCGCGCGGTTCAAAACCACTTGCCAACCGTGCTCGTTGCACCATTGGGTCAAGTGTTCGCGGTCGATACCGGCCGTTTTGTAGTCATGGAACTCATAGCTCACCCCGTGCTCATCGAGCCAGGTGCGCGCCTTTTTCATGGTGTCGCAGGCTTTGATGCCGAAAAGGTGCAAGGTTTTGCTTGAAGCACTCAAGGAATTGCCCCCCTTTGGACGTATGAAAATGAAAGATCGCCGATTATGCCACGACCAGCGGGTTTCGGCGCCGCTCGTCAACAGCGTGCGACTTTTGTGCAAAAGCCAGTGCGCAGCATAGGCGAGTACCATAGCCAGGTAACATAGCCGGGTAATATGGCACTTCAACGGCCAGTTGTTGCCTGATGTGTCGTTGCAAGTCGATTGTCCGGGAAACCCGCGTTATGCAAACCGCCTACACCGTTCTTATCCTGCTGATGCTGGTCAGCCTTTCGCGCCTGGTCGGGCGCATCATCCCACTGCCGTTGCCCCTGGTGCAGATCGCTGCCGGCGCCTTGCTGGCTTGGCCCACGTTGGGGCTGCATGTGGCGCTGGACCCGGAGCTGTTCCTGTTTCTGTTCCTGCCGCCGCTGCTGTTTTCCGATGGTTGGCGCATGCCCAAGCGCGAGTTGTGGCGCCTGCGTGGTCCGATTCTGACATTGGCGGTGGGGCTGGTGCTGTTCACCGTGGTGGGCGCCGGCTATTTCATTCATTGGCTATTGCCAACCATCCCATTACCGGTGGCCTTTGCCCTGGCAGCGGTGCTCTCGCCGACGGACGCCGTGGCGGTGTCGGCCATTTCCCAGAACCGTTTGCCCAAGCCGCTGATGCACATGCTCCAGGGCGAGGCCTTGATGAATGACGCGTCGGGCCTGGTGACTTTCAAGTTCGCCCTGGCCGCGGCGCTGACCGGGGTCTTTTCCCTGGCGGATGCCAGTCTGACGTTTGTACTGGTGGCGGTGGGCGGGTTGGCGATCGGCGTGGCGCTGAGCTGGCTGGTCGGTCGCCTGCGCGCCTGGATGATCGCGCGCGGTTGGGATGACCCGGCGACCCATGTGGTGTTCATGTTGCTGCTGCCCTTTGCTGCGTACGTACTGGCTGAACGCCTGGGCGCGTCCGGCATTCTCTCGGCGGTGGCAGCGGGCATGATGCAAAGCTGGCTCGACCTGCTGCCGCGCCAGACCAGCACGCGCCTGCTCAACCGCAGCGTATGGTCGTTGCTGGAGTTTGCCTTTAACGGCCTGATCTTCCTGCTGCTCGGCCTGCAACTGCCAGACATCATCAAGGCCGTGGTCAGCCATGAAACCACGCTGTGGCCCACCTTGATGTATCGCTGCCTGGATGTGGTAGCGATCTTCCTGGTGCTGGTGGTATTGCGCTTTATCTGGGTGCAGAGCATCTGGCGGCTGTCGGGGTTACTACGCCGGTTGCGTGGCAAAAGCGCGCTGACCCTGGTGCCGACGGCCCGTTCCTGTTGGTTACTGACCGTCGGCGGTGTTCGTGGAGCGGTGACCCTGGCGGGCGTCATGTCGGTGCCCTTGCTGATGGCGCCAGGCCAGGATTTCCCTGAGCGGGACCTGCTGATCTTTATCGCTGCCGGGGTGATCCTGCTGTCGCTGGTCGCTGCCTGCATCGCGCTGCCGTTACTGCTGCGAGGCGTCGAAAAAGGCCCGGATGAAAAGCGCCACAACGAAGTGCGCGAGGCCTGGAAAAAGACCGCCGTGGCCGCGATCCATGCACTGGAGGCCCAGGAACCCGCCGAAGCCGAAACCCTGGACGCCGCTCAAGCTGCATTGGCTACAGAGCGCAAGGCTCGGCTGATGTCGGAATACCGCCATCAGCTTGAGGTATTCAACGACTCTGCCGAAGCCCAGGCCCTGGCCCTGCAGATGGATCAGCTTGAACGCAAACTTCGTCTCAAAGCCCTGCGTGCGCAACGCTTAGAGTTGTACAGCTTGAGCCGTCATCACCAAATTGGCGATGACGTTTTGCGAGAGGTGTTGGCAGATCTGGATATGAGTGAAGCGAATTTAGGTTTAATTAAGTGATAATTGAACTTGCCCGGAGACCGTCAGGTGAGGGGTAAATACTTCGTTTGTTGGCGCATTCACTATGATGGTCGCCGCCCTCCCAATGAGGGGAGCGTGGAATACTTATGATGAGTCAAACGCCCAGAGTGTGTGGTTAACTTTACGGGGATCACACTTTCCGGGGGGCGTTGAGGCGGATATAGTTTTTCGAGAAAAGCCTTGTCTTCTGGCGAGAGCTCAGTGCTTCTAGAGGTGGTGCTCCCACCTCTTGAATATCCAGGGGGAGCGTAATAATGCATGATCGATTTTGGATCGTATGCTGATGTAACGATTTTGTCGGGGTTGAGGGTGCCCATGTTTCGAGTGTAAGTGTCTTCGTTGTTTCCGAAAAAGGGGAGAAGTGCTTGACGATCATAAGTTACGGTTCTGTCGGGGTGTTGGTGTTCATGTTTTAAACCGAGTGCGTGCCCGATTTCATGGAGTATGTCGTGTTCAGGAGTATCCCAGAAATTAATCTTAATAGTGGCTTTTCCTATGGCGGACTGCTCCGCATCGGTACCAATAAGAGAGCTGGATTTTCCGCTGGTTGAGTCAAAGATGACATCGGCGTTGTCACTTTCGTCAAATTTAAATCGCAGGTTGACGTGAGGTGCAAATTTTTCAAAGCCTTCTTTTATTTTGAACTTTTGAGAATCATTTAAATTTACCAGGGAAATGGTTAATTCGGAATTTTGTGGCCATAGGCGATACGGGTCTGCAACGCCTCGCTTTTTCCTGGTGCCAGAAGTCTCGTTTGTTTTTGTATTTTCGACGGGACGGTTGTTATTACCGTCTTCGGCGCTTTCGCCGGTAGCTTGGAATGGGGGCCGCGTGTGAGGAAGAGGGAAAGAATTGACGTTCATATAGGCCTCTACGATTTTCTCAGCGTTCTGTGGTCTTTTGGAAAAGCTGCTGTGGGTTTATTTACAACGTAGTGGCAGTAGTGGCTTGTTAGTTCCGTAAGGGTTTTCTGTCGAATAGGGCGAATGCATTAGTTATGCGTAGGCATGCAGTCAAGGCGAAGACTGATTTGTTTTAGCTTAAGCCGTTGCGCGCTGAAGTGGCCCGCACTGCGTTGCACAGTACGGGTTCTGAGGTGGGGTTACGTCCTGCGCTGCATAAAGGCGCGAATCCGCTCCGCGGCTTCCACGCACTCCGCCAACGGCGCAACCAGTGCCATGCGCACACGCCCAGCGCCTGGGTTTACGCCGTCCACTTCCCGCGACAGGTACGAGCCCGGCACCACGGTTACGTGTTCTTCCACGAATAAGTCCCGACAGAAGGCCGCATCGTCGCCGATCACATTCGGCCACAAGTAAAAGCCGCCGTCCGGGCTTTGCACGTCCAGCACCGGCTTGAGGATCGCCAACACCGCGTCGAACTTCTCGCGGTACAGGTCACGGTTGGCCAGTACGTGGGCTTCGTCCTGCCAGGCCGCAATGCTTGCAAGCTGGGTTTGCACTGGCATCGCGCAGCCGTGGTAGGTGCGGTACAGCAAAAAGGCCTTGAGGATCTCGGCATCGCCGGCCACGAAGCCTGAACGCAGGCCTGGCAGGTTGGAGCGCTTGGACAGGCTGTGGAACACCACGCAACGCTTGAAGTCCTCGCGGCCCAGCTCGACGCAGGCGCTGAGCAGGCCCGGGGGTGGGGTTTGCTCGTCGAAGTACAGCTCGCTGTAGCACTCGTCGGCGGCGATGACGAAGTCGTATTCGTCGGCCAGGGCGATGAGTTTTTTCAGGGTGTCGACCGGGATCAGCGCGCCGGTCGGGTTGCCTGGGGAGCACAGGAACAGGATCTGGCAGCGTTTCCAGATGTCGGGGGAGACAGCGTCGAAGTCCGGGTTGAAGCCATTGCTGTCCAGGCACGGCAGGTAATGCGGCTTGGCCCCGGCCAGGAACGCGGCGCCTTCGTAGATCTGGTAGAACGGGTTGGGGCTCACCACCAGCGCGTCGTCGCCACGGTTGACCACGGTCTGGGTGAAGGCAAACAGCGCCTCGCGCGTACCGTTGACCGGCAGGATGTTGCGCGCTGGGTCCAGCCAGCCCTTGGGCACGTTGAAGCGGCGTTCGCACCAGGCGCCGATGGCTTCGCGCAGGGCCGGGATACCCAAAGTGGTGGGGTACACCGCCATTTGATCGAGGTTACTGCTCAAGGCCTCGGCAACGAAGGCCGGTGATTTGTGCTTGGGTTCGCCGATGGATAGCGCAATCGGGCGTTTGTCCGGGTTCGGCGTCACGCTGCCGAGCAGGGCGCGCAGTTTCTCGAAGGGGTAGGGCTGCAACTGGTTAAGGGCGTTGTTCATATAAGCCTCTGTCACGGTGAGCGCGGCCCCTGTGGGAGCTGGCTTGCCTGCGATGGCATCACTACGGTCGACCTGACGGACCGAGGTGTCTGCATCGTAGGCAAGCCAGCTCCTACATGACTCGTGTTCACAAAGTTAAGAATTCAAATTGTCAGTCTGGTCAGCTCGACACCGGGTTCCTGGCTCACGCTCAATTGCTCCACGATCGCCGCCTGCAAACGCAGGCAAAGCTGCGGGTCGGACAGCGGCTGGTTGTCGGCATCGGTGATAAAGAACACGTCTTCCACACGCTCGCCCAGGGTCGCAATCTTGGCGTTCTGCAGCGACAGGTCGAACTCCAGGAAAATCCCGCCGATGCGTGCCAGCAGGCCCGGGCGGTCCGGTGCGCTGAGCTCCAGCACCGTCACCGGTCGCTGTGCGTCGTTGGAAATGGTCACCTGGGGCGCAAAGGCAAAGTGCTTGAGCTGGCGCGGCACCCGGCGCTGGATGATGGTGGGGTAGTCGTCGGGGTTGCGCAGGGCTTCGGTAAGACCTTCGCGGATCTTTTTCACCCGCGCCGGGTTATCGCCAATCGAGTCGCCGTCGGTGTCGAGCACGATGTAGGTGTCGAGGGTGAACTGGCTGCTGGAGGTGATGACCCGGGCGTCATGGATGTTCAGGTTGAGCTGGTCCATGGCCGCCACGGTCACGGCAAAGAAGTCGTGCTGGTCGGGGGCGTAGATGAAGATCTGCGTGCCGCCTTCGAATTCGCGCTGGGTGGTTTCTTTGATCAAGACCAACGGGCCGCCATCGGCGGGTTGCTGCAGGATCGCGTCGCTGTGCCAGGCCACGTCGCCGGCGGTGTGGCGCAGGAAATAATCGTCACCCAGTTGCGACCAGAGTTGCTCGACGTCGTCCGGGTCGTTACCGCCGCGCACCAGGATATCCAGGGCTGCGCTTTGAGTGCGGCGGATCTGTTCTTCGCGGTCCACCGGGTTCTCCAGGCCACGGCGCAGGGCGCGCTTGGTCTCGGTGTACAGTTGGCGCAACAGGCTGGCGCGCCAGGAGTTCCACAGGGTGGGGTTGGTGGCGTTAATATCGGAGACGGTCAGCACATACAGGTAATCCAGGCGGGTCTCATCGCCGACGATGCCGGCAAAGTCGTGGATCACCTGCGGGTCGGACAAGTCCTTGCGCTGGGCCGTGGTCGACATCACCAGGTGGTTCTGCACCAGCCAGACAATCAGGCGGCTGTCCCACACCGGCAACTGGTGGCGCTGGCAGAAGGCTTCGGCATCGACCGCGCCGATCTCCGAGTGGTCGCCATGCCGGCCCTTGCCGATGTCGTGGTACAGCCCGGCCAGGTAAATCAGCTCGGGCTTGGGCAGCTTGGCCATCAGCTTACTGGCCAGCGGGAATTTCTCTGACACCTGGGTGTACTGCAACTTACGCAGGTGCTTGATCAGGTTCAGGGTGTGGGCATCGACGGTGTAGATGTGGAACAGGTCGTGCTGCATTTGCCCGACAATAAACCCGAACTCCGGCAGGTAGCGCCCGAGAATGCCGTAGCGGTTCATGCGCCGCAGGTTGCGGTGGATGCCGATGCGACACTTGAACAGCTCGATAAACAGGCTGGTATTGCGGATATCGTTGCGAAAGTCGTCGTCGATCAGGTGACGGTTTTCCCGCAGCAAGCGGATGGTGTCGGCGCGCACGCCTTTGATCTCCGGCTGCTGGGCCATCAACACGAAGATTTCCAGCATGGCGAACGGCGTGCGGCGGAACACGTTGTCGTTGCGCGCTTCGATATAGCCGTCATGCAGTTGGAACCGCGCATTGATCGGCTGCGGCGGCGCTTCGTCTTCGGGGGCCAGGATCACTTCTTCGAAATGCTGGATGATCAAGTCGCTGAGCTGGGCAATGCTCATGACCACCCGGTAGTACTGCTGCATGAAGCTTTCGATGCTGGTCTTCGCGTCTTCGCCCTCAAAACCGAGCAAGGTGGCGATAGAGCGCTGGTGATCGAACAGCAGGCGGTCTTCGGAGCGTCCGGCCAGCATGTGCAGGGCGTAGCGCACCTTCCACAGGAACTCCTGGGACGAAGCCAGCAGAGTGTTTTCGCTCTCCACCAGGAAGCCTTCGCCGGCCAGGGCGCGCAGGTTCAGCGTGCCGTATTGGCGGCGGGCCACCCACAAAATCGTCTGGATATCCCGCAGCCCGCCCGGTGAGCCTTTGACGTTGGGTTCCAGGTTGTATTCGGTGTCGTTGTACTTGTGGTGCCGGGCTTTTTGTTCGGCGCGCTTGGCCAGGAAAAAGTCCTTGCTTGGCCACATGTGTGCGGTGCTGGTGACTTCGAGCATGCGCTGGCGCAGGCGCTCGGGGCCACAGATGGTGCGGCTTTCCATCAGGTTGGTGACCACCGTCAGGTCGGCACGGGCCTCTTCGGCGCATTCGTCCACCGAGCGCACGCTCTGGCCGACTTCCAGGCCGATGTCCCACAGCAACGTCAGAAAGCGCTCGATGGAATCGCGAAAGGTCTCGTGATCGGCCTTGTCCAGCAGGATCAGCAGGTCGATGTCGGAGTAGGGGTGCAGTTCGCCGCGACCGTAGCCGCCGACCGCCACCAGGGCGATATCGGCGTCGAAACTCCAGTTGAACTGCTCCCAGGCCTTTTGCAGGATGTTATCGACGAACCAGGCGCGGTCTTCGATCAGGCGGCGAATATCCCGGCCGCTGCGAAAGCGCGCATCGAGCACCTCGCGGGCTTGGCGGATGGCCTTCTTGAAAGCAGCGATGGGGCTTGCCTTCAATGCCAGCTCGGCCTGGAACTGGCCACGGTCGAAGAGTTCGGGATCCACCTGGGGCATCGATCGGCTTTCCTATCTATCTATCAGTCAGTCACAACACGCTGTGGGAAAACCTGGCTAAGCTTCAGGCCGAAACGCGTGGGATGGTGTCGTCGGCGCGCAGGGTGAAGATCTCGTAGCCCGTGTCGGTGACCAGCAGCGTGTGTTCCCACTGGGCCGAGAGTTTGCGGTCCTTGGTGATAGCAGTCCAGCCGTCGCCCAACACCTTGGTGTCGGCCTTGCCCTGGTTGATCATCGGTTCGATGGTGAAGGTCATGCCGGCCTTGAGTTCCATGCCGGTGCCGGCGCGGCCGTAGTGCAGAATCTGCGGCTCTTCGTGGAACACCTTGCCGATACCGTGGCCGCAGAATTCGCGCACCACCGAGAAGCCGTTCTTTTCCGCGTGCTTCTGGATCACTTCACCGATGTCACCCAGGCGGCAGCCGGGCTTGACGATCTCGATGGCCTTGTACATGCATTCCTGGGTGACCTGGGACAGGCGCTCGGCCCACACCGGTACATTGCCGACGTGGAACATGCGGCTGGTGTCGCCGTGGTAACCATCCTTGATCACGGTGACGTCGATGTTCAGGGTGTCGCCGTCTTTCAGGGGTTTGTCACCGGGAATGCCGTGGCACACCACGTGGTTGATCGAGGTGCAGATCGACTTGGGGAAGCCTTTGTAATTCAGTGGGGCGGGGATGGCTTTTTGCACGTCGACTATATAGTCGTGGCAGATACGGTCCAGCGCTTCGGTGGTGACACCGGGCTTGACGTGTTCGGCGATCATTTCCAGCACGTCGGCAGCCAGTTTGCCGGCAACGCGCATGCCTGCGATGTCTTCGGCGGTTTTCAAGGTAACGGTCATACAGGCTCTCTCTAGCGCGACGCGCTGAAATCAATACGGTTCACGGGGGCGCGACAAAGGGTTACAGCATTCGCGCAAGTCCCAAAAAACGCGATTCTAACAGACGATGCTGGCAAATCATGCGCGTCTGGTGATCGCTTCTCTCTATGAGGTAAAGGCATGTTGGCTGTATTCAAGGGCTTACGCAAAGACGACGACCGGCAAGTGTGATTGCGGGTTTCGTTTTTGCCGATGCTGTGGTATAAAATGCGCCGCTTTCCGGGGATGCCCCGCAAAGCTTAAATCCACACACGTGTCGACACGATGACCTGGGTGCCGGAGGCCTTGATGCCGCTGGTTGGTCATTGGGATACGTGGAGGCCAAACCCGACTTATTAAGGAACTATCATGTCCCAAGTCAACATGCGCGATATGCTGAAGGCCGGTGTGCACTTCGGTCACCAGACCCGTTACTGGAACCCGAAAATGGGTAAGTACATTTTCGGCGCGCGTAACAAGATTCACATTATCAACCTTGAAAAAACCCTGCCAATGTTCAACGAAGCGCTGACTTTCGTAGAGCGTCTGGCCCAGGGCAAAAACAAGATCCTGTTCGTCGGCACCAAGCGTTCCGCTGGCAAGATCGTTGCTGAAGAAGCAGCACGTTGCGGTTCGCCGTACGTCGATCACCGCTGGTTGGGCGGCATGCTGACCAACTTCAAAACCATCCGTGCTTCCATCAAGCGTCTGCGTGACCTTGAAGTGCAAGCCGAAGACGGTACTTTCGCCAAGCTGACCAAGAAAGAAGCGCTGATGCGCTCCCGTGACCTGGAAAAGCTCGATCGTTCCCTGGGTGGTATCAAGGACATGGGCGGTCTGCCTGACGCACTGTTCGTTATCGACGTTGATCACGAGCGCATCGCGATCACCGAAGCCAACAAGCTGGGCATCCCGGTTATCGGCGTAGTCGATACCAACAGCAGCCCGGAAGGCGTTGACTACATCATCCCAGGCAACGATGACGCAATCCGCGCTATCCAGCTGTACATGGGTTCGATGGCTGACGCTGTAATCCGTGGTCGCAACCACGTTGCTGGTGGTACCGAGCAGTTCGTTGAAGAAGCTCCGGTAGCTGCCGCTGAGTAATTGACGCCCTGGCGTTGACTCAGTAAGCAAAAAGGGGGCTTGGCCCCCTTTTTGCCACCTCGAAAACCATTTGTCGGCAGCGCAGCTACATCGTTTGTAACGTGCAGCGGCCTACAACGGAGATTCGGGAAGAATTGATCGCCCGTTTGATCGGGTGGAATGGTTGAAAACCTATCCAAGAGGATTTTGAAATGGCAGAGATTACTGCAGCGTTGGTTAAAGAACTGCGTGAGCGTACCGGCGAAGGCATGATGGATTGCAAAAAGGCCTTGACCAAGGCCGGCGGCGACATCGAAAAAGCCATTGATGACATGCGTGCTTCCGGCGCCATCAAGGCTGCCAAGAAAGCAGGCAACGTGGCTGCTGAAGGCGCTATCGCTCTGAAAGAAGACGGCAAATCCGCCGTTCTGCTGGAAGTGAACTCCCAGACCGACTTCCTGGCTCTGCAGGACGACTTCAAGGCATTCGTTGCTGCCAGCGTTGAAAAAGCGTTCGCCGAGAAAATGACTGACGCCGCTCCGCTGATCGAAGCTCAAGAAGCTGATCGCCTGGTACTGGTCGGCAAGGTTGGCGAAAACGTCAACATCCGTCGCCTGGTTCGCGTTGAAGGTGATGTGGTTGGTGGTTACCTGCACGGCAACAAGATCGGTGTTGCAGTTGTTCTGAAAGGCGGCGACGTTGAGCTGGCTAAAGACATCGCAATGCACGTTGCTGCAAGCAACCCTGAGTTCCTGCTGCCTTCGGAAGTGTCTGCCGACGCAATCGAACGTGAAAAAGCTGTGTTCCTGAGCCTCAACGCCGACAAGATCGCCGGTAAGCCAGAGAACATCGTTGAAAACATGATCAAAGGCCGCATCAGCAAGTTCCTGGCTGAAGCAAGCCTGGTTGAGCAGGCGTTCGTCAAGAACCCTGAAATCAAGGTTGGCGAACTGGCCAAGAAAGCCGGTGCTGAAATCGTTTCCTTCACTTACTTCAAAGTAGGCGAAGGCATCGAGAAGCCGGTCGACAACTTCGCTGAAGAAGTTGCTGCCCAGCTGGCTGCCGCCAAGCAATAAGACAGTTCCAAACTGTCGCCGAAAGAGGCTGCCCGCTCACGCGCGCAGCCTCTTTTCAAATGGGAAAGCCAATTTTATTTGGTTTCCTCTCGGAACTGGCTTACAAAGCCGTGTTCCGATGGCGCTGTGACAGCGTCCAGCTAGAGTGAACGCAAGCCGTAAAACGGCTCGCCAAGAATTTTTAAAAAATACGCCGCAGGAGAGATTCGCAATGGCTCAGCAGGGCAGTGGTTATCAGGCTCGCTATAAACGCATTCTACTCAAGCTCAGCGGCGAGGCCCTGATGGGCTCGGAAGAGTTCGGGATCGACCCCAAGGTGCTTGACCGCATGGCGCTGGAAGTCGGCCAGTTGGTCGGTATCGGTGTGCAGGTCGGCCTGGTGATTGGTGGTGGCAACCTGTTCCGCGGTGCGGCACTGAGTGCTGCCGGTATGGACCGGGTTACCGGCGACCACATGGGCATGCTGGCCACTGTGATGAACGCCCTGGCCATGCGCGACGCCCTGGAGCGCGCCAATATCTCGGCCATCGTGATGTCGGCTATTTCCATGGTTGGCGTGACCGATCATTATGATCGCCGCAAAGCCATGCGCCACCTGAACTCCAAGGAAGTGGTGATCTTTGCTGCTGGCACAGGTAACCCGTTCTTCACCACCGACTCGGCCGCATGCCTGCGTGCTATCGAAATCGATGCCGACGTGGTGTTGAAGGCGACCAAGGTGGATGGCGTATACACTGCAGACCCATTCAAAGACCCGCATGCCGAGAAGTTCGATCATCTGACCTACGATGAAGTACTGGATCGCAAGCTGGGTGTCATGGACCTGACCGCTATCTGCCTGTGCCGCGACCACAAGATGCCGCTGCGCGTATTTAACATGAACAAGCCCGGCGCCCTGCTGAATATCGTACACGGCGGCGCAGAAGGGACTCTGATCGAGGAAGGCCAACAATGATCAACGAAATCAAGAAAGACGCCCAGGCGCGTATGCACAAATCCCTGGAATCCTTGAGCCACGCCTTTGGCCAGATCCGTACTGGCAAGGCGCACCCAAGCATCCTGGGCAGCGTAATGGTGCCTTACTACGGTTCCGACACCCCGCTGAGCGGTGTGGCCAACGTGACCGTGAAGGACTCGCGCACCCTGCAAGTTGTTGCCTTCGAGCGCAACATGCTTGCCGCCGTCGACAAAGCTATCCAGAGCGCTGGCCTGAACCTCAACCCGACCAACCTGGGCGAGTTGCTGCTGATCTCCATGCCTGCCCTGACCGAAGAAACCCGCAAGGGCTTCACCAAGCAGGCGCGCAGCGCCGCTGAAGATGCCCGTGTTGCCGTGCGTAATATCCGCCGCGATGCGCTGGGTGACCTGAAGAAGCTGGTCAAGGACAAGGAAATCAGCGAAGACGAAGAGCGCCGTGCCGTCGCTGATATCGACAAGCTGACCAAGGACGCCGAAGCCCAGATCACCAAGGCGACCGAAGAAAAAGAAAAGGACCTGATGGCCGTATAAGGGGTCAGGACGCCTTCATGGAAAAGACCAAGCAGACTGTGCCCTCCGTGGTGCCGCGCCATGTCGCGATCATCATGGATGGGAATAATCGCTGGGCGAAAAAACGCTTTATGCCGGGTGTTGCCGGGCATAAAGCGGGTGTTGACGCGGTAAGGGCGGTGATTGAAGTGTGCGCCGAGGCCAAGGTCGAAGTGCTGACCTTGTTCGCGTTCTCCAGTGAGAACTGGCAGCGGCCCGCCGATGAAGTCAGTGCCTTGATGGACCTGTTCTTCAAGGCTCTGCGTCGTGAGGCCAAGCGCCTCAATGACAACAACATCAGTCTGCGCATCATCGGTGATCGTTCGCGGTTCCACCCGGAGCTGCAAACGGCCATGCGCGAAGCCGAGGCCATCACTGCCGGCAGTAACCGTTTTGTACTGCAGATCGCAGCCAACTACGGTGGCCAGTGGGATATCGCCCAGGCTGCACAGCGGCTGGCCCGCGAAGTGCAAGCCGGCCATCTGCGCCCGGACGACATCACGCCCGAACTGTTGCAAACCTGCCTGGTGACCGGCGACTTGCCGTTGCCGGACTTGTGCATTCGTACCGGTGGCGAGCATCGCATCAGCAATTTCCTGCTGTGGCAGCTGGCCTACACCGAGCTGTACTTCTCCGACCTGTTCTGGCCGGACTTCAAACACGATGCCATGCGTAATGCACTGGCCGATTTCGCTTCCCGTCAGCGTCGCTTCGGTAAAACGAGCGAGCAGATCGAAGCTGGAGCCCGGGTTTAAATGCTTAAACAACGAATCATCACGGCGCTGATCCTGCTGCCGATTGCCTTGTGCGGTTTTTTCCTGCTCGACGGTTCTGGCTTTGCGCTGTTCATCGGCCTGGTCGTGACCCTTGGGGCGTGGGAATGGGCGCGCCTGGCAGGTTTCGTCAACCAATTGCCGCGTGTGGTCTACGCCGCTATGGTCGCGCTGTTGTTGTTCTTTATGTATATCCTGCCGGACATCGCGCCCTGGGTGCTGGGTGCCGCAGTGTTGTGGTGGGCGTTGGCGACTTTCCTGGTGCTCACCTATCCGCGCACCAGTGGCCAATGGTCCAGCGTGGCCTGCAAGCTGGTGATTGGCCTGGCAATCCTGTTGCCGGCCTGGCAAGGGCTGGTGGAGATCAAACGTTACCCGCTGGGCAACGAATTGATCCTGGCTGTGATGGTGTTGGTGTGGGGCGCTGACATTGGTGCCTACTTCTCGGGTCGAGCCTTTGGCAAGCGCAAGCTGGCCCCGGCCGTCAGCCCAGGCAAGAGCTGGGAAGGCGTATACGGCGGCCTGGCTTTGACGCTGCTGATCACCCTGGTGGTCGGTGTGGTGCGTGACTGGTCGGTAAAGGAAGTACTCCTGGCCTTGCTGGGGGCGGCTATTGTCGTCTTCATCTCGGTGGTGGGCGACCTTACCGAGAGCATGTTCAAGCGTCAGGCTGGCATCAAGGACAGCAGTAACCTGCTGCCAGGTCATGGCGGTGTGCTTGACCGTATCGACAGCCTCACCGCCGCGCTGCCGATTTTTGCCGTGCTGTTGTGGATGATCGCTTCGTGAGCCGCCTGCAGCAGGTTACGGTGCTGGGCGCGACCGGCTCGGTCGGGCTCAGTACCCTGGACGTCATTGCGCGTCACCCCGATCGCTATCAGGTTTTCGCCCTGACCGGCTTCACGCGTTTGCGCGAGCTGCTGGCCTTGTGCGTGCGACACTCGCCGCGCTTTGCCGTGGTGCCAGAGGCGGCTGCCGCTCGCCGTCTGCAGGAGGATCTGCGGGCTGCAGGGCTGGCCACTCAGGTATTGGTCGGCGAGGCAGGGTTGTGCCAGGTCTCGGCCGATGCGGACGTGGATACCGTAGTGGCGGCGATTGTCGGTGCAGCAGGTTTGCGCCCGACCTTGGCGGCAGTCGATGCTGGCAAGAAAATCCTGCTGGCCAATAAAGAAGCCTTGGTCATGTCCGGCGCGCTCTTTATGCAAGCGGTGCGCAAGAGCGGCGCGGTGCTGCTGCCTCTGGACAGTGAGCACAACGCCATCTTCCAGTGCATGCCCGGTGATTTTGCCCGCGGCTTGAGCCAAGTCGGCGTGCGCCGGATTCTGCTGACGGCATCTGGCGGGCCATTCCGCCAGACTCCGTCGGCCGAGTTGGAACATGTGTCTCCCGATCAGGCATGCGCCCACCCGAACTGGTCCATGGGGCGCAAAATCTCCGTGGATTCGGCGAGCATGATGAACAAAGGCCTTGAGTTGATCGAGGCATGCTGGCTATTCGATGCACGGCCTGACCAGGTTGAGGTGGTCATTCACCCGCAAAGTGTGATCCATTCCCTGGTCGATTACGTGGATGGTTCGGTGTTGGCGCAATTGGGTAACCCGGACATGCGCACACCGATCGCCAACGCCTTGGCGTGGCCTGAGCGGATTGATTCCGGCGTAGCACCGCTGGACCTGTTTGCAATCGCGCGCCTGGACTTCGAAGCTCCGGACGAGCAGCGTTTCCCTTGTTTGCGCCTGGCGCGGCAAGCAGCCGAGGCGGGTAACAGTGCCCCGGCGATGCTTAACGCGGCCAACGAAGTGGCCGTGGCGGCGTTTCTTGAGCGGCGCATCCGCTTTCCGCAGATCGCGAGTATCATCGAGGACGTCCTGGCGCTTGAGCCAGTGGTGGCGGTGAATGACCTGGAGGCGGTGTTCGAGGCCGACACCAAGGCTCGAACCTTGGCCGGGCAATGGTTGGATCGCAATGCGGGTTAGGCCGCGGGCAGGTTTGAGTCTTCGGGCATTGAATTGAAATGCGGAGAAATTAGATGAGTGCGCTCTACATGATTGTCGGCACCCTGGTTGCTCTGGGTGTGTTGGTTACCTTCCACGAATTCGGCCACTTCTGGGTGGCGCGTCGTTGCGGCGTCAAGGTATTGCGCTTTTCCGTCGGTTTCGGCATGCCGTTGTTGCGCTGGCATGATCGCCGCGGCACTGAGTTTGTCATTGCTGCTATCCCGTTGGGCGGCTACGTCAAGATGCTCGATGAGCGCGAAGGCGAAGTGCCTGCAGACCAGCTGGACCAATCCTTCAATCGCAAGACGGTTCGTCAGCGTATCGCGATTGTCGCGGCGGGACCGATCGCCAACTTCCTGTTGGCGATGGTGTTCTTCTGGGTCTTGGCCATGCTGGGCAGTCAGCAGGTGCGCCCGGTCATTGGCGCGGTCGAAGCCGACAGCATCGCGGCCAAGGCGGGCCTGACGGCAGGGCAGGAAATTGTATCCATTGATGGCGAACCCACCACGGGGTGGGGCGCG
The DNA here is from genome assembly GCF_003408955.1 of Pseudomonas sp. GL93. Classification (NCBI taxonomy): domain Bacteria; kingdom Pseudomonadati; phylum Pseudomonadota; class Gammaproteobacteria; order Pseudomonadales; family Pseudomonadaceae; genus Pseudomonas; species Pseudomonas sp. GL93. The sequence continues at coordinate 34,230 of NZ_NKRF01000058.1, forward strand.
GTCAATTTGCAGTTGGTGCGTCGCCTGGGTGAAAGCGGCACCGTCAATGTGGTGGTGCGTGACCAGGATTCCAGCGCCGAAACCCCGCGGGCATTGGCGCTGGACCATTGGCTCAAGGGCGCCGATGAGCCCGATCCGATCAAATCCCTGGGGATTCGCCCTTGGCGTCCGGCCTTGCCGCCGGTGCTGGCTGAACTCGATCCGAAAGGCCCGGCCCAGGCTGCCGGCCTGAAAACCGGTGATCGCCTGTTGGCCCTTGATGGCCAGGCGCTGGGTGACTGGCAGCAGGTGGTCGACCTGGTGCGTGTGCGCCCTGATACCAAAATTGTGCTGAAAGTTGAGCGCGAGGGTGCTCAAATCGACGTCCCCGTGACCTTGTCGGTGAGAGGGGAGGCCAAGGCGGCCGGGGGATACCTGGGGGCCGGGGTCAAAGGTGTCGAATGGCCGCCATCGATGGTGCGAGAGGTCAGTTTCGGGCCTTTGGCCGCGATTGGCGAGGGCGCGAAACGCACCTGGACCATGAGCGTGCTGACCCTCGAATCCCTCAAGAAAATGTTGTTCGGTGAGCTCTCGGTAAAAAACTTGAGTGGACCGATAACCATTGCTAAAGTGGCGGGCGCTTCTGCCCAGTCGGGTGTCGCGGATTTCCTGAATTTCCTGGCTTATCTGAGTATTAGCCTTGGGGTTCTGAATTTGCTGCCCATTCCTGTATTGGATGGGGGGCATCTGCTGTTTTATCTGGTCGAGTGGGTGCGTGGTCGCCCCTTGTCGGATCGGGTGCAGGGTTGGGGGATACAGATTGGTATCAGTTTGGTGGTCGGGGTGATGTTGTTAGCCCTGGTCAACGATCTGGGACGTCTGTAACGCTTCGCTGAATTGCGAATCTGCCGCATTTTGCGGCAGTTTGTTTATTGCCAGTTGGAATAAGAAAGGACTTCATGAAACGTCTGCTGCTAACTGCGGTTCTCACCGTATTGATGATCGCCGAAGTTCACGCCGAGTCCTTCACCATCTCCGATATTCGCGTCAACGGCCTCCAGCGGGTTTCCGCGGGTAGCGTCTTTGGTGCCTTGCCGTTGAACGTCGGGGAACAGGCGGATGATCGTCGCCTGGTGGAATCCACTCGTGCGCTGTTCAAAACCGGGTTCTTTCAAGATATCCAACTGGGTCGCGAAGGCAACGTCCTGGTCATCACGGTCGTCGAGCGACCTTCCGTCGCCAGTATCGCGATCGAAGGTAACAAGGCCATCTCCACTGAAGACCTGATGAAGGGCCTGAAGCAATCGGGCCTGGCCGAGGGCGAGATCTTCCAGCGCGCTACCCTTGAGGGTGTGCGTAACGAGCTGCAACGCCAGTACGTTGCCCAGGGCCGCTACTCCGCGACCGTGGAAACCGAAGTGATCCCCCAGCCTCGTAACCGTGTGGGCCTGAAGGTCAACATCAACGAAGGCACCGTGGCCGCCATCCAGCACATCAACGTCGTGGGCAACACCAAGTTCCCTGATGAAGACCTGGTCGACCTGTTCGAACTCAAGACCACCAACTGGTTGTCGTTCTTCAAGAACGATGACAAGTACGCCCGTGAAAAACTCTCCGGTGACCTGGAACGCCTGCGCTCCTACTACCTGGACCGTGGCTATATCAACATGGACATCGCTTCGACCCAGGTGTCCATCACCCCGGACAAGAAGCACGTCTACATTACCGTCAACGTCAACGAAGGCGAGAAGTACAAGGTTCGTGACGTCAAGCTCAGCGGTGACCTGAAAGTTCCTGAAGACCAGGTCAAGTCCCTGTTGCTGGTACAGAAGGACCAGGTGTTCTCGCGCAAGCTGATGACCACCACTTCCGAACTGATCACCCGTCGCCTGGGTAACGAAGGCTATACCTTCGCCAACGTCAACGGCGTGCCGACCCCGAATGATGAAGACCACACCGTGGACATCACCTTCGTCGTCGATCCGGGCAAGCGTGCCTACGTCAACCGCATCAACTTCCGTGGCAACACCAAGTCTGCGGACGAAGTGCTGCGTCGTGAAATGCGTCAGATGGAAGGTGGCTGGGCTTCGACCTACCTGATCGACCAATCCAAGACCCGTCTTGAGCGCCTGGGCTTCTTCAAGGAAGTCAACGTCGAAACCCCGGCCGTACCGGGTGTGGATGACCAGGTTGACGTGAACTACGCCGTTGAAGAACAAGCCTCGGGTTCGATCACCGCCAGCGTCGGTTTCGCCCAGAGCGCCGGTTTGATCCTGGGTGGTTCGATCACGCAGAACAACTTCCTGGGTACCGGTAACCGTGTGTCCATCGGCCTGACCCGCAGCGAATACCAGAGCCGATACAACTTCGGCTACACCGACCCCTACTGGACTGCAGACGGTGTGAGCCTGGGCTACAACGCCTTCTACCGCACCACCGACTACAAAGACCTCGATGTTGACGTTGCAAGCTATGCGATCGACAGCCTGGGTGCCGGTGTCAACGTGGGTTACCCGATCAGCGAGACGTCGCGCCTGACCTTCGGCCTCACCGCGCAGCAGGATGAGATCAAGACCGGTGTGTACACCGTGGATGAAATCTTCGACTTCACCCGTCGTGAGGGCGACAAGTTCCTGAACTTCAAGGCGTCTGCCGGCTGGTCCGAGTCGACCCTGAACAAAGGCGTACTGGCAACCCGCGGCCACTCCCAGAGCCTGACTGCGGAAGTCACCACGCCGGGCAGCGACCTGTCGTTCTTCAAACTCGACTACCGCGGCCAGTTGTTCCAGCCGTTGAGCGATAACTACACCATGCGCCTGCACACAGAGCTGGGCTATGGCGACGGTTATGGTTCGACCGATGGCTTGCCGTTCTACGAGAACTACTATGCAGGTGGTTTCAACTCGGTACGTGGCTTCAAGGACAGCACCTTGGGTCCGCGTGGTACGCCGAGCCGCGGTGTTGACCGGACCGGTAACCAAGGCACTGTCGCTGACTCGGACAACGACCCGCTGCCATTCGGTGGTAACGTGCTGATCCAGGGTGGTGCCGAGATCCTGTTCCCGCTGCCGTTCGTCAAGGACCAGCGCTCCCTGCGGACGTCGGTCTTCTGGGACGTGGGTAACGTGTTCGACTCCAAGTGCGAGCAGATCAAGAACCCAAGCGGGCTGAAGTCCAACACCCAGTGCAACGACGTAAGCCTCAGCAACCTGGCGAGCTCCGTGGGCGTGGGTGTGACCTGGGTGACTGCGCTGGGCCCGTTGAGCTTTGCTCTGGCCATGCCGATCAAGAAACCGGATAACGCTGAAACCCAGATTTTCCAATTCTCCCTCGGCCAGACGTTCTAAGCGTCTGACCTAAGATAACGACAACGGATTCTGTAGGAGTACATCGTGCGTAAGTTGACTCAATTGGTCTTGCTGGCCACTGTGCTGGTCACCACCCCGGCCTTCGCCGAAATGAAAATCGCGGTCCTGAACTATCAGATGGCCCTGCTGGAATCCGATGCGGCCAAGAGATACGCCGTGGATGCCGAGAAGAAATTCGGTCCGCAGCTGACCAAGCTCAAGACGCTGGAAAGCAGCGCCAAGGGTATCCAGGACCGCCTGGTTGCCGGTGGCGACAAGATGCAGCAAGGCGAGCGCGAGCGTCTGGAGCTTGAATTCAAGCAAAAGGCCCGTGACTACCAGTTCCAATCCAAGGAACTAAACGAAGCCAAGGCTGTGGCCGACCGCGAAATGCTCAAGCAGCTCAAGCCGAAATTGGACAGCGCTGTGGAAGAAGTCATCAAGAAGGGTGCCTTTGACCTGGTGTTCGAGCGTGGCGCCGTGATCGACGTCAAGCCTCAATACGACATCACCCGCCAGGTGATCGAGCGCATGAACCAGCTGAAGTAAACCATGACAGCGACTATCAAACTCGGCGAGTTGGCCGAGTTCCTCGGGGCCACTTTGCGTGGCTCCAAGGAGAAAGAAATCACTGGGCTAGCCACCTTGCAGGAGGCTGGCCCAGCTCAGTTGAGCTTCCTCGCAAATCCTCAATACCGTAAATACCTGGTCGACTGCCAGGCCGCAGCCGTGTTGCTGAAGGCCGCTGACGCCGAAGGGTTTACCGGGGATGCGCTGGTGGTGGCCGACCCGTACCTGTCGTACGCCAAGGCGTCGCACCTGTTCGATCCCAAGCCGAAGGCGGCCGGCGGTATTCACCCGTCTGCCGAGATCGCCGATGATGCCCAGGTTGACCCTGCCGCCAGCATCGGTGCGTTTGCCGTGATCGAGAGTGGGGCGCGTATTGGTGCGGGCGTCACTGTGGGTGCCCATTGTTTCATTGGCGCGCGCTGCGAAATTGGTGCCGATGGCTGGCTGGCTCCCCGTGTGACCCTTTACCACGATGTGCGTATCGGTCAGCGTGTGGTCATCCAGTCGGGCGCCGTGATCGGCGGTGGGGGGTTCGGCTTTGCCAATGCCAAGGGCATCTGGCACAAGATCGCCCAGGTCGGTGGCGTACTGATCGGCGACGATGTGGAGATCGGTGTGAACACTGCTGTGGATCGCGGGGCCCTGGCCGATACCGTGATCGGTAACGGTGTGAAACTCGATAACCAGATCCAGATCGCCCACAACGTACAGATTGGCGATCACACCGCCATGGCCGCCTGCGTGGGTATTTCCGGCAGCACCAAGATCGGCAAGCATTGCATGCTCGCCGGTGGCGTAGGGCTGGTGGGGCATATCGATATTTGCGACAACGTCTTCATCACCGGCATGACCATGGTGACCCACTCGATCACAGAGCCAGGGGCCTACTCGTCCGGTACCGCGATGCAACCTGCGGCCGAATGGCGCAAGAGTGCCGCGCGTTTGAGGAAGATCGACGACATGGCACGACGTATCAAACAGCTTGAAAAGCGTGTCGGGGACGTGACCCCCGGCGGTAATGCTTCATCAGAAGGCTGATACCATTTCCATATCAAGTGTGCGCGGCCGCTAGACAGCCTCCTTGATTTGCTAGCGGGGCGTGCGCCTGGTGCGCCCGCCCCCAATCTTTATTACAGGCTTCCCCCCGAAATGATGGACATCAACGAGATTCGCGAATACCTGCCTCACCGTTACCCGTTCCTGCTGGTGGACCGCGTAGTGGACCTCAACGTCGAGGAAAAGCGCATTCGTGCCTACAAGAATGTCAGCATCAACGAACCATTCTTCAATGGTCACTTTCCTGCGCATCCAATCATGCCAGGTGTGTTGATCATCGAAGCCATGGCCCAGGCTGCCGGTATCCTTGGTTTCAAAATGCTCGACCTCAAGCCTGCCGACGGCACGCTTTACTATTTCGTGGGTTCGGACAAGCTGCGTTTTCGCAACCCGGTCACCCCGGGTGACCAGTTGATCCTGGAAGCCAAGTTCATCAGTTGCAAGCGCCAGATCTGGAAGTTCGAATGCCAGGCCTCGGTAGATGGCAAGCCGGTGTGCTCTGCCGAGATCATCTGTGCGGAACGCAAACTATGAGTTTGATTGACCCTCGCGCAATCATCGATCCGTCGGCCGTACTGGCCGCCGACGTTGAGGTCGGCCCTTGGTCGATCGTCGGCGCAGGTGTTGAAATCGGCGAGGGGACTGTCATCGGGCCGCACGTGATCCTCAAGGGTCCGACCCGCATTGGCAAACACAATCGTATCTACCAGTTTTCCTCGGTAGGCGAAGACACCCCGGACATGAAGTACAAGGGTGAAGAAACACGCCTGGTAATCGGTGACCACAACATCATTCGTGAAGGCGTCACCATTCACCGCGGCACCGTGCAGGATCGCGCCGAAACCACCTTGGGTGATCACAACCTGGTCATGGCCTATGCGCACATCGGCCATGACAGCGTGATCGGCAACCATTGCATCCTGGTCAACAACACTGCGTTGGCAGGCCATGTGCACGTTGATGACTGGGCGATCCTCTCCGGGTTTACCCTGGTGCATCAGTACTGCCACATCGGTGCCCACAGCTTTTCCGGCATGGGCACCGCCATCGGCAAGGATGTCCCGGCGTTCGTGACGGTGTTCGGCAACCCTGCCGAAGCCCGTAGCATGAACTTCGAAGGCATGCGTCGTCGCGGTTTCAGCGAAGAAGCCATTCACGCCCTGCGCCGTGCCTACAAGACGGTTTACCGCCAAGGGTTGACCGTAGAGCAGGCCCTGGCCGAGTTGGCCGAGCCTGCCACGCAGTTCCCGGAAGTCGCGGTGTTCCGTGACTCTATCCAGACCTCGACTCGCGGCATCACCCGCTGATCATGGCCACTTTGCGTATTGCGCTCGTGGCCGGTGAAGCTTCCGGCGATATCCTGGGTGCTGGCTTGATGCGGGCGCTCAAGGCCCAGCATCCGGCGGTGGAATTTATCGGCGTCGGTGGCCCGTTGATGCAGGCCGAAGGCCTGACCTCCTACTTCCCCATGGAGCGCCTGTCAGTCATGGGGCTGGTGGAAGTCTTGGGGCGCCTGCGTGAGCTGCTGGCTCGCCGCAAGCTGCTGATCAAGACGCTGATCGAAGAAAAGCCTGACGTCTTTATCGGCATCGATGCGCCGGATTTCACGCTCAATATCGAACTCAAGTTGCGCCAGGCCGGGATCAAGACCGTGCACTACGTCAGCCCATCCGTGTGGGCGTGGCGCCAGAAGCGGGTGTTGAAAATCCGCGAAGGCTGCGACCTGATGTTGACCTTGCTGCCATTCGAAGCCCGGTTCTACGAAGAGAAGGGCGTGCCGGTGCGGTTTGTCGGCCACACCCTGGCTGACGCCATTCCCTTGCAAGCTGATCGTGCGGCTGCGCGTGCCGAGCTGGGCTTGCCCGATGGCCCCTTGGTTGCGCTGATGCCAGGGAGCCGTGGCGGCGAGGTAGGACGTTTGGGAGCGCTGTTTTTTGATGCCGCCGAGCGTCTCCAGACGCAAAAGCCGGGAATCCGCTTTGTGCTGCCTTGCGCCAGTCCACAACGCCGTGCGCAGATCGAAACGCTGCTGGAAGGTCGCAACCTGCCGTTGACCCTGCTCGATGGCCAGTCCCACCTGGCCCTGGCAGCCTGCGATGCGGTGTTGATCGCCTCGGGCACCGCCACGCTTGAGGCCTTGCTGTACAAGCGCCCGATGGTCGTGGCCTATCGCCTGGCGCCACTGACCTTTTGGATCCTCAAGCGCATGGTCAAGAGCCCTTACATTTCCTTGCCCAACCTGCTGGCCCAGCGCCTGCTGGTGCCGGAGTTGTTGCAGGACGATGCAACGCCCGAAGCGCTTGCGCAAACCCTATTACCCTTGATTGACGGCGGCGAAGAGCAGACCCGTGGTTTCGACGATATTCACCGCACGTTACGCCGTGATGCCTCGAACCAGGCGGCCGACGCCGTGTTGACCTTGATCGGCCATAAACAGGAAGCCTTATGACCATGCAAATGGGCCTGGATTTCAGCCTCGTTGCCCAAGCCCACGAACTGGTGGCGGGTGTTGACGAAGTCGGGCGCGGCCCGCTGTGTGGCGCAGTGGTTACGGCGGCGGTGATCCTTGATCCGAACCGCCCGATCCTGGGGCTCAACGATTCGAAGAAGCTCACCGAAGCCCGTCGCGAAAAGCTCTATGACGAGATCTGTGAAAAAGCCCTGAGCTGGCATATCGCCCGGGCTGAAGTCGAAGAAATCGATGAACTGAATATCCTGCACGCCACCATGCTGGCGATGCAGCGTGCTGTGGAAGGGCTGCACATCACCCCGAAAATGGCGATGATCGACGGTAACCGCTGCCCCAAGCTGTCAATGCCGTCCGAAGCGGTGGTCAAGGGTGATAGTAAGGTCCCCGCCATTGCCGCCGCCTCGATCCTGGCCAAGGTCAGCCGCGACCGTGAAATGGCCGCGTTCGAATTGATCTATCCCGGCTACGGCATTGGTGGCCATAAAGGCTACCCGACGCCCGTTCATCTGGAAGCTCTGGCTCGGCTCGGCCCCACCCCGATACATCGCCGCTCGTTTGCCCCGGTACGCCAGGCTTATGAGGCCCGTGAAAGTCTGATCGAGGTTTAGCGGCAAGGCTGATGTTTTTACCCAGGCCCGGTACAATCCGGGCCTTGTTGTTTTCATGTATCAAGACAGGATCACTATGCCGGCTTCATTCGTTCATCTACGCCTGCACACTGAGTACTCCCTGGTCGACGGCCTGGTACGGATCAAACCGCTGGTCAAAACCCTGGTGGGCATGAACATGCCTGCGGTCGCGGTTACCGACCAGAACAACATGTGTTCCCTGGTCAAGTTCTACAAGAACGCCATGGGCGCCGGCATCAAGCCGATCTGTGGCGCCGATCTGTGGCTGTCCAACAAAGACCCGGATAACCCCCTGAGCCGCATCAGCCTGCTGGCGATGAACGGCGTGGGTTATCGCAACCTCACCGAACTGATCTCCCGTGGCTTTATCGACGGCCAGCGTAACGGCCCGATCATCATCGAGCGCGAGTGGGTGGCCGAAGCCAGCGAAGGCCTGATCATGCTCTCGGCGGCCAAAGAGGGCGAAATTGGTATCGCGCTGCTGGGCGGCAACCCTCAGGAAGCCGAAGTACTGGCGCGTGAGTGGATGCAGGTGTTCCCAGGCCGTTTCTACCTGGAAGTCCAGCGCACCAACCGCCCCAACGATGAAGAGCATCTGCACGCTGCCGTAACCCTGGCCGATAAGCTGGGTGCACCGCTGGTGGCGACCAACGATGTGCGCTTTATCAAGAAAGAAGATTTCGAAGCCCACGAGACCCGCGTGTGCATCGGCGAAGGCCGGGCCCTGGATGACCCGCGCCGCTCCAAGAACTACAGCGAAGAGCAGTACCTCAAAAGCGCCGATGAAATGGCGCAGCTGTTCAGCGATTTGCCCGAGGCCCTGGAGAACTCCGTCGAGATCGCCAAGCGCTGCAACATCGAAGTGAAACTGGGTAAACACTTCCTGCCCAACTTCCCGATTCCCGATGGCATGACCATCGACGAGTACTTTCGCAAAGTGTCGTTCGATGGCCTGGAGGAACGCCTCAGCGTCCTGCTGCCCAAGGACACCACCGAGGACTACGACGCCAAGCGCCAGGTGTATGTCGATCGGTTGAATTTCGAGCTGGATATCATTATCCAGATGGGGTTCCCCGGCTACTTCCTGATCGTAATGGACTTTATCCAGTGGGCCAAAAACAACGGTGTACCGGTAGGCCCCGGCCGGGGGTCAGGTGCTGGTTCGCTGGTGGCTTACGTACAGAAGATCACCGACCTTGACCCGCTGGAATATGACCTGCTGTTCGAACGATTCCTGAACCCGGAACGGGTTTCCATGCCCGACTTCGACGTCGACTTCTGCATGGATGGCCGTGACCGCGTGATTGAGTACGTGGCCGAAAAATATGGCCGCAACGCGGTAAGTCAGATCATCACCTTCGGTTCCATGGCCGCCAAAGCGGTAATCCGCGACGTGGCGCGGGTGCAGGGCAAGTCCTACGGTTTGGCGGACCGCCTGTCGAAGATGATCCCGTTCGAAGTCGGCATGACCCTGGAAAAAGCCTATGAGCAGGAAGAAATCCTGCGCGACTTCATCAAGGTCGATGAAGAAGCCGCCGAAATCTGGGACATGGCGCGCAAGCTCGAAGGCGTGGTGCGTAACGTCGGTAAACACGCCGGTGGCGTGGTTATCGCCCCGACCAAACTCACCGACTTTTCGCCGATCTATTGCGATGAAGAAGGCGACGGCCTGGTCACCCAGTTCGACAAGGACGATGTGGAGGCCGCCGGCCTGGTGAAGTTCGACTTCCTCGGCCTGCGGACCCTGACGATCATCGACTGGGCGCTCAAGACCATCAACCGCGACCGTGCCAAGGTCGGCGAAGAACCGCTGGATATCGCGTTTATCCCGCTGGATGACAAACCGACCTACAGCCTGCTGCAAAAAGCCGAAACCACCGCAGTGTTCCAGCTTGAATCCCGAGGCATGAAAGAGCTGATCAAAAAGCTCAAGCCCGACTGCCTGGAAGACTTGATCGCACTGGTGGCCCTGTTCCGTCCGGGCCCGCTGCAATCGGGCATGGTGGATGACTTCATCAACCGTAAACACGGGCGTGCCGAGCTGGCTTACCCGCACTCCGACTACCAGTACGAGGGCCTCAAGCCCGTACTGGCACCGACCTACGGCATCATCCTGTACCAGGAACAGGTGATGCAGATCGCCCAGGTGATGGCTGGCTACACCCTCGGTGGTGCGGACATGCTGCGTCGCGCCATGGGTAAGAAAAAGCCCGAGGAAATGGCCAAGCAGCGTGGCGGTTTCATTGAGGGCTGCGCGACTAACAACATCGATGCCGACCTGGCCGGGAACATCTTCGACCTGGTAGAAAAATTCGCCGGTTATGGCTTCAACAAATCCCACTCCGCCGCCTACGGCCTGGTGTCGTACCAGACCGCCTGGCTGAAAGCCCACTACCCGGCGCCGTTCATGGCGGCGGTACTCTCGGCGGATATGCACAACACCGACAAGGTCGTGACCTTGATCGAGGAAGTGCGCACCATGAAGCTGCGCCTCGACGCGCCGGACGTGAACGCTTCGGAGTTCAAGTTCACGGTGAACGACGAAGGCCGCATCATCTATGGCCTCGGCGCGATCAAAGGCGTGGGCGAAGGTCCGGTCGAGGCCATTACCGAAGCGCGTCAGGACGGGCCGTTCAAGGACCTGTTCGACTTTTGCGCACGCGTTGACCTCAAGCGCATCAACAAGCGTACCCTCGACGGCCTGATCCGCAGTGGTGCACTCGACCGTCTTGGTCCGTATTTCCATGATGAGCCGAAGGCTTACCAGGCCAATATCGACCGCAACCGCGCGGTGCTGCTGACCGCCATGGAAGAAGCGATCAAGGCCGCCGAACAGACCGCCCGTACCCATGACAGTGGCCACGCCGACCTGTTTGGCGGGCTGTTCGTCGAAGAAGATGCGGATGTCTACGCCAACCATCGCAAGGCCAAGGAACTGACCCTCAAGGAGCGCCTCAAGGGTGAGAAAGACACCTTGGGCCTGTACCTTACCGGTCACCCGATTGACGAGTACGAAGGCGAAATCCGCCGTTTTGCCCGTCAGCGCATCATCGACCTGAAACCGGCGCGGGATACCCAGACCGTCGCCGGTATGATCATCGCCCTACGGGTGATGAAAAATAAGAAGGGCGACAAGATGGGCTTCATCACCCTCGATGACCGCTCGGGCCGCATCGAAGCGTCATTGTTTGCCGATGCGTTTCACTCCGCCCAGTCGTTGCTGCAGACCGACGCCATGGTGGTGGTGGAAGGGGAGGTCAGCAATGATGACTTCTCCGGTGGCCTGCGCCTGCGCATCAAGCGCGTGATGAGCATGGAAGATGCCCGCACCAACCTGGCCGAGAGCCTGCGCCTGAAGGTCAAGACCGAAGCGCTCAAAGGCGATCAGCTACGCTGGTTGGGTGACCTGCTCAAACGCCACCGGGGCGCGTGCCCGGTGACCATGGAGTACACCGGCAGCGATGCCAAGGCCATGTTGCAGTTTGGTGAGACGTGGCGAATTGATCCCGCTGATGGCTTGATTCAAGCATTGCGTGACCAGTTCGGGCGAGACAACGTCTTCCTCCAATACCGTTGACGGCCAGATAGATCTGATCTCGACTAAACATTTAATCTCGACCTAAACGCGCCTCTCCCTTAAGGTAGGGCGCGAATAGACAACCGGCTGGCCAGGCACCCCTTGGCCGTCGACCCAAGACGGACGCTTATGAACCCGAATTTTCTTGATTTCGAACAGCCGATCGCTGACCTGCAAGCCAAGATCGAAGAGCTGCGCCTGGTCGGCAATGACAATTCGCTGAACATCGGCGATGAAATCGCTCGCCTGCAAGACAAGAGCAGCACGCTCACCGAAGATATCTTCGGCAAGCTGACCAGCTGGCAGATCGCGCGCCTGGCTCGCCACCCGCGCCGTCCCTACACCCTGGACTACATCGAACACATCTTCACCGAGTTCGACGAGTTGCACGGCGACCGTCACTTCTCCGACGACGCGGCCATCGTGGGCGGCATCGCTCGCCTGGACGACCAGCCGGTGATGGTGATCGGTCACCAGAAAGGCCGTGAAGTGCGCGAGAAAGTACGCCGCAACTTCGGCATGCCGCGCCCGGAAGGCTACCGCAAGGCGTGCCGCCTGATGGAAATGGCCGAGCGCTTCAAGATGCCGATCCTGACCTTCATCGACACGCCGGGTGCCTACCCGGGTATCGACGCCGAAGAGCGTAACCAGAGCGAAGCGATTGCCTGGAACCTGCGCGTCATGGCCCGCCTGAAAACCCCGATCATCGCCACCGTGATCGGTGAAGGTGGTTCCGGCGGTGCACTGGCCATTGGCGTGTGCGACCAACTGAACATGTTGCAGTACTCGACCTATGCGGTGATCTCGCCGGAAGGTTGTGCCTCGATCCTGTGGAAAACCGCCGAAAAGGCGCCGGACGCTGCCGAAGCCATGGGCATCACCGCCGATCGCCTCAAAGGCCTGGGTATCGTGGACAAGGTCATCGCCGAGCCACTGGGCGGCGCTCACCGTGATCCGGCTGCTGCTGCTGCGACCATCCGTGCCGAGTTGGGTTCGCAACTGGCGATGCTCAAGAAGCTGGATAACGAAGCGCTGCTGGCTCGTCGTTATGAGCGCCTGATGAGCTACGGCCTCTAAGCCGACGCTGTACCCAATGTGGGAGCTGGCTTGTGTGGGAGCTGGCTTGCCTGCGATAGCATCACCTTGGTATCACTGATACACCAAGGTGCCTGCATCGCGGGCAAGCCCGGCTCCCACATTTGCTTTGTGTATGCTGACGAACGTATTCCAGCTTTGCGGCGGTGACGTGTGATGAAACCAACCCTGCCGGCCACACTCCTGCACACCCTGGCCCCCTGGCGCAACGCGCCGGCCTGGCATATCGCGTTCTCCGGCGGTCTCGACTCCACCGTCCTGCTGCACCTCCTGGCCTCACTGGCCAAAATCGAAAACCTGCCTCCTGTCAGCGCCGTCCATATCCACCATGGCCTGCAAGCTGCTGCCGATGCGTGGCCCGCTCATTGCCAATCGGTCTGCGACAGCCTGGGTGTACCTTTGCGCGTCATGCGTGTGCAGGTGAGGCCCGGCGCGAGCCTTGAACGTGCGGCGCGCGATGCGCGCTACCAAGCGTTCATGCAGGTCATGGGGGCAGGGGAGGTGCTTTTCACCGGCCAGCATCGCGACGATCAAGCCGAAACCCTGCTGTTTCGCCTGCTGCGTGGCGCCGGTGTGCGAGGGTTGGCGGCTATGCCTGAGCATCGCCCCTTGGCCCAAGGCTGCTTGGTGCGGCCGTTGCTGGCGTTCTCCCGTAGCGAACTGGACGCCTACGCGCAGCAGCATCAGTTGCAGTGGATCGAAGACCCCTCCAACGTTGATCCCCGGTTTTCCCGCAATTACCTGCGTCACCGTGTACTCCCCGCCCTGACGGAACGCTGGCCCAAGGTGATCACCCACCTGGCTCGCACGGCTGAGCACATGGCTGAGGCTCAAGGGCTGCTCGACGACTTGGCGCTGATGGACCTGCAGCGTGCCGATCAGCCTTCTGCGTTTCCCTGGTTGCCTCTGCAGTCCCTGGCGCTTGAACCATTGCGTGAATTGTCCGATGCCCGCCAGCGTAACGCCCTGCGGCATTGGCTCACGCCACTGACCCGTTTACCCGACAGCGATCACTGGGCTGGTTGGGATGCCCTGCGCGACGCCAAGCGTGACGCACAGCCTCTGTGGCGCCTGGCCGACGGCCAAATACAGCGTAGTGGTGAACGCATCTGGTGGCTGCCCTCAACATGGTCGGAGTTTTCCGACGCGTCGGTGAGCTGGCCCGATCCGCAAAATCCACTAGAGTTAACGGGCAATGGTCAACTGAGATTTATCGGCAAGGCCCCTGAAGGCCCGCTGCAGGTTCGTTATCGCCAGGGTGGCGAAATCATCGACGTACCGGGCCGAGGCCGGCGGGATCTCAAGCGTCTGCTGAATGAAAGCGGCATGCCGGGCTTTGCCCGTGGCAGATTGCCGCTGGTCTATCGGGGCGAGCAATTGCTGGTTGTGCCAAGCGTTGCGGGGGCATGGACCAGGTCGGTGGGTGAGGTGCAATTGGATTGGTTGCCACAGACCTGCGATCAAGGTTTGAGCTGATAGCGCCTTTCCGGTAGACTACGCTCCCTTCTTGATACAACTTCTGTGGATTCGCCTGAATCGCAGTCGTTGCCGATTACCAAGCAGTCTTTGCTGGGCGATTCCAAAAAATGTGTAGCGATCAACGTACCGGTGTTTCATTGCTGGTCTGTCACAACGCGGCGGTTTTTTTGAAAGGTGCACTGTGATTAATGCAGGTGATCGGGGGCTTCGGCCTTCCTTCGCTTTCCCCGGCGGCTCGGACCGCTTTAACGCAGACTTCTAGGGTTTTTCATGACGCGCTACATATTCGTCACGGGCGGTGTTGTTTCTTCATTGGGGAAAGGCATTGCCTCCGCTTCATTGGCGGCCATCCTGGAGGCGCGGGGACTTAAGGTCACCATGCTCAAGCTGGACCCATACATCAACGTTGACCCGGGCACCATGAGCCCGTTCCAGCACGGTGAAGTGTTCGTCACCCACGACGGCGCCGAGACCGACCTGGACCTGGGCCACTACGAGCGGTTCATCCGCACGACCATGACCCAGAACAACAACTTCACCACCGGCCGTGTCTACGAGCACGTGCTGCGCAAAGAGCGCCGTGGTGACTACCTGGGTGCAACCATCCAGGTGATCCCGCACATCACCGACGAAATCAAGCGCCGCATCATCAAGGGTGCAGGCGATGCCGACGTGGCAATGGTCGAGATCGGTGGCACCGTGGGTGACATCGAGTCCCAACCGTTCCTCGAGGCCATCCGCCAGTTGCGTTTCGAAGTCGGCGCCAAGCGCGCGATGCTGATGCACCTGACACTGGTGCCCTACATCGCCACTGCCGGCGAAACCAAAACCAAGCCTACCCAGCACTCGGTCAAGGAACTGCGTTCCATCGGCCTGCAGCCGGATGTGCTGGTATGCCGCTCCGATCACCCGATCGACATTTCCTCGCGCCGCAAGATCGCGCAGTTCACCAACGTTGAAGAGCGTGCGGTGATTGCCCTGGAAGACGCCGACACCATCTACAAGATCCCGGGCATCCTGCATTCCCAGGGGCTGGATGATTTTGTGGTCGAGCGTTTCGGCTTGCAGTGCGGCGGTGCCGACCTGTCCGAGTGGGAAGCGGTTGTCGACGCCAAGCTCAACCCTGAGCATGAAGTCACCATCGCCATGGTCGGTAAGTACATGGAGTTGCTGGACGCGTACAAGTCGCTGATCGAAGCCATGAGCCACGCCGGTATCAGCAACCGTACCAAGGTCAACCTGCGCTACATCGATTCCGAAGACATCGAGAACCAGGGCACCGCGCTGCTCGAAGGCGTTGACGCGATTCTCGTGCCGGGCGGTTTCGGCCTGCGTGGCGTGGAAGGCAAGATCACTGCCGTGCAGTACGCCCGTGAAAACAAGGTGCCGTACCTGGGTATCTGTCTGGGCATGCAAGTGGCCGTTATCGAGTTCGCCCGTAACGTGCTGGGCTGGAAAGACGCCAACTCCACCGAGTTCGATCACAGCAGCGGCCATCCGGTCGTGGGCCTGATCACCGAGTGGGAAGACGCCACCGGCGCCGTTGAAACCCGTACCGAAACGTCCGACCTGGGCGGCACCATGCGCCTGGGTGCACAGGACTGCCTGCTGGAAGCCGGCTCGCTGGTACACGACTGCTACGGCAAGGACGTGATCGTCGAGCGTCACCGCCACCGCTACGAAGTGAACAACAACCTGCTGCCGCAGATCAAAGAAGCTGGCCTGAAAATCTCCGGCCGCTCCGGTGATGGCAAGCTGGTTGAAGTGGTCGAGGCACCGGATCATCCGTGGTTCGTGGCCTGCCAGTTCCACCCGGAGTTCACCTCGACACCGCGCGACGGTCACCCGTTGTTCAGTGGTTTCGTCAAAGCAGCACTGACGCAACATCAGAAGAAGGCGTAAACCTGATGGCCCAGAAGATCATTCGCGTAGGCGACATCGAGATTGCCAACGACAAGCCCATGGTGCTGTTCGGCGGCATGAACGTGCTGGAAAGCCGCGACATGGCGATGCAGGTGTGTGAGGAGTACGTTCGGGTCACCCAGAAACTGGGTATCCCTTATGTCTTCAAGGCCAGCTTCGACAAGGCCAACCGTTCGTCCGTAACCTCCTATCGCGGCCCGGGCCTTGAAGAAGGCATGCGGATCTTCCAGGACATCAAGCAAGCCTTCGGCGTGCCGATCATCACCGACGTCCACGAGCCTGAGCAGGCTGCCGTGGTCGCCGAGGTGTGCGACATCATCCAGTTGCCGGCCTTCCTGTCGCGCCAGACCGACCTCGTGGTCGCCATGGCCAAGACCGGCGCTGTGATCAATATCAAAAAAGCCCAGTTCCTTGCGCCCCAGGAAATGAAACACATCCTGAGCAAGTGCGTGGAAGCGGGTAACGACCAGTTGATCCTCTGCGAGCGGGGTTCGAGCTTCGGCTATAACAACCTCGTGGTGGACATGCTCGGTTTCGGCATCATGAAACAGTTCGAGTACCCGGTGTTCTTCGACGTGACCCACGCGCTGCAAATGCCCGGTGGTCGTTCGGACTCCGCTGGGGGGCGTCGTGCCCAAGTGACGGACCTGGCCAAGGCGGGCATGAGCCAGTCGCTGGCGGGCCTGTTCCTTGAAGCTCACCCAGACCCGGACAACGCCAAGTGCGACGGCCCATGCGCCCTGCGCCTGGACAAGCTGGAGCCATTCCTGGCCCAACTCAAGCAGTTGGACGAGCTGGTCAAGAGTTTTCCGACGGTAGAGACCGCGTAACTGGCATTTCTCCGGTAGAATTTCCCACGCTTTACGCTCAGGCCCCCGGGCCTGAGCCTTGTCGTCTGCAAGCCTGCCCCGTTGTTCCACCCTTGCGGTCGGTCAAAAAATTTCCTTCAGCTGCGTCGTTTTCGTCAACTTTGGAGTGTTTACAACAATGGCAAAAATCGTCGACATCAAAGGTCGTGAAGTTCTCGACTCCCGTGGCAACCCCACCGTCGAAGCCGACGTGCTTCTCGATAACGGCATCATCGGCAGCGCCTGCGCGCCGTCCGGTGCTTCCACCGGTTCGCGCGAAGCGCTGGAACTGCGTGATGGCGACAAGAGCCGTTACCTGGGCAAGGGTGTACTCAAGGCTGTAGCCAACATCAACGGTCCGATTCGTGACCTGTTGCTGGGCAAGGACCCGCTGGATCAGAAAGCCCTGGACCACGCGATGATCAAGCTCGACGGCACTGAAAACAAAGGTAGCCTCGGCGCTAACGCCATCCTCGCGGTATCCCTGGCGGCTGCCAAGGCGGCTGCGCAGGACCAGGACCTGCCGTTGTACGCGCACATCGCCAACCTGAACGGAACCCCGGGCGTCTACTCGATGCCGGTACCGATGATGAACATCATCAACGGTGGCGAGCACGCGGATAACAACGTCGACATCCAGGAGTTCATGGTGCAGCCGGTGGGCGCCAAGTCCTTCTCCGAAGGCCTGCGCATGGGCACCGAGATTTTCCATCACCTCAAGGCTGTACTGAAGGCCCGTGGCCTGAGCACTGCCGTAGGTGACGAAGGTGGTTTCGCGCCGAACCTGGCCTCCAACGAAGATGCACTGAAAGTCATCTCCGAAGCCGTGGCCAACGCTGGCTACAAGCTGGGCACCGACGTGACCCTGGCCCTGGACTGCGCCGCCAGCGAATTCTATGAAGACGGTAAGTACAACCTGTCCGGCGAAGGCCAGGTGTTCAACTCAGAAGGTTTTGCTGAATACCTGAAGGGCCTGACCCAGCGCTACCCGATCATCTCGATCGAAGATGGCCTGGACGAGTCCGATTGGGATGGCTGGAAAATCCTCACCGACAAGATCGGCGAGAAAATCCAGTTGGTGGGTGACGACTTGTTCGTGACCAACACCAAGATCCTGAAAGAAGGCATCGACAAGAAGATCGCCAACTCGATCCTGATCAAGTTCAACCAGATCGGCACCTTGACCGAAACCCTGGAAGCCATCCAGATGGCCAAGGCCGCGGGCTACACCGCCGTGATCTCCCATCGCTCCGGCGAAACCGAAGACTCCACCATTGCCGACCTGGCCGTGGGTACTTCGGCGGGCCAGATCAAGACCGGTTCCCTGTGCCGTTCCGATCGCGTCTCCAAGTACAACCAATTGCTGCGCATCGAAGAGCAATTGGCAGGTAAAGCCAAGTACAACGGTCGCGGTGAGTTTCGCGGCTAAGCAGTAAATGGTAAAAAGTCGGCGGGTTGCGTCAGAAATTTCACGAAAGTGTGAATTTCGGCGCTAATCTGCTGACTGACAAGCGCAAGCCTGGTTTTTCCAGGCTTTGTGCTATCAGTTGCTGCAAAAGGTTTGCATGACTGTCTTTTTTCACTGGATACCCGGATTTCGATGCGCAGTCCCAATTGGTTGTTCCTCGTCTTGCTCTTGTTGCTGGCTGGCCTGCAGTACCGCCTATGGGTCGGTAATGGCAGCTTTGCGCAGGTGGAAGAGTTGACCCAGCAAATTGCCGACCAGCGTGCCGAAAACGAACGCCTGCTGGAGCGTAACCGCGTCCTCGACGCTGAAGTGCTTGAGCTGAAAAAAGGCACGGAGACCGTTGAAGAGCGGGCTCGCCATGAGTTGGGCATGGTTAAGGAGGGCGAGACCCTCTACCAGTTGGCCCAATGAGCCACGATTTACCGGCCTTCTGGGCCGTGATTCCTGCCGCGGGCGTCGGTGCCCGTATGGCCGCAGACCGTCCCAAGCAGTACCTGCAATTGGGCGGGCGCACTATTCTCGAACACAGCCTCGGCTGTTTTCTCGACCACCCACGCCTCAAGGGCCTGGTGGTCAGTCTTGCAATTGACGATCCTTATTGGCCCACCTTGGCATGCGCCAATGACCCGCGTATCCAGCGTGCCGACGGGGGCTCGGAACGGTCCGGCTCGGTACTCAATGCGCTGCTGCAACTCAACGCCCTGGGCGCAAGTGATGACGACTGGGTGTTGGTGCACGACGCTGCGCGGCCTAACCTGAGCCGTGATGACCTCGACAAATTGTTGGCGGAACTGGCTGACGATCCGGTAGGCGGCCTGCTGGCGGTGCCGGCGCGCGACACCCTCAAGCGTGTCGACAAGCATGGCCGTGTGGTGGACACCATTGATCGCAGCCTGATCTGGCAGGCTTACACGCCGCAGATGTTTCGCCTGGGCGCTTTGCATCGCGCCTTGGCCGACAGTCTGGTGGCCGATGCGGTGATCACCGATGAAGCGTCGGCCATGGAATGGTCCGGGCAGGCGCCGCGCCTGGTCGAAGGGCGTTCGGACAATATCAAGGTGACTCGGCCGGAAGACTTGGAGTGGTTGAAGTTGCGCTGGGCTAACCGGCGGTAACCTGTCACACCGAGTCGCGCCTTTCGCGAGCAAGCCCGCACAGGGTAGGAGCACGGTCAAATGTGGGAGCGGGCTTGCTCGCGAAGAGGCCGGCCCAAACACCCCATTACAACCCGCTGTACTCCGGCCTCTGCGCCAAACCCACCTTCAAGAAATCCACCAGCTTCCTCACCTTCGGCGACAAATGCCGCTGCTGCGGATACAGCGCCCACACGGCAGTATTCGGCGGTTGATGAGCCTGCAGCAACGACACCAACGCCCCGCTGTGCAGATGCTCCAGCACGTAGTAATCCGGCAACTGGCACAAGCCCATGCCTTGCAACGCCGCATCCAGCACCGCTTGCCCACTGTTGCAGCGCCAATTGCCCTGCACGCGCTGGGAAAATTCGCGCCCGTCCTGGGCCATTTGCCAGATATCCGAGCTGCCAATCAGGCAGTTATGCCGGCTCAATTCCGACAAGCTGTGTGGCCGACCGTATCGTTCGAGGTAGGAGGGCGACGCGCACAGGTACATGCGTCGAGGCGCCAGGCGGCTGGCAACCATGCGCGAGTCTTGCAGGCGTCCCAGGCGGATGGCCAGGTCGAGGCCTTCATGGACCAGGTCCAGCGAGCGGTTGGTCAACTCGATGTCCACGCGCAGTTGCGGATAGTGCGCCATGAACCGTGTCACCAGCGGCACGATAAAACGTTCGCCATAGGCCACGGCGCAGGTCATGCGCAACATGCCCTTGGGTTCGCTGGTCAGGTCGCCCACCGCTCGCAACGCTTCCTCGCGACCGTCCTGCAGGCGTTGGCAGTGCTGCAGGAAGGTCTGACCGGCTTCGGTCAAGGTCACCTTGCGCGTACTGCGGTACAGCAATCGGGTTTGCAGGCGTTCTTCCAGGCGCGCCACTTGCCGGCTGACATGGGAGGACGATACGCCCAACCGTTCGGCCGCCGCCGTGAATTGGCTGCACTCGGCCACCGCCACAAATTCGTCAATGCCTTCCCAGCGGTTCTCCAGCATTCTGATTGTCCCTGTACGGCAATAATGTTTTGCTTTGGTCCGGATTATTCATCAATGGGCGATGTTTTACACTCACAGCCTCAGTTTTTAACCCGATGGAGAAACCCGGATGATCAAGTCCCGCGCCGCCGTAGCCTTCGAAGCCAAGAAGCCCCTTGAGATTGTTGAAGTGGATGTCGCCATGCCCAAGGCTGGCGAGGTGCTGCTGCGGGTGGTCGCGTCCGGCGTGTGCCACACCGACGCCTACACCTTGTCGGGTGCAGACCCGGAAGGCATTTTTCCGTCGATCCTCGGCCATGAAGGCGGCGCAGTGGTGGAAGCCATCGGCGAAGGCGTGACTTCGGTCGCTGTGGGCGATCACGTGATCCCGCTGTACACCCCGGAATGCGGCAAGTGCAAGTTCTGCCTGAGTGGCAAGACCAACCTGTGCCAGGCCATTCGCGCCACGCAGGGCAAGGGCTTGATGCCGGATGGCACCACGCGTTTCTCCTACAAGGGCCAGCCGATTTTCCACTACATGGGCACCTCGACGTTCTCCGAGTACACCGTGCTGCCGGAAATCTCCGTGGCCAAGATTCCTAAAGAAGCGCCGCTGGAAAAAGTCTGCCTGCTCGGTTGCGGTGTCACCACCGGTATCGGTGCGGTGATCAACACCGCCAAGGTCAAGCCGGGCGACACCGTGGCCGTCTTCGGTCTGGGCGGCATTGGTCTGTCGGCGATTATCGGTGCGGTCAAAGCCAAGGCCGGGCGCATCATCGCCATTGATATCAACCCGGCCAAGTTCGAAATCGCCAAGCAACTGGGCGCTACCGATTGCATCAACCCGAAAGACTACGACCGCCCGATCCAGGACGTGATTGTCGACCTGACTGACGGCGGCGTGGACTTCTCCTTCGAGTGCATCGGCAATGTGCAGCTGATGCGTGCGGCCCTTGAGTGCTGCCACAAAGGCTGGGGCGAATCGGTGATCATCGGTGTGGCCGGTGCTGGCCAGGAAATTGCCACTCGCCCATTCCAGCTGGTCACCGGGCGCGTCTGGCGTGGTTCGGCGTTTGGTGGCGTGCGCGGACGTACCGAATTGCCAAGCTACGTGGAAATGGCTCAGTCCGGTGAAATCCCGCTGGATACCTTCATCACCCACACCATGGGCCTGGAAGATATCAACAAAGCGTTTGACCTGATGCATGAAGGCAAGAGCATTCGTACCGTCATTCACTTCTGAGGTCGGCCATGAGTCTGGAAAACCTGTCATGCCAGAAGAGCTTCGGCGGCTGGCATAAACGCTACAAGCATCATTCCGATGTGCTCGGTTGCGACATGACCTTTGCCGTCTACCTGCCGCCGCAAGCGGAGCAGGGCGGCAAGCTGCCGGTGTTGTATTGGCTGTCCGGTTTGACCTGTACCGACGAAAACTTCATGCAGAAGGCCGGCGCCCAGCGCATGGCCGCCGAGCTGGGCTTGATTATCGTCGCGCCGGACACCAGCCCCCGTGGCCCCGGCGTGCCGGGCGACCCGGACAATGCCTGGGACTTCGGCCTCGGCGCCGGCTTCTACTTGAATGCCACCCAGGAACCCTGGGCCAAGCACTATCGGATGCATGACTACGTGGTGCAGGAATTGCCGGCACTGGTGGAGGCGCATTTCCCTGCGTCGGATAAACGCGGCATCAGCGGCCACTCTATGGGCGGTCACGGTGCGTTGGTCTGTGCGCTGCGCAACCCTGGACGTTACCTTTCGGTGTCGGCATTTTCGCCGATCAACAATCCGATGGACTGTCCGTGGGGCCAGAAGGCCTTTTCCCGTTATTTGGGTGAAGAGCGCTCGAAGTGGCGTGAATGGGATACCTGCGTGCTGATCAGCGAGGCCTCGGAAAAGTTGCCGCTGTTGGTGGATCAAGGCGATCGCGACGATTTCCTCGCCGTTCAGCTAAAGCCTGAAGCCCTGCTGCAAGCGGCCAAGGCAGCCAACCATCCGCTGGAACTGCGCCTGCAGCCTGGCTACGACCACAGCTACTTCTTCATCGCCAGCTTCATCGAAGACCATTTGCGGCATCATGGTCGTGCTTTGCTCGGTTAATCTGAGGCAAAAGTAGGTAGAATCACGCCCTGAATTAAATCGGGGCGTTTTTTTATGCGTATTGGCCACGGCTACGATGTGCACCGTTTCGCTGAAGGCGATTTCATCACCCTGGGCGGCGTGCGCATTGCACACCACCATGGGTTGCTGGCTCATTCCGACGGCGACGTAGTCTTGCACGCCTTGAGCGATGCCTTGCTCGGCGCGGCAGCATTGGGCGATATCGGCAAGCACTTTCCGGACACCGACCCCACCTTCAAGGGCGCGGACAGCCGTGTGTTGCTGCGCCATGTGGTCGGCCTGATCCATGCCAAGGGCTGGAAGGTCGGCAACGTCGATAACACCATCGTCGCCCAGGCGCCAAAAATGGCCCCCCATATCGAAGCGATGCGCACAGCGATCGCCGCAGACCTGCAAATTGAATTGGATCAAGTCAACGTGAAAGCCACCACCACCGAAAAGCTCGGGTTTACCGGTCGTGAAGAGGGCATTGCGGTGCACTCCGTCGCCTTGTTGCTGCGCGCATGAACGACCTGCAACTGCTGGGCCCGCGGGCCTATGGCGAGGCCCTGGGCAGCGCGGTACTCAAGGCCACGGCCGAAGACTTCCAGGTTGATGAGGTGCTGGACATCCCGCTGACCGGCGATGGCGAGCACCTGTGGCTGTGGGTGGAAAAGCGCGGCTTGAACACTGAGGAAGCCGCACGGCGTATCGCCAAAGCCGCTGGCGTGCCGTTGCGCACCGTCAGCTATGCCGGGCTCAAGGACCGTCAGGCCTTGACCCGCCAGTGGTTCAGCGTGCAATTGCCCGGCAAGGCCGACCCGGACATGAGCGGCGCAGAAAACGACACCCTCAAGATCCTGAAAACCGCCCGTCACAAGCGCAAGTTGCAACGCGGTGCCCATTCGGCCAACGGGTTCACCCTGCGTCTGACCCAGCTGGCCGGCGACACCGCTGCCATCGACGCACGTTTGCAGTTGATTGCCCGGCACGGCATTCCCAATTATTTTGGCGCCCAGCGTTTTGGCCACAACGGCGGCAACGTGGTGGATGCTCGCGAGTGGGCTGCCCGCAACGCCCTGCCCGAGCAGCGCAACGTGCGCTCGCGCTTGCTGTCCACCGCTCGCAGTTACCTATTCAACCAAGTGTTGGCCGCCCGCGTCGCCGACGGTTCATGGCAGCGTGCCCAAGTCGGCGATCTGCTGGCGTTTACCGACAGTCGCAGTTTTTTTCCGGCCGGGGAAGCTGAATGCAGTGACCCGCGCCTGGCGATCCTGGACCTGCATCCCACCGGCCCGCAGTGGGGCGAAGGTGATTCGCCGGCGAAAGGTCTTACATACGAACTGGAACAATCTGTCGCCGCTGGCGAAGCTGACCTACGTGATTGGCTGGTGAAGGCGGGAATGAGCCAGGAACGTCGCATTCTGCGACTGCCCATTGGCGGGGTGACGTGGCATTATCCCGGGCCTGACATTCTGCAATTGGAATTCGTCCTGCCGGCCGGATGCTTCGCCACTGTCTTGGTGCGCGAGCTTGTTGATCTGGTGCCGGTGGGGCAGACGGACAGCCCATGCGTATTCTGATATCAAACGATGACGGTGCCACCGCACCCGGTCTTGCCGCGCTCCATGCTGCGCTGCAGGATTACGCCGAGTGCGTGGTGGTTGCCCCCGACCAGGACAAGAGCGGCGCCAGCAGTTCGCTGACGCTCGACCGTCCGCTGCACCCGCGGGTCCTGGCCAATGGCTTTATCAGCGTTAACGGCACCCCCACCGACTGCGTGCACCTGGCAATCAACAGTTTGCTGGAGCACCAGCCAGACCTGGTGGTCTCGGGGATCAACCTGGGCGCCAACCTGGGCGATGACGTGCTGTATTCCGGCACCGTGGCGGCCGCCCTTGAAGGGCGCTTCCTGGGTCGCACCGGCTTTGCCTTTTCCTTTGCCTCGCGGCAATTGGATAACCTGGCGACGGCGGCGTATTACGCGCGCAAGCTGGTGGAGGCCCATGGCTCCCTGGACCTGCCGCCGCGTACGGTGCTCAACGTCAATATCCCCAACCTGCCCCTCGACCATATTCGTGGTATCCAACTAACGCGCCTGGGCCATCGCGCCCGTGCGGCGGCGCCCTTGAAGGTGGTCGACCCACGCGGCAAGGAAGGATACTGGATCGCCGCGGCCGGTGACGCCGAAGATGGCGGCGAGGGCACGGACTTTCATGCGGTGATGCAAGGCTATGTCTCCGTTACCCCGTTGCTGTTTGATCGCACCTTCAGTGATGCCTTCAGTGGCCTTGACGGCTGGCTGGAGGGACTGCGTTGATGGCTCGTGAACAAGACGACCTGTTGCGCCGTGGCATCGGGATGACCTCCCAGCGCACCCGGGAGCGGTTGATCCAGCGTCTGTATGAAGAAGGCTTGTCCAACGCACAGGTGCTGGAAGTGATCCGGCGCACGCCGCGGCACCTGTTTGTCGATGAAGCCCTGGCGCATCGCGCCTATGAAGACACGGCGTTGCCCATCGGTCACAACCAGACCATCTCCCAGCCCTATATGGTCGCGCGCATGAGCGAACTGTTGCTGGCGGCGGGGCCATTGGACAAGGTGCTGGAGATCGGCACCGGCTCCGGTTACCAGACGGCCGTGCTGTCGCAATTGGTAGAGCGGGTGTTTTCGGTCGAGCGCATCAAGGTGCTGCAGGACCGGGCCAAAGAGCGTCTGGTGGAGCTGAACCTGCGCAACGTGGTATTCCGCTGGGGCGATGGCTGGGAGGGCTGGCCGGCACTGGCGCCCTACAACGGTATTATTGTCACCGCGGTGGCCACCGATGTGCCGCAAGCCTTGCTGGATCAATTGGCGCCTGGCGGGCGTTTGGTCATCCCGGTGGGCTCCGGCGAAGTGCAACAGTTGATGCTTATTATCCGCGAGGACGAAGGCTTTTCCCGGCATGTACTCGGTGCTGTGCGTTTCGTACCCTTGCTCAACGGCCCGTTGGCCTGATCATTTATTCGCGCGCAGTGAATTCTGTAGGCGGGGATGTGTCTTACGGCGGGGTCTATTGAATCAACATGCCTGGCAGCCACGATTAAACATGATGAATTTTTCCTTTCAGTCATGTGCCAGTAAAAAGCCAATGCCCAGTTATACTTGCGTCATATTTCAAGCCTGATCCAGGCGTTAACGTTCAGCCACCACAAAGGGAGCGGCGGGTGAGTCTCACAGGTCCTGCGCAGCGAATGAGTAAAACAAGCTTTCAGCGACTGGTGCTTGGCCTTGTCTTGAGTTCCTTATTGGCAGCCTGCTCGAGCACGCCATCCGGCGGTGCACGGGTCGTTGACCGTACCAACGCAACCCCCCAGCGACCCACGGTGACCACCGGCCAATACGTCGTGCGCAAAGGCGACACCCTGTTCTCGATTGCCTTCCGTTATGGCTGGGACTACAAGGCGCTGGCCGCCCGTAACAACATTCCTGTGCCGTATACGATCCATCCGGGGCAGACCATTCGTTTCGATGGTCGCTCAGGTTCTGCACCTACGGCAGTTGTGACAAAGTCGGGTTCTTCGCCCTCGTCCTCGAGCAAGACCACCATCATCACTCGGCCTGCAGGCAGCGCCACGCCTACGGTTGCGAGCAAGCCGGCACCCGCGCCGTTGCCACCTGCCGGGCCTGCGCCGACCGGTTGGGGATGGCCTTCAAACGGAGTGTTGATTGGAAAATTCTCTTCAAACGGTAGTTTGAATAAAGGCATTGATATCGCCGGGGATTTGGGACAGCCTGTTTTAGCTGCGTCTGATGGGACAGTGGTGTACGCCGGGAGTGGTTTGCGGGGCTACGGCGAGCTGGTCATCATCAAACACAGCGATACCTACGTCAGTGCCTACGGTCATAACCGCAGGTTGTTGGTTCGGGAGGGGCAGCAGGTCAAGGTCGGACAGACGATTGCCGAAATGGGGTCAACGGGCACAGACCGGGTGAAACTGCACTTTGAGATTCGCCGCCAAGGGAAGCCTGTAGATCCGCTGCAATTCCTGCCCCGTCGTTGATGTGTTGCACAGCCTGTTCCCTCACGTAGAAGGAACAGGCTCCAGCGTTGCCAAGGATAGAGGCGTCGCTTGAGCTTGAGGTCGAACTCACCAAAGGACTATAACAATGGCTCTCAGTAAAGAAGTGCCGGAGTTTGACATCGACGATGAGGTTCTCCTTATGGAGGCCGGCATCGATTTGGAAACGATGTCAGATAATGAAGGGGTATCACCACCTTCAGTTCGCACCAAATCCAAGAATGCTGCTGCATTGAAGCAGCACAAGTACGTTGACTACACGCGGGCGCTTGACGCGACCCAGCTGTACCTCAATGAAATCGGCTTTTCCCCTCTGTTGACCCCCGAAGAAGAAGTCCATTTTGCGCGTCTGTCGCAAAAGGGCGATCCGGCTGGGCGTAAGCGCATGATTGAAAGCAACCTGCGCCTGGTGGTGAAAATCGCCCGACGCTACGTCAATCGTGGGCTGTCCCTGCTGGACCTGATCGAGGAGGGCAACCTGGGCTTGATCCGGGCTGTGGAGAAATTCGACCCTGAGCGGGGCTTCCGTTTCTCCACCTATGCCACCTGGTGGATTCGCCAGACCATCGAACGGGCGATCATGAATCAGACCCGCACGATCCGGTTGCCGATCCATGTGGTCAAGGAGCTCAACGTCTACCTGAGGGCGGCGCGTGAGCTGACGCAAAAACTCGATCATGAACCTTCGCCTGAAGAAATCGCCAACCTGCTGGAAAAACCGGTAGGGGAGGTCAAGCGCATGCTGGGCCTTAACGAGCGTGTGTCTTCGGTCGATGTCTCGCTGGGGCCGGATTCGGATAAGACCCTGCTGGACACCCTGACCGATGATCGTCCGACAGACCCTTGCGAGCTGTTGCAGGACGATGATCTTTCCCAAAGTATTGACCAGTGGCTGTCAGAGCTCACGGACAAGCAGCGTGAAGTGGTGATTCGCCGCTTCGGCCTGCGCGGTCATGAGAGCAGCACCCTGGAGGATGTAGGTCTGGAGATTGGTCTGACCCGTGAGCGGGTGCGGCAGATCCAGGTAGAAGGCCTCAAGCGCTTGCGTGAGATCCTCGAGAAGAATGGCTTGTCGAGTGAGTCGTTGTTCCAGTAGCAACGCAGCTTGAATGCTTGAATGTGGGAGGGGGCTTGCTCCCGAATGCAGTGTGACAGTCGCTGGATGTGTTGACTGATACACCGCATTCGGGAGCAAGCCCCCTCCCACATTTTTTGTGCCTGGCTTTCGTTCAGGTGTATCCCGAAATCCAGGCATAAAAAAACCCCGCTTTTAAGGGCGGGGTTTTTTCGACTAAGTCAGTACAAGTTAGATAACTTGAACTTCTTCAGCTTGCATGCCTTTCTGACCGCGGGTAGCGATGAAAGAAACCTGTTGGCCTTCTTTCAGGCTTTTGAAGCCGTCGGATTGGATAGCTTTGAAGTGAACGAACAGGTCGTCACCGGATTGTGGAGTGATGAAGCCGAAGCCTTTTTCATCGTTGAACCACTTAACGGTACCAGTTTGGCGATTAGACATGGTGTATCTCCTTGGACAAAGTTAACTGCGACTCAGGAAAAGCCCTGGCCGAGACTGAGTGCAAAGAGCAGGAAAAATTCTTGGAGATGGTTGGATCGAAATTCAACATATCGTGTAGAGATTCTCAGTGACACAAGCAGCACAGTGGCGCCACCTTAACCCTTTTTCCGGAACGTGCCAATGGTATTTCCGAAGGTTTCTCTATTTTCGTGACTGGCGGTGGTATTTACAGTCATTGGCGCCCGCCATCCGGGCCCCGGCCACGCTGGCTGAGGCTTATAACCGGCAGTGCATTGATCAAGAAAACCGGTGCGGCCTTTGAACCCCAACGCCGGCCCCGGTAAGATGGCCCACAGATTTTTTTCGCCTCGCTATTCAGGACACCGCCATGAGCATCAAATCGGACAAGTGGATTCGCCGCATGGCGCAGGAACACGGCATGATCGAGCCGTTCGTCGAACGCCAGATTCGTGGCGAAGGCGACGAGCGCGTGATTTCGTACGGCGTTTCCAGCTATGGCTACGACGTGCGTTGCGCCGATGAATTCAAGGTGTTCACCAACATCAATTCGGCGATCGTCGATCCAAAAAACTTCGACGAAAAGAGCTTCGTCGACGTCAAGAGCGACGTGTGCATCATTCCGCCCAACTCTTTCGCCCTGGCGCGCACCGTGGAATTCTTCCGTATTCCTCGCGACGTGTTGACCATTTGCCTGGGTAAAAGCACCTATGCCCGCTGCGGCATTATCGTCAACGTCACGCCGCTCGAGCCTGAGTGGGAAGGGCACGTCACCCTGGAGTTTTCCAACACCACCACTTTGCCGGCGAAAATCTACGCCAACGAAGGCGTGGCACAGATGCTGTTCCTGCAGTCCGATGAGGCCTGTGAAGTGTCCTACAAAGACCGTGCGGGCAAGTATCAGGGCCAACGCGGCGTCACTCTCCCACGCGCTTGATCGAAAGCGCCTACGGGTAAAGGGAATTTGTCTGCAGAAAGTGACTCTATCTAGGTGTACTGCTTCGGCGCGTGTGAAACGCGCCTGGCCATACTTGAGGAGTACCTTATGAAGATCGACCCGCGAATCAGCGCAGAACTCGCCCGGCTTGAACCCAACCAGATTGGTGTTCTGGCCTGGTCCTTGATGGCCGACCCCGCCTATGCGGGTGGCATCCCTGGTCAACCCGAACCTGATTACCCACAGCCTACCGAACCGGGTGAGCCGACCTTACCGGACGAGCCGCCACCCGCGCCTGTTGCCTGATACCTGAGCAGGCCTTATGGATTCATTGAATCGGCCAGACCTTGTGATCGCCGATTACATAGATTCGGCAGTCCTGGGCCTGCTCCACGGCATAACCCCCTGTAAACGCGCCAAAGGCTGGCAGCAGGCTTACCCGCATGCCCACCTGGAAGCACGGCAGGCGTAGCCGTTGGCGCCCTTTACCGCGCAAGTGGTACACCGGATGCACATGCCCCGCCATTACATGATGGCTGGCATGGGCGTCGGGCTCATGTTGCAAGGCGAAAGGGCCCATCAGCAGAGGCTCCGCGACCACGTCGATGCCCAAGTCCAGTGGTGGGTCGCCGGCACGTTTGTCGTGATTGCCGCGAATCAAGATCAAGGCCAGGGTGCGATTGCGCTCACGCCAGGCCCGGATTGCGTTCAGGGTGCCGCTGGCGTGAGAGCCGGGGCCGTGCAGGAAATCGCCGAGAAAGATCAACTGCGCGCAGGGCAGGGCCGATAACAGCCTGTCCAGGCGTTCCAGGTTGGCCGTCGTCGTGCCCTGTGGCACCGGCTGCCCCAGGCTGCGATAGGCCGACGCCTTGCCAAAATGCGCGTCGGCGATCAGCAAACATTTACGCGCGGGCCAGTACACAGCTTTCTCCGGCAATAGCCATAGCTCTTCACCTTCCAGCGTCAGTGGGTAATGCATCAGCCTTGCCTTTTGTCGGCGACTTTTTCCAGGTCCTTGACCATCCGCGCGATGCGCTC
>NZ_NKRF01000038.1:0-63137 GCF_003408955.1 Pseudomonas sp. GL93
TGCCCGAAAGAAGAGTTCTTCGGCGACATCAGCGCACGCTCCGAACGTGCGCAGCACTTCCTCGAGAAAATCCTGCAGCACTAAAAGCAACTCGCTCCTACAGTTGGCAGGCGAGAAGTAGCTGACCCAAGGCATCTGTGATGAAATGCGACCCCAATCAATATCGCGCCGCGCCGCCATCACTTGCCGTGAAGCCTCGTCTGATACGCCAACTGTTCCTGCCGCCGTTGATCATCGCCCTGATGGTCGGCCTGGGTTATATCGGCTTCTGGGTCAGTGACTACTACGGCATCCGCACCCTCAGCGACAATGGCGAACGCCAGTTGGAGCTGCACGCCCGCACCGTCGAAAGCGAACTGAGCAAGTACACCTACCTGCCCAGCCTGCTGGAACTGGAGTCCAGTGTTTCCCAACTGCTCGCCGACCCGACCCAGGAAACCCGCAAGACGGTCAACGACTACCTCGAAGGCCTGAACCGCCGCAGTCGCAGCCGCGCCATCTATGTGATGGACACCACCGGCCGCGTGCTGGCCACCAGTAACTGGCGCGATGCCGACAGTTACCAGGGTGAGGACCTGTCTTTTCGCGCCTATTTCCAGAACGCCGTACGCGGCCAACCCGGCCGCTTTTACGGCATCGGCAGCACCAACGGCGAACCCGGCTATTACCTGGCTCATGGCCTGGAAGAGCACGGCAAGATCATCGGCGTCGCCGTGGTCAAGGTGCGCCTCGAAGCCCTGGAAGAACGCTGGCAGCGCGCCCGTCTCGAGGCGTTCGTGAGCGACGAAAACGGCATCATCATTCTGTCCAGTGACCCGGCGCGTCGCCTCAAGGCTGTACGCCCGCTGAGCGATGACACCAAGGATCGCCTGGCCCACAGCCTGCAATATTACTGGGCAACGCTCAATGAACTGCAACCCCTGGCCCGCGAGCGTCTGAACGAAGGCACGGAGAAACTGACCTTCCCGGCCAACTCGGAAGTAGTCAATGACCAGCACGCCGTCAGCTACCTGGCGCAAACCCGACCGCTCAACGACACACCGTGGAATTTCACCCTGCTCACCCCGCTCAATGACCTGCGCCGTGCCGCGATAAACCAGGGCATTCTGGTGGCCGTCGCCTTTGGCCTGGTCGCCTTCCTGCTGATCGCCTGGAACGAACGGCGCAAGGTCATCGCCACCCGTCTCGCCGCACGGGAAGCCTTGCAGGAAGCCAACAGCCAGCTTGAGCGTCGGATTGCCGAACGCACCGCCGACCTGCGCGCCAGCAACGAACGGCTCAAGGGCCAGATTCGCGAACGACGCCAGGCCGAAGAAACCCTGCGCCACGCCCAGGACGAATTGGTGCAGGCCGGCAAACTCGCAGCCATTGGCCAGATGTCCACCAGCATCGCCCACGAACTGAACCAGCCGCTGGCGGCCTTGCGCACGCTGTCGGGCAACACCGTACGCTTCCTTGAGCGCGGCGCCCTAGACACCGCCAGCACCAACCTCAAGACCACCAACGAACTGATCGATCGCATGGGCCGCATCACCGCCAGCCTGCGTTCCTTTGCCCGGCGCGGCGACGACCAGGGCGAAGCCAGCCTCGGCAAAGCCGTGGACGCCGCGTTCCAAGTACTCGGTGCGCGCCTGGACAGCCTGCCGTTGACCGTGCACCGTGACTTTACCAACGCCCAATTGCAGATCGACCAGACCCGCCTGGAGCAGATCCTGGTCAACCTGATCGGTAACGCCCTCGATGCGATGCAGGCCCAAGCGGCGCCGCAACTGTGGCTGGAAGGCCAGAGCGGCGATGGCAAATACCGCCTGTTGGTGCGTGATAATGGCCACGGCATCGACCCCGAGGCGCGCAAGCATTTGTTCGAACCCTTTTTTACCACCAAGCCCGGCGAACAAGGCCTGGGCCTGGGCCTGACCCTTTCCGCGCGCCTCGCGGCCGCCACCGGCGGTAGCCTTGCCGTGGAACATCCGGCCAATGGTGGTACCGCCTTTGTCCTGAACCTGCCATTGGTGGGCGCTCAACGAGCTGAGTCGACATGAATACTGAAGCCCAAGACCTCACCGTCCTGATCGTCGAAGACGACCCCCATGTACTGCTCGGTTGCCAGCAAGCTTTGGCGCTCGAAGACATCACCAGCGTCGGCGTGGGCAGTGCCGAAGAAGCGCTCAAGCGCATCGGCGAGAACTTCGCAGGCATTGTCATCAGTGATATTCGCCTGCCGGGCATCGATGGCCTGGAACTGCTGACCCGCCTCAAGGCCCTGGATAAAAGCCTGCCGGTGGTGTTGATCACCGGGCATGGCGATATCTCCATGGCGGTTGGGGCCATGCGTAACGGTGCCTACGACTTCATGGAAAAACCCTTCTCGCCCGAACGTCTGGTGGACGTGGCACGCCGCGCCCTGGAACAACGCGGCCTGGCGCGGGAAGTCTGGTCGCTGCGCCGGCAACTGGCCGAGCGCGACTCGCTGGAGGGCCGCATCATCGGCCGCTCGCCGGCGATGCAAAACCTGCGTGAACTGATCGCCAACGTCGCCGACACTTCGGCCAACGTGCTAATCGAAGGCGAAACCGGCACCGGCAAGGAACTGGTCGCACGTTGCCTGCATGATTTTAGCCGGCGCCATACCCACCAGTTCGTCGCGCTCAACTGCGGTGGCCTGCCGGAGAACCTGTTCGAAAGCGAGATTTTCGGCCACGAGGCCAACGCCTTCACCGGCGCCGGCAAACGTCGCATCGGCAAGATCGAGCATGCCCATCAAGGCACGCTGTTCCTCGATGAAGTAGAGAGCATGCCGATCAACCTGCAGATCAAATTGCTGCGGGTGCTGCAAGAACGCACGTTGGAACGCCTGGGTTCGAACCAGAGCGTGGCGGTGGATTGCCGGGTAATCGCTGCCACCAAGTCCGACCTCGACGAGTTGAGCCGCGCCAGCCAGTTTCGCAGCGACCTGTACTACCGCCTCAATGTCGTCACCCTGGAACTGCCGCCCCTGCGCGAGCGGCGTGAAGACATCCTGCAACTGTTCGAACACTTCCTGCAGCAATCGTCGCTACGCTTCGACCGGGCGGTGCCGGAGCTGGATAACCAGACCCTGTCCAGCCTGATGAGCCACGACTGGCCAGGTAACGTGCGTGAGTTGCGCAACGTCGCCGAACGTTTCGCCCTCGGCCTGCCCGCCTTCAAGAAAAGCGGCGCCGGTAGCGGCAGCCAAGGGGTTGCCTTTACCGAGGCGGTGGAAGCCTTTGAGCGCAACCTGCTCAACGATGCCCTGCAACGCAGCGGTGGCAACCTGACACAGGCCAGCCAGGAACTGGGGATGGCCAAGACCACCCTGTTCGACAAGGTCAAGAAATACGGGTTGAGTCACTGATGGATCTGTTCTTGAAGGCTGCACTTGGCGCCGCAGTGGTGCTGATCCTGGCGGCGCTGGCCAAGACCAAAAACTATTACATCGCAGGCTTGGTGCCGCTGTTTCCCACTTTTGCGCTGATCGCCCATTACATCGTCGGCAAAGGCCGAACGGTTGCGGACTTGAAGACCACGATCCTGTTCGGGATGTGGTCGATCATTCCGTACTTTGTGTATTTGGCGACGCTGTATGTGATGGTCGATCGGCTGCGGTTGGAGGCATCGCTGGCAGTCGCCGCCGTGACTTGGTTGATGGCCGCGACGGTGTTGGTCAGCGTGTGGGTACGCCTGCACACCTGACACAACGCGATTAAACAGGTGGGAGCTGGCTTGCCTGCGATAGCGGTGTGTCAGGCAAACATCCGGCACAGGCAGACCGCAATCGCAGGCAAGCCAGCTCCCACACTCAGATCAGCGCACGATCTTATCGACCTGAATCCCCAGCTTCTTCAGGCGATACCAGAAGCTCCTCTCGGAAATCCCGATCCGCTGCGCCGCCGCAGCCTGCACCCCATTGCTCTCCTGCAACGCCGCAAGAATATAGGCTTTCTCCACTTCGGCCAGCGCCGCATCCAGATCCCGCGGCACGCCTGGGCCGTCGCTGAGGATCGTGGTCACATCGCCCTCGCTCGGTTTGGAAGCAAACAGATACCCCGGCAAATCAATATCCTCGATCACCGATGAAGCCGCCACGATGGTTGCGCGTTCCACGCAGTTTTGCAGCTCGCGGATGTTGCCCGGCCAGTGGTACGCCGCCATGGCCTGCAACGCCTCGGGGCTGAAACCGGTGATGCGTTTGCCGGTGGTCGCGCTCAGGGTGTGGGCGAAGTGGCGCGCCAGGGGCGCGATGTCTTCCACGCGTTCGCGCAAGGACGGCAACGGAATCGGGAAGACATTGAGGCGGTAATACAGGTCTTCGCGAAACTCCTTGGCCGCCACCGCATCCAGCAGGTTTTTGTTGGTGGCGGCAATCACCCGTACATCTACCTTGCGCTCGCGGGGGTCGCCTACCGGCTCGATAACCCGCTCCTGCAAGGCGCGCAGAATCTTGGCCTGCAACGCCAAGGGCATATCACCGACTTCATCCAGAAACAGCGTGCCCTTGTCGGCCTGCATGAAGCGCCCTACCCGGTCAGCCACGGCGCCGGTGAACGCGCCTTTGCGATGGCCGAACATTTCGCTTTCCAGCAAGCCTTCAGGGATGGCCGCGCAATTGACCGCCACGAAGGGTTGGTCGGCACGGCTGCCATGCTTGTGGATGGCACGGGCGACCATTTCCTTGCCAGTGCCGCTTTCGCCGGTCAGCAGGATGGTGGCGTTGCTGTCACGCACCGAATCCACCGCCTGGAGCACCTGGCGAAACGCCGGGCTGTCGCCCACCAGGCTGTCGAACTGCGCATGCTCGTCCAACTCGGCGCGCATGCGCGCGTTGTCACGCATGATGTCGCGAAATTGCAGGGCCTTGGCCACGGTGATGTCCAGCTCGTCGATGTCGAACGGCTTGGCAATGTAGTCATAGGCACCGTTACGCATCGACTGCACGGCGTTTTTCACCGTGCTATAGGCCGTCATCACGATTACCGGCAAGGTCGGATAACGTACCTTGATTTCGGCCAGCAACGCCGGCCCGTCCATGCCCGGCATGCGCCAGTCGCTGATGACCAGGTCGATGTCCTCCTCCCCCAGCACCTTGAGCGCATGCAGGCCGTTGCCCGCGCTGAACACTTGGATGCCGTTCTGGCTCAAGGCCTGGGTCAGCAAATCACAGAGCTTGGGCTCGTCGTCGACCACCAATACGTTATGCGTCATGCCCGTCCTCATCTTCACCGTCGTCTTCACCGTCAGCCGGAATGTACAGGCTGAAGGTCGCGCCGGCATCTTTCTCACTGGCGCATTCGATGCTGCCGTCGTGACTTTCCATGATCGAATAGACTTTGGCCAGGCCCAGGCCTGTGCCCGAGGCCTTGGTAGTGACGAATGGCGTAAAGATACGCTCCACCATATCCGCGGGGATGCCCTCGCCGGTATCGGCGATGCTGATCACGGTGTTGTCGCCCACGCTACGAATGCCCAGGGTCAGGCGCCCGCCGTCGGGCATCGCGTCGATGGCGTTGAGAATCAGGTTGAGACAGGCCTGCTTGAGCTGCTTGGCATCGGCGTAGATCGTCGCGCCAGGCGCCTGGTCGTCGATCTGCGCGTCAATGCGATGGCTACTCAGCTCCGGGCCGCAGAAACCGAGGATTTCTTCCACCAGGGCGCGTGCCGGTTGCTGCACGCGTATCGGCGGGTTGGGCTTGGCGAAATCGAGGAACTCGGTAATCAGCTCGTTGATGCGGCTGACTTCGCTGATGACATATTCCAGGTGACGCTTGTCGGTTTCTGCCAGGTCGGCGCGCCGATGCAGCAGTTGAGTGGCAGTCTTGATAATGCCCAATGGGTTGCGAATTTCGTGAGCCAGGCCCATGGCGACTTCACCCAGAGCATGCAAGCGGTCACGCCGGCGCAGTTGGGCTTCCAGATGATGCAACTCGCCCAGGCGTTCGGTCATGTGGTTGAAGGTGCTGCTCAATTGCGCCAGTTCGTCACCGCCACTGACCACCACACGGTGCGCATAACTGCCCGAGATCACCGCATCCACGCCCTGGGACAAATCGCGCAGGGGCTTGGTCAGGCGCCGCGACACCAACAACCCGGCCGCCAGGGACAGCGCCGAGCTGACCAGGAAGATCAGCACGAACAGGTTGCTCTGGTTCACCAACCCCACCAGGCTGGTGTGGCGTAGCAGGCCGCTGAAGATCACGCCTTGCAACTCGCCGGCGTCATTGAAAATCGGCCAGTACAAACCGCTGTATTGGTTAGTGAACTGTTCGCTGGGCTGCTTGGTGCTGCGCAGGTAGGCCTCGACATTCTTGGGGATGCGCGAGGGGTGATTGGCGAAGCGCTGGGTGGAAAATATTTCGGAAAACCCTGCAGGGTTGGCCAGGTACAAACGCAGGTCGAGGGAATGCACATCGGCCACGCTGGTGAGGAAACTGCTGTCCAGGTAAGTGGCGACCAGCAACAGGTAATCAACACCGTCACGGCTGGTTTCGAAGGTGGACACCACCAGGCCCGTGCTCACACCGGCGACTTGCACGGTTTGCAGCACCGCGTTGCTGGTGAGGTTGATCTGCCTGACGATGTCATCGGCGGCCGTGCTGAACATCACTTTACGGTCGCTGGTGCGAATCAGCGCGACCACGTCGATATCGGTGGCATCGGCAATGTCGGCGGTGAGCCGGTCATGCTTCTCGGCATTTTTGGACGACGGCGGGCTGGTATAGCGCAGGAACAGCTTGGCCATGCGCGCGTTGTCGTGAAGGATGTCGCCGATTTCGTCCTTGACGATCTTGGTCGACTCTTGCAGCCAGATGCGCACGTTGCTGTCGAAAATCTGCGACAGCGTGGTGGCGGCCAGTTCAGCCGCGATCATGGTGGGAATCACGCTGACCAGCCAGAACGCCAGCACCAGCTTGCGCTGGACGCTCCAACGCGAGATGGCAAAGGGGCGGGCTTTCTGGCGGGTCTTGGTAATCATCAGGTTTCGCTTATCGCAGCAGCCATGGCAGGGTCGGAACGATCCGGTCGAATAAACAGTTTTACAAGCTTGAGCAGGCCGTTGACCAGCCGGTTACGGTGGCGGAAGAACAGGCTGTTGCCCTCGAACTCGCACCCCAGGCGCAGTTTACTGGCATACCCGGCCTGGCCGCACTCGTACACCGGAATACGGTGTTCAATACAGTAGTCGACATTGGTCAACCAGCTACGGAAGTACAGGTTGTACTCGCGGCTGAACTCAAGGTCATGACCAAAGAACTTGTCCACCAGCCGATGCTCATCCAGCAGGATCAGGTTGAACGCCACCAGGCGCTCATCCACCCAGTACAGAACACAGACCGCCCGCTCGTGAAGGTGTT
The DNA here is from genome assembly GCF_003408955.1 of Pseudomonas sp. GL93. Lineage (NCBI taxonomy): Bacteria > Pseudomonadati > Pseudomonadota > Gammaproteobacteria > Pseudomonadales > Pseudomonadaceae > Pseudomonas > Pseudomonas sp. GL93. The sequence continues at coordinate 7,371 of NZ_NKRF01000038.1, forward strand.
CGAGCACGCCCGTGAAGTAACCGGCGGGCAGGCGCTCGAACTGCAAGTCTGCGCGCGCGAGCGTGGCCTCATACAGGCGCATGACCTCGGGCAGCACGTCATCGATATTGCGCCGCCACTCGACCCGCGGCCCTGGTGCGCGCAGTTTGCGGCGCAGGTCCTTGCGCGTGGATTTGCCCAGCGAACCCAGGTAGGCATCCACCGAGCCATAAGGCAGCGGCAACACCCCCGTGGGCAAGCTGGGCATGCTTTGAAAACCTGCAGCAAGGCAGCTCTGGGCCCAATGCGGGTCGTTGGTGGGCGCATCCTTGACCGCCAGCAAGCCGATACCGAGCGCATCGGCGTCGCTACGCCCGGCCGCCAATAACTGCTGCAACAGCAACGGGCGCCGGGATTCGGACACATGGCTGGCGACACCGGCATCACAACGCTCCGCCACCGGCGACCCGATGGCGTACAACGCCAGTTGCAAAGCCCCCGGCCACAACCGATCCAGGCGCTCGGTCAAGCGCTTGCCGGCCCCCGACACCGTGGTGTCGAGGCGATAATGGGTGATGAACGCGGCGGCTACGGCCACCAGCGTGTCATCCTCAAAGACCGCCAGGTAACGCCACTGAAAGTCATCGATCGCGGCGTTTTCCACGGCCAGGTAATAGTCCCAATCCTCCAGGGCACCGGGAAAACAGTCGTTCCAGACATCGCGCTGGATAGCCCGGATGGTCGGGTAGGCTTGGGTGGTTATCACAGATTGCCCTTATTTCTATGGCGAACGCCGGTCCAATGTGGGAGCTGGCTTGTCGGATCGCCGCATCGCTGCGATGCAGGCGCCTCGGTACGTCAGGCAGACCGCAGTGATGCCATCGCAGGCGAGCCCGCTCCCACATTGATCCGCGTTGACTTGAAGACTGTGTGCTGCTCGACAAACCTGGCACTCAACTCGATCACCCGCCGGTACTGCAAATCGACCGTGATCATGTGGTAGCAGTTGTCCAACAGGATCTTGGTCACCGGCCCGCCGAGGTGGCGCTCCACGTAATCGGCGTTCCAACGGCTGGTGATGTCGTCCTCGATGGAATGCAGCACCAGCGCCGGCACCTTGATCTGGGGCATGCGCTTCTTGACCACGGCGTTCATGCGGTGCAGCTCGCGCACGGTGATGCCTTCCATGGTCAGCAAACCCGCCTCGCTGCTCTCGCCTTCCTTCATCTGCCGCTCGACGATGGCCCGCAGGCGCTCGTTCTTGATGCCGTAGGGCGGCTTCTCTTCGAAGCTGCAAATGTGCACGCCGAATGGGATCTTCATCAGCAAGGGCGTAAGAAATGCCAGCTTGTTGATGCTCCAGCCGTCGTACTTCAAGGTGGTGGAATACATCAGCAACCCGGCGACTTGTCCTGGATGTTCGGACGCCACATACATCGACATCACCGCGCCCATGGACAAGCCACCGACAAATACCTGCGCGTGGCGTTGTTTGACCTGTACGAAGGTCTTGCGCACGCCTTCGTACCAGTCCTGCCAGCCAGTGGCCTGCAAGTCGCTGTTGTCGCCGCAGTGCCCGGCCAGCGTGGGCACATACACCGTGCAGTTGCCCGCCTTGGCCAGGCCCTTGGCGACCTGGCGCAACTCGGTCGGTGTGCCGGTCAGGCCGTGGATCAACAGGATCCCGACCGGACCATCACCGAGAACGAAACCGGCAGTGCCTTCACCGAGGTCGATCCCTTGAGCATTCACCGCGTGGTCGCTCGCACCAGCAGTTGCTCCAGCAACTTCAGGCCCAGGTCGATTTCCGGGTAGCTGATTTCCAGGGACGGCGCCAGGGTGATCACGTTCTTGTAGTAACCGCCCACGTCGAGGATCAGCCCCAGTTTCTGGCCGTCTACCACCATATCGCCTTTCATGCCTTCTTCGACCATATAGTCCAGGGTCGCCTTATCCGGGGTGAAGCCATCCGGGCCGCAGATTTCGCAGCGCAGCGCCAGGCCCAGACCGTCCACATCGCCGATAATGGGGAAGCGTTTTTGCAAGTCTTGCAGGCCTTCCAGGAAGTATTTGCCCTTGGCCATGACCATGGCGCCGTAGTCGACTTCGCTGGTCATCTTGAACATTTCCAGGCCCACCGCGGTACCCAACGGGTTGGAGGCGAAGGTGGAGTGAGTCGAACCTGGCGGGAACACCTTCGGGTTGATCAACTCTTCACGGGCCCAGATACCGCCCAATGGGTTGAGACCATTGGTCAGCGCCTTGCCGAACACGATCACGTCCGGTTGTACGTCGAAGTGCTCGATTGACCAGAGTTTGCCGGTGCGATAGAAGCCCATCTGGATTTCGTCGGACACCATCAGGATGCCGTGCTGGTCCAGGACGTGCTTGAGCTCGCGGTAGAAATTCATCGGCGGGATCACGTAGCCACCGGTGCCCTGGATCGGCTCGACATAGAAAGCTGCGTATTCGCACTGGTTGGTTTTAGGGTCCCAGACACCGTTGTATTCGGTCTCGAACAAGCGGGCGAACTGCTGCACGCAATGGCTGCCGTACTCTTCCTTGGTCATGCCCTTCGGGCCACGGAAGTGGTAAGGGAATGGGATGAAATTGGCGCGTTCGCCAAAGTGGCCGTAGCGACGACGATAGCGGAAGCTGGAGGTGATCGACGAGGCGCCGAGGGTGCGCCCGTGGTAGCCGCCTTCGAAGGCGAACATCAGGCTTTTACCGTTGCTGGCGTTGCGCACCACCTTCAGGGAATCTTCGATGGACTGCGAACCGCCGACGTTGAAGTGCACACGGCCGTCGAGGCCGAACTTGTTCTTGGCATCGACCGCGATCATTTCCGACAGCTCGATCTTGCCTTTGTGCAGGTACTGGCTGGCGATTTGCGGCAGGGTGTCGATCTGCTTTTTCAGCGCGTTGTTCAGGCGCGGGTTGGCATAGCCGAAGTTGACGGCCGAGTACCACATCTGCAGGTCGAGGTAGGCCTGGTCTTCGGTGTCCCACACATAGGAGCCTTCGCAGCGACTGAAAATACGCGGCGGCTCGATGTAGTGAACGGTGTCGCCGTAGGAGCAATACTTGGCTTCTTTATCCAGAAGCACCTGGTCTTCGGCGGTAGCGATACGGATATCAGACATGATGGAAGAGTTCCTGTTTGTCAGAAGAGGTGTTGAAGGTGGTGGCGTTGGCGGCGAGGCCTTGTGGCAACTTGGCCAGCAACGCCGGCACTTGCGCAAAGGTGTCGAAGCGCGCATGAGGGATCTGGTGGGCGACGCAGTACTCGGCGAGGCTGCCCTTGGCGAACACGAAGTCTGCAGTGGAGGCCACGCACATGTCGGACTTGCCGTCGCCGATCACCAGCACGCGCTTGTTGCGCGGCGTGGATTTGCACTTGCAGTTGCCGGAAGCGGCGCGGCAGGCATCGCTGGCATACGGGAAGTCGATGCGCCAGCTGTCCTGGTCGACCTGGCGCAGGCGGTTGGCGAGGATCGGCAACAGGGTCACGTAGTTGCGCGAAAGGATGCGGGCAATGCCCTGCTCGATGCCGTCGCTGACCACTTCGATGGAGGCACCCAGGCCCATGACGTGATCGACGAAATCCGGGAAGTCCGGGTCGATCTCGACGCTGTCGAAGTACGCCAGCAGTTCAGCCGGGGTGGCCTTGATCAGCGCCAGTTGGCGGCTCAGGCATTCGCGTGAACCGATATGCCCATCCAGCCATTCCTGCTCAATGGTTTCCCACTCGGGGCCGGCGAAGCGTTGGAGGACGTTGTCGATGACATCGGTGGGGGTAATGGTCCCGTCGAAGTCACACACGATATGCCAGTTGATCATCTGCCTTTCCTTTAGGTAAAGGGCCTTGGAGGAGCGCGCTGTATGCGCTTGCCAAGGGATAGAGCAGGGACTGTGCCAACTGGTCGAAACCCCGCAGGGCTGGGGGGCTGGGGCGAAATGCGCAGCGATAGGTGTCGCAGGAGCTACAATTTTTGTAGCTTGCTACAAACAACATGAGTGCTTGCGCAGGCGCGCCGGTTTGCGCGTTCATGCGCGCCTGCCTACCTTCAGGAAACGTCCCCATGTCCAAGCTCGCTGCTGCTGTATTCACCGGTTTACTTGGAGGGTGGGGCCTTTGCAGTGCCGCGTGGGCAGCGGGCATCACGGGCGACGTGGGCGCTGGCCTCAGCTATCAGCCCCACGACCCCAGCGGCAGCCGCTACGAAACCCGGCCTGTACCGTACCTGGACCTGGATTGGGGTGACGTCAGTCTGAGCACCGATGACGGCCTCACCTGGAGCGCCCTGGATACCCACGGCCTTACCGCTGGCCCCTATATCAACTACCTCTCGGGGCGCACCTCCAACGGCGAGTTGCAAGGCCTGCGTAACGTGTCGGACATGGCAGAGGTGGGCGGTTTCGTCCAATACGCCCCGGCCGATTTCTGGCGGGTCTACGCGCAATTGGGCCAGGCCGTGGGCGGCGGGCATTCCCAGAGCGGCGCCTTGGGTAAAATCGGCGGCGAGCTGGGTTACCCCGTGGGCGGCGGGATTATCGGCAGCAATGGCCTGGTTGCGCGTTTTGCCGATGCACGCCAGGCCAATACCTTCTTCGGCGTGGACAACAACGAAGCCGTCGCTTCAGGCTTGCGGCCCTACAACGCGAGCGGGGGTTTCCAGAATGTGACGCTGAGCCAAAGCTTCGCCTTTCCCCTGGCGCCCCATTGGTCGCTGCTGACCAGCGCCAGCTGGGTACGCCTGGTGGGGTCAGCGGCCAAGAGCAGCATCGTCAAGGAGGCTGGCCATGTGAATCAGGGCCAGGTGCAGACGGCGATCAGCTATACCTTCGACTGAATTACACGGCAGCAAAATTGTGGGAGCGGGCTTGCTCGCGAATGCGGTGGGTCAGTTAAGTATCGGGTGACTGACCCACCGCATTCGCGAGCAAGCCCGCTCCCACATTGAGCCTGTGTTTCATAGCACTATTTTCAGTGTTCTTCGCCTTCAGCCAATAGGGCGATACCCCCGATAATCACCACCACGCCCACCCAATGCAACACGCTGATGTGCTCCCCCAGCCCCAGCCAAGAGCCCAGCAGTACCGCCACAAACACCAGCGAACTCAGCGGAAACGCCAGGGACAAACTGCTACGCCGCAGAATCAGCATCCATACAAAAAACGCTCCCAGATAGCTGGCAATCGCCGCCAGAATTCCCGGGTTGCGCGCCACGTCAGCCAGCCATTGCCAACTGAAGTCCATCGGCCCCAATTGATCGCCGGCCACCTTGGTGAACAACTGCCCGGCGCTTTCGGTGGCAATCAGCAGTGCCCATAGCACCAGGGTGCCAAGACGCCCATGCAGCCAGCCAGTATTGATTGTTTGCGTTGTCATGCCTGGTTCCCCGCTATCGCTACCAACATCACGCCCAAAGTGATCACCAACGTGCCCAGCCAACGACGCCGGCTGACGGTTTCCTTGAGCACCACCCTGCCCGCCAGTACCACCAGGCAATAGGCCAACGCCGCCAGCGGAAACAGCAGACTCAAGGGCGCACGGGACAGCGCTTCGAGCCAGACAAAAAACTCAATCACATAGGCGCCGACGCCGGCCCACAACAGCGGCGCATTGAACACCTGGCCCCAGAACGCACGCAGGCGAAAACCGCCATCGAGTTGCGGCAAACGGTCCACGCCCAATTTGAAACACAGCTGGCCAATCACATCTAGGACGATGGAAAACGCCAGTAACAACACCACGGTCAGGGTCACGGGAACAGCTCCTCAAACAGGTCGATCAAGGCTTCATTGGTTGCAGCATTACGCTGCAAGTCTTGCGGGCTCCAGCGCTCCGGTGGCGGCTGATCAGACTTGGCTTCCCAGCGCTTGAACGCGTTGCTGAACGCCGGCGTGGCGAACTCACCGCAGACGTCGATGCCAATGATGCGTTTACCCGCCGCCAACGCCCGCAGGGCCTGGAGCAAATGGGTCAGGCGCATGCCACCCTGGTCCCAGTTGGTGGCGGCGTCTTCACTGGCCAGCACATCTTTGTCGATGGTGATCCAGATCGCTTCGGTGGGCAGGCTGGCAATCATCTGGTCGAGGAAAGCCGCCCAATCCAGGTCCGCCAGGTTGCGCCAATGCAGGTGGTTTTCCTGTTGCTGGTGGCCGGCGCCGTCCCCCACCCGGCCCCAGACCTTGGACGGCGGATGCTGCCAGGGAAACAACTGCAAACGCCCGCGCTTGAGGGCGCCAAGATTGCCGCCGCGCAGTTGCGGGTTATGCAGGTCATCGCTGCACGGGCCGAGGGTGACGATGCGTTGGATCGCCGGCATCTTCAGCGCCCGGTTGACCCACGAACCGCAGTGCCGCTTGGGCGCAAAGCGCACCCAGTCGGGGTGGTTGTCAAAGTGGATCAGGCTGATGGGCTCTTTGAGGTCGGCCAAAAAGGCCGGCGTGAGGTGGTGATAATCACCGGAGCCGACAAACAGGATTTCCGGGAGCGCGTCACGGGGCCGTGGCCGTTGGGCCAGGCGCTCGACGAAACGCTTCCAGGTTTTTTCGGTGGACCACAAACGCAATTTCGGGCCCAGGTCCAGCAGGTCCAGGCGCGTGGCCCGACCGCTGGCCAACCGCCGGGCAATCGGTGCCTGGCCGGTGAGGCTGTGGTCAAGGTCAAGAATGTTCAAGGTAAGTTTCACCCCTAATGGCAGCGCCCAACCGCAGGCCGGTTGGGCTTTAGGGGGGTAATGCAAGGGATGGGCCAGCGCTTGGATGAGCGCCATTTTTGCAAACAATGAGTATCAAGTGTGGGAGCTGGCTTGCCTGCAATATCGGTGTGTCAGCCAGCCCATTTGCAACTGACAGTCCGCTATCGCAGGCAAGCCAGCTCCCACATTGAAGCGGCGTCAGGATCGCGCCTCGGCAATGATCTGGCGAATCGCGCCGACGAAGGCTTCAGCCGGTTGCCCACCGCTCACCGCATATTGGTCATTGAAGACAATGGTCGGCACCGAACTCACCCCACGGGAAACCCACAGCTGTTCCTGCTCACGGACTTCGGCGGCGTATTCATCGCTGGCAAGAATCTCGGCGGCGCGCGCAATGTCCAGCCCTACGCTCTCGGCGATGATCGCCAGGGTCGCGTGATCGGAAGGGTCCTGGCCATCGCTGAAATACGCCTTGAACAGCGCTTCCTTGAGGTTGTACTGCAGACCCTCCAGCCCCGCCCAATGCAATAGGCGGTGCGCGTCGAAGGTGTTGTAGATACGGCTCTGGCCGTCGGTGCGGAACGCAAAGCCCAATGCGGCGCCCATGTCGCGGATGCGCGCACGATTAGCCTGGGACTCTTGCGCCGTGGAACCGTACTTTTCGGTAATGTGCTCGACGATGTTCTGCCCCTCGGCGGGCATGTTCGGGTTCAGTTCGAACGGCTGGAAATGGATCTCGGCCTGCACTTCGCTGCCGAGCTGGTCGAGGGCTTCGGTCAGGCCACGCAGGCCGATGATGCACCAGGGGCAGGATACGTCGCTGACGAAATCGATTTTCAGGGGAGTACTCATGATGGGCAACCTCGCGGGCATTGATGCGCAGAAAGCTTGCACGATACACCACCTTCACAGCACCTTCGAAGGCTCGCTCAAATCGATCTGCGCCCAGTGCGCGGCATCCTGGCGATGGGCTTGCAGGTAGGGCAGCACCGCCGCCAACAAGGGTGCCTTGAACGCTTCCTGAAAACGGTGGGCCAGGCCGGGAATCAATTTCAACTGGCTGCCCTGGATATGCGCGGCGAGGTGCACGCCGTGCATCACCGGCAGCAACGGGTCGGCGGTGCCATGTACCACCAGGGCAGGCACGCGCAGTTGGTTGAGCAAAGGCACACGGCTTGGCTCGGCCAGAATCGCCATGATCTGGCGCTTCACGCCTTCGGGGTTGAAGGCGCGGTCATAGGACAGCGCCGCCTGGTGCAGCAACGCCTGGCGATCGTCCTTGATATCCGGGCTGCCCAACGCCGCGAGCAAATCCGCCTGTTGCTCCAGCGCCACCTCACGGTTGGGTGCGCTGCGTCGCGACAGCAATTGCACCAGCGCTGCGTTCGGTGCGGGCAGGCCCTCGGCGCCGGAGCTGGTCATGATCAGGGTCAGGCTTTCCACGCGCTGTGGCGCCATGGCCGCCAGGTGTTGAGCGATCATGCCGCCCATGCTCGCGCCGAGTACGTGAAATTGCTGCACCTGCAGCGCATCCATCAACCCCAGCGCGTCGTCGGCCATATCAGTCAAGGTATAAGGCGCGGCCACCGGCAGGCCGAGTTTGTAGCGCAGCACTTCGAAAGTCAGGTTGGCGCTCGCCGGCGCCTGCCGCCAAGTGGACAGGCCCACGTCGCGGTTGTCGTAGCGAATCACCCGGAAACCTTGTTCACACAGGGCCACCACCACTTCATCCGGCCAGTGAATCAACTGCCCGCCCAGGCCCATCACCAACAGCAACGCAGGGTCGGACGCACGGCCGATACTTTGATAGGCGATGCTCACCTGAGCCAGGTCGACCGTTTGGGTCGGGACATTGACATCACATCGAGAAGCCGCAAAAGACGGCAGGCCGAACAGTAGAGCGGCCACTAAAAACAACGCACGCATGAAAAACACCAGAACGCAGAACCCCAGTAGAGCGCGAGTCTGATGAAGTTTGTTCAAGCGCGCCGCCACAGTTCGATGACAGTTTGATGAAGAGTGCCCAGTGGTCATGGTCGACACGCCCCACAACATGAGACAAAATCACGTAATCCGTTTTTGTCGCAAATTTTCTTCATGGAGCGCCTGTGCTCGAAATCCGTCACTTGAAAACCCTGCACGCCTTGCGCGAAGCCGACAGCCTGGTGGAAGCCGCCGAACGCCTGCACTTGACCCAGTCCGCCCTCTCCCATCAGTTCAAAGAGCTGGAAGAGCGCCTGGGCATGCCGCTGTTCGTGCGCAAGACCAAACCGGTGCGCTTCACCAGCGCTGGCCTGCGCCTGCTGCAATTGGCCGACGCCACCCTGCCGTTGTTGCGCGGTGCCGAGCGCGATATTGCGCGGCTGGCCGGGGGCACTGCCGGGCGCTTGCATATGGCGATCGAATGCCACAGTTGTTTCCAGTGGCTGATGCCGACCATCGACCAATTCCGCGATGCCTGGCCGGAAGTCGAGTTGGACCTGGCCTCGGGCTTTGCCTTCGCGCCGCTGCCGGCCCTGGCCCGCGGCGACCTGGACCTGGTGGTGACCTCCGACCCGCTGGAACTGCCGGGCATCACCTACGTGCCGCTGTTCACCTACGAAGCCATGCTGGCGGTGGCCAACCAGCACGCGCTGGCGAACAAGTCCTACATCGTGCCGGAAGACCTGCTGACAGAAACCCTGATCACCTACCCGGTGGAACGTGACCGCCTGGACATCTTCACCCGCTTCCTGGAACCGGCCGACGTTGAACCGGCCCAGGTGCGGACCTCGGAGCTGACCGTGATGATGATGCAACTGGTGGCCAGTGGTCGTGGTGTGTGCGGCATGCCCCACTGGGCGCTGCATGAATACAGCTCGCGCGGGTATGTGAAGGCCAAGCGTTTGGGTGAGAAGGGTTTGTTCGCCACCTTGTATGCGGGCATTCGTGCCGACATGCTCGATGCGCCTTATATGCGCGACTTCTTGCTGACGGCCAAGGACACCTCGTTTTCCACGCTGGATGGCGTCAGCGCGGTGCGTTGAACGGGCACTAGGCGTGCGGGCCAGTGTGGGAGCTGGGCTTGCCCGCGATGCTTGCACCGCGGTGTTTCAGTTACACCGTGGTGATGCTATCGCAAGCAAGCCAGCTCCCACAGTCACCCTGCAGTTCACGCCACATGTGGATCTTGTCGAAGTATTCGACGCCTCCCCGCACCGCCAGTGGCTCCAGGCCGTACTGAATGAAACCGCAGCGCTGGTAGAGCGCAAAGGCGGCGTCATTGCCGGCGGTGACCGTCAGTTGGATCAGCTTCAGGCGCGGGTGGCGGCGGGCTTCTTCCAGTGCGGCTTGCACCAGTTGCCGCCCAAGCCCCTGCTGTTGATAAGCCTCGGTCACGTACATGCCGAACAAGGTCACTTTGTGCCGGGCCTTTTCCCGTGGCTCGAACGCAAGGCCGACAATGCCCGCCAACTGATCGCCGTCGAAGGCGCCAAACAGGCGGTCCAGCGGGCTGCCGAGGCGCTTTTCCCACCAGCTCAAGGGCATCAAGGCACGTTCGGCCACGCTGGAGGTGAACGCCTGGGGATAAGCGCCATACGCCTGTAGCATCAACGCCCGGTAAGCAGGCGCGTCGGGAGCGTCCAGCGGGCGAATGATCATGCTTCGATCATGCGTCGATCAGCGACGCGCGGTAGAGCGGCAGGATCGTATCGCGGGTCAGCGGCGCCAATTGCAGGCCGCCATCGCCCGTGGGGTCGATCCAGCGGATTTCTTCAATTTCCGCCGCTGGCATCACCGCAACGTCGATCTGCACCTGGAACAGCTCGGCCTGCACGGTGAAGCCCGGTTCGTTGGCGGCAGGCGCCGAGAATTGGCCGAGGTACGTGGCGTCCTCTACCTTGATGTGCAGGTTCAGCTCTTCATACAGCTCACGGGCCAACGCCTGGACGGGTTGTTCGCCTGCGTCGATCTTGCCGCCAGGTTGCATGAACGCCTGGGTGCCGCGCTTGCGCACCAGCAGGGTCTGGCCGGCTTGGTCAATGAGGATGGCGGCGGCGATGCGGATGGTTGAATCATTCATGAAAGAATCGAGGTCTCTTCGGGCTGTTTGATAAATACGCTGTACTTGGCGCCTTCCATCGCTTCGAACGCGATCAATTTGTCCACCAGCGGCAAGTTAAGCACCTTGCCGGCATTGAGCAGCAGCATGCCGTTATCGGCATTGAGGTTACGGGCCAACACCATGCCGGCCTCAAGCTCACGGGTGGTGAGGACTTTGACCGTGGGGTCGCCCAGGGTCACGTCGCTGAGGAAGGTGGCGCAGGCCTGCACAAAATCTTCCACCAACGCCGGGTCATACAGGCGCCCGGCGTACTTGCGGATATACAACAGCGCTTCGTCGCTGTTGAGGTGTCGCTCCAGGATCAAGCCTTTCTGCAATTCGATAAAGTCCACCGCCAGCTTCAGCAGCCGTGAACCGGGCGGGATGGTATCGCCCTTGAGGTGGTCGGGAAACCCCGTGCCGTCCCAACGTTCCTGGTGATGACGAATGATCCGCGCCGCATCCTTCATCGGCTCCAGGGTCATCAGCAGCGACTCGCTCTGTCCTGGATACTCACGGTACAAGCCGCGGTCGGTGCTATGCAGTTTGTCTGACGGTGCACCATCATGCTGTCGGTCCAGCTCAACTTGCCGATGTTGTACAACGCGGCGGCCATGGTCAGGTCACGGGTGCTGGATTCGTCCATGGACTGGGCGGCGCAATACACGCGGATCAACTCGATCAACGCACGGTTGGTCTGTTTGTCCTTGGGCAAGCGCAGGTTGGCCAGCAGCGAGAATACTTCGGTGCCGGTCACATAGCTGCGCTTGAGCTCGTCGTAGGCCAGGTCGAGCATGTCGGCGGTTTGTTGCAACTCGGCGGTACGCGCCGCCACGCGTTTTTCCAGGGTGGCGTTGAGCAGCTTGAGCTGTTCGGTCTGGTCTCGGGCCAGGCGTTCAAGCCGTTGATGCTCGAGGGTTTGCTGCAACACCAGCTGCAACTCCTCGTCGTTCCAGGGTTTGCTGATGTAGCGGTGGATCTGCCCGTCGTTGATCGCCTTGATGATGGTGGTGAGGTCGGCGTAGCCGGTGAGCAGGATGCGGCCGGTGGCGGGATACAGGCGGTGGACCTCGGCCAGCAGCGTGGCGCCGTCCATGCCGGGCATGCGCGCATCGCTCATCACCAGATCGATAGGCCGGGTCGCCATGATCTCCAGCGCCTGGGCGCCGCTGGTAGCCAATACCACGTCATAGGGCTGGCCGCGCAACAGGCGGCGCAGGCTGTTAAGGATCGACTCTTCATCGTCGACCAGCAAAACAGCGGACTTCGTAGCGAGTTGTTCATCCATGGCGACTCTGCCTTCAAATTAAACGAAGTTAAGCTAAATTGAATCCGCACAATACAAAGCGCGATTGATTTGACGCCAACTGGCCGTCGATATCAAGGGAACTCAACTATGCTGCACTGCATGCTCGCGCCCCGTTCAGTTGTAGAACCAGGGAAGGAATTGTCATGCCATCAAGCCTTTTGCACGTGCCGAGTGCGCCATGAGGACGGAATCGGGCCGGGCCAACCGGCGCATCCTGATCGTGGATGACACGGCTTCGATCCACCAGGATTTTCGCAAGATCCTCTGTGCCGACGAGCATGGCGAGCCCTCCCTCGATACCCTGGAGTCCGCCCTGTTCGGCACCACCGCACCGGTGCGCCAGGCGTTTGACCTGGACTCCGCCTACCAGGGCCAGGAAGCCTTGGCACTGGTCAAGAAAGCCCTCGACGCCCACTCGCCCTACGCCATGGTGTTTATCGACATGCGCATGCCCCCTGGCTGGGACGGCCTGCACACCATCGAACAGCTGTGGGAGGTGGACCCCAACCTGCAAATCGCGCTTTGCACGGCCTATTCCGACTATTCCTTTGAGGCCATCGAAGCGCGCCTGAAATACAACGATCAACTGCTGATCCTGAAAAAGCCCTTCGACCACCTGGAAATCCGCCAGATGGCCAGCGCCCTGACCTGGAAATGGCAACTGGCCCAGGACGCGGCCCTGAAGGTGATCAGCCTGGAGCGCACCATCGAGGAACGCGTGCAGGAGCTGCTCAAGGTCTCGCACTTATTGCAATACGACGCCCTGACGGAGTTGCCCAACAGCACGTTGCTGGGCGACCGCCTGACCCAGGCGATCGCCTTGGGCCGCAGGCACGACACGCAACTGGCGGTGATGTTTCTGGGGCTCGACCGCTTCAAGCGCATCAACAACGCCCTGGGCTATCCGGCAGGCGACGAGGTGCTTGCGCAGGTCAGCCTGAGCCTGGTGGCGGCGGTGCGGGCGTCGGATTCGGTGTTTCGTTACGGCTCCGACGAGTTCGTGGTGCTGCTCAACGATATCCAGCATCCCCAGCAAACCCAGCACATTGCGCAAAAGGTACTCAATGCCGTCAGCGCGACTCGCCATGTCGCGGGGCATGACCTGAGTGTGAGCGCCAGCCTGGGCATCAGTATTTACCCCGATGACAGCGACAATGCCGTGGGCTTGCTCAAGCATGCTGAAACCGCGATGCGTACCAGCAAAGAGCGCGGCTCGGGGGATTTCAGCTTTTACACCGAAGACATGAACCTGCGCGCCCAGCACCAGCAAAACCTGGAAAGCGCGATCCGCCAGGCGCTGGACCGCGATGAATTTGTGCTGCATTACCAGCCCAAGCTGGCGCTGGAGTCCGGGCGCATTGTCGGTGCGGAAGCGCTGACACGCTGGTTTCGACCGCAGTCGGGTTGGGTCAGCCCGGCGGAGTTCATTCCGGTCGCCGAAGACAGCGGCCTGATCGTACGCCTGACTCAGTGGGTACTGCGCCAAGCCTGCGCACAAGCCCAAGCCTGGCGCGAGATGGGCCTGGCCCCCCTGCGCATGTCGGTGAACATCTCGGCGATCGACTTTCGCCAACGGGACTTCGTCGACAACCTGGCCGCCATCCTCAAAGAAACCGGCCTGCCGCCCGCCCAACTGGAACTGGAAATCACCGAAAGCGTGCTGATGCAGAACGTCGACGAAACCGTGGAGACCCTGCAAAAGATCAAGGCCATGGGCATCCGCCTGGCCCTGGACGATTTCGGCACTGGCTACTCCAGCCTCAGCTACCTGCGGCGATTTCCCATCGACGTGCTGAAGATCGACCAATCCTTCGTGCGCGGCCTGCGCATCAATAGCCAGGACGAACAGCTGATCAGCGCTATCATCGGCATGGGCAAAAGCCTGGAACTGAACATCATCGCCGAAGGTGTGGAAACCCTCGACCAACTGAATTTCCTCAAAGCCCAGCAGTGTGAGGAGGGCCAGGGCTTTCTATTCAGCAAGGCGCTGCCTTCGAAAGATTTTGTGCAGTTGCTGCAAACGGATAGCGCGACACTGATGCCGGATCAATAAAATAAATAGCCCTGGGCCTGCAAGGAGTGCTCGCTTGAGCAACGTCGTAAACCACCGTTCTGGCCTGATGTTCGCGTTATGCCTGGGCACCGCATCGCTGTCAGCCGCGCCGCTGGACGAAGCGCTCAAGCCCTTGCCGGCGGCTCCAGTACTGGACCCGGCCAAGGTTGAGTTGGGTCGCCAACTGTTCAACGAGCCGCGTTTGTCGGTCAACAACACCTTGTCCTGCGCGAGCTGTCATCAACTGACCAGCGGCGGCGCCGACAACAAGCCACTCTCCATTGGCTTTGACGGCAAACCGGTGCAGATCAATACCCCTTCCGTATTCAATGCCAGCCTGAACTTCAAACAGTTCTGGAACGGTCGGGTGGACACGCTGGAGGCCCAGGTCGAGCAGGTGGTGATCAGCCCGGTGGAAATGGGCAGCGACTGGAATACCGTGGTGCGCAACCTGTCCGCTCTGCCCGCCTACCAGAACGCGTTCAAACAGGCCTACCCCGATGGCCTCACCGCTCCCAATGTGCAGCACGCCCTGGCCACCTACGAGCGCACGCTGCTGACACCCAACTCGCGGTTTGACCAATACTTGCTGGGCGACACCGATATCCTGACCACGCAGGAAAAGTACGGTTATCAACGCTTCAAGGACTACGGCTGCATCGCCTGTCACCAGGGCGTGAACATCGGCGGCAATATGTTCCAGAAGTTCGGTGTGATGGGCGACTACTTCAAGGCCCGCGGCAACCCGCTGGAATCGGACCTGGGGCGCTACCTGCTGACCCAGGATGAAGAGGACCGCCATGTGTTCAAGGTGCCCAGCCTGCGCAATGTGGCCGTCACGGCGCCGTACTTCCACGACGCCTCGGCCAAGACCCTTGAAGAGGCGGTTGACGTGATGTTCAAGTACCAGTTGGGGCGCAACCCGTCCCAGGAAGACAAGGACCTGATTATCCAGTTTCTCAAGACCCTGACCGGCGAATGGGCGGGCAAGCCGTTATGAGACGCTTGTCACGCCGACGCACCAGCCAAATCCTGCTAGGCCTCATTACCCTGCTCCTGGCCTCTACCCTGGTGTTTTTGTACCTCAAGTCTTCACGCGACCAGACGGCCACTTATACCCAGTCGCGCGACTTGATCCGCCAACTCCAGCAGCTCAATGCCCAGTGGGACAGCGAAGTACTCAAGGCCAGGATCGCGATCACCCACAACTACGACCCACTGGTCACACCGCTGACCGAAATGACCCGCATCGGGGCTGAACTGGAGAGCCGCGACACCTACCACAGCGCAGCCGACCTGCCCGGTTGGCAAGCCAGCCATGCGGCGTATCTGACGGCCATCGAGGAAAAAGCCCGGTTGGTCGACCAGTTCAAATCCCACAACGCAGTGCTGCGTAACTCATTGGCTTTTTTGCCGACGGCCGAAGACGACATCCAGGCCCAATTCAACAGCATGACCGACGAAGGCCGGCTGCAACTGCAAAACGTGGCCACCGACACTTACGACCTGCTGCTCAGCAGCCTGGAGTTTGCCCAGGTCACCAGCGACGAACGTGCCGCCGATATCCTGGTGGGCCTGGGCAAACTGGCCATCAACCAACAGAGCCTGCCCAGCGAGTTCCAGGCACCGGTGGAGATCCTCAGCAATCATATTTCGCTGATCCTGCGCGAACAGCCACTGGTCAACAGCCTGCTCGAGCGGATTGCCGCCGTGCCGGTGGCCGAACACCTCGATGACTTGACCACCCACCTCAATCAGGACCAGCAAGCCACAGACCTCATCGACCATCAATACCATCGCTACCTGCTGATCTTCTCGACCTTGCTGGTGGTGCTGCTGCTCTACCTGGCGGTGCGCCTGTTGCGCAGCTTCGCCGAGATAAACCGCGTCAACCGCGCGTTGCAGGCCGCCAACGAAACCCTGGAGCAACGGGTGGAACGGCGCACGCAACAGCTCAAGGATGCCCAGAGCGAGCTGATGGACAGCGCCCGCCAGGCCGGCATGGCCGAGATCGCCACCAACGTGCTGCACAACGTCGGTAACGTGCTCAACAGTGTGAATATCTCCGCCGATCTGGTCAGCCGCAAGCTGCGCGCCAGCAAGGCGCTCGGCCTGGGCAAGGCCATGCAGTTGATTAACGCCCATCAGGGCGACCTGGGCACCTTCCTTACCGAGGATGAAAAGGGCAAGTTGCTGCCGGGCTATCTGAACCAGTTGGTCGAAGCGATTGCTGTCGAACAGCAAGGCATGAGCGATGAGCTGGCGCAGTTGAGCAAAAGTGTGGACCACATCAAGGACATCGTCTCGACCCAGCAATCCTATGCGGGTGCGTCTACCTTGCTGGAGCCGGTCAATATCAGCGCCTTGATGGACGACGCCCTGCGCATGAACGCCGGCGCGCTGAGCCGTCACCATGTCACTGTTGTGAAGGCGTACGCCCCGGTGCCGGAGATTTTGGCGGACAAGCACCGGTTACTGCTGATCATGGTCAACCTGATCAGCAACGCCAAATACGCTATGGACAAACTGTCTGAGCGGCCACGGCAAATCACCCTGGCGGTGGAATCGGTAGGCGACGAGACCCTGAAGATCAGTGTGAAGGACGATGGCGAAGGCATACCGCCCGAGAACATGGCACGCATCTTCACCCACGGTTTTACCACCCGCAAGGAAGGCCACGGCTTCGGTCTGCACAGCTGCGCCCTGGCCGCCGTAGAAATGAACGGCCAGCTCAGCGCGCACAGCGACGGCCCGGGCCTTGGCGCCGTCTTCACCTTGACCATCCCCCTGACCCTTGCCGGAAGCCACTCATGAACCAACCTCCCAACCGGCGCATCCTGCTGATCGATGACACACCGTCCATTCATGAGGATTTTCGCAAGATCCTGATGCCCGACGAAGCCTCAACCGAAGCGCTGGATGAGATGGAGTCGGCACTGTTTGGCGACGCGGCCAAACCTCAAGCCCAGGCATTCGAGCTGCACTGCGCGTATGGCGGCGAGGAAGGCCTGGGCTTGCTGACCAGCGCCATGGCGCAAGAACGCCCCTACGCCTTGGCCTTCGTTGACATGCGTATGCCCCAGGGTTGGGACGGCGCCAAGACCATTGAAGAACTGTGGAAAGTCGCCCCCGACTTGCAAGTGGTGGTGTGTACCGCCTACTCGGACTATTCCTGGGATGACCTGTTGTTTCGCCTGCGCGCCCACGACCGCCTGCTGATCCTGAAAAAGCCGTTCGACAACATTGAAGTCCAGCAAATGGCAAACACCCTGGCCAACAAGTGGGACATGGCCCGCCGCGCCTCCCTGCAAACCTCGCAGCTGGAGCGGTTGGTGGAAGAACGCACCCAAGCGCTGCAACTGGAAATTGAAGAGCGCAAGCATCTGGAAAGCCAACTGGTGCAGTCGGAAAAGCTCGCCTCACTGGGGCAACTCGCGGCCGGCGTCGCCCATGAGATCAACAACCCGGTGGGTTTTATTTCCTCCAACCTCAGCACCCTCGACAGCTACTTCAAGCAGCTGCAACAGATGCTCGATGCCTACCAGCGCAGCGAAGCGCACATCGAGGCGCCAGAACATCGCGAACCGCTCACGGCCTTGCGCAACGAGCTGGACCTGGATTTTCTCAAGGATGACATTCCGATCCTGATCCGCGAGTCCAAGGACGGCATCGGCCGTGTGGTGCAGATCGTCAAGGACCTGAAGAACTTTTCACGGGTGGATAACGACCAGACCTGGCAATTCGCCAACCTGCAGCAAGGCATCGATTCGACGCTGAACATCGTCGCCAGCGAACTCAAGTACAAGGCCGATGTGGTCAAGCACTACGCGCCGCTGCCGGAAATCGAATGCCTGGCCTCCCAACTCAATCAGGTGGTGATGAACCTGGTGATCAACGCCGCACAAGCCATGGGCCCTGAGCGCGGCACCATTACCATCAGCAACGGAGTGGAAGGCGAAAACGTGTGGCTGGAAGTCGCAGACAACGGCTGTGGGATTGCCCCCGACACCGTGCAGAAGATTTTCGACCCGTTCTTCACCACCAAGCCGGTGGGCGAAGGTACCGGGCTGGGTTTGTCGTTGTCCTACGGGATCGTCAAGAAACACCGTGGCAATATCAGCGTCAGCAGCGAGCTGGGCAAGGGTACGAAGTTTCGGGTGGTACTGCCGATTCGGCAGACGGCGGCGTAGGACACGCCGCCGGATCATGCTCATGCGTCAGCTTTTTTCGGGCTCGACCCAAACGATGCAAAACGCTTATTGAACCCGGCAATCCGGCCTTCGGCCTGGGTCTTGCGCTGCTGGCCGGTGTAGACCGGGTGCGAGGCGCTGGAGACGTCCAGCGGGATGTAGGGATAGGTGTTGCCGTCGCTGTGTGTATGGGTGCGATCACTGTCGGCGGTGGAGCCGATGAGGAAGAACACGTCGGCGGCAGTGTCGTGGAACAGCACGGTGCGGTAGTCGGGGTGGATACCAGCTTTCATGAGGCCTCCGGGGCGTTTGGGTGCGGTTGATTTGTTATACAGTAACACAAAGAAAAGCATCCAAACGAGAACCTTTTGCAATAAGGTCAGGCTTGATGGGTCTCGTAAGCCGGTGCCGAGAGCAGCTCGAAACTATCAATTCTGCCAAGGGCTGAACCGAATCAAGCGCCGACAGGTGTCTATTCCAGGCCAGTCTGTCCCACCCGCGTTGCCAAACTGAATATTCCCACAGGTTGTCTATGGTTTCCTGACAGGCGCAGAATGGCGGATCGACCTGAAGAGTCCGAACCCAAGGAAACCGTATGAGCCTGTCCTTGTTAAGCCGCTACGCCTTCTTTGCTGTGTGCGTCATTTTCACCCTCGCCAGCCTCCCCTTTATCGAACATGAATGGCTGTGGCCTATCACGATAGTCACCGGTGTACTCAGCCTGATCGGCATTGTCGACCTGCTGCAAAGCCCCCATGCGGTGCGCCGCAACTATCCGATCCTGGGCAATATCCGCTACCTGGTAGAAACCATCCGCCCGGAAATCCGCCAGTACCTGCTGGAGTCCGACAGCGACGCCCTGCCCTTCTCCCGCGCCCAGCGCTCGCTGGTGTATTCGCGTGCCAAGAACGAAACAGCGGACAAACCCTTCGGCACCCTGATTGACGTGTACCAGTCAGGCTTCGAATTTATCGGCCACTCCATGCGCCCTGCGCCACTGAGCGACCCCAGCAGTTTTCGCGTGATGGTCGGCGGCCCGCAGTGCACACAGCCGTACTCGGCGTCGGTGTTCAATATCTCGGCGATGAGCTTTGGCTCGTTGAGCGCCAATGCGATCCGCGCGCTCAACCACGGCGCCAAGCTCGGCAACTTTGCCCACGACACCGGCGAAGGCAGCATCAGCCCCTATCACCGAGAAAACGGCGGCGACCTCACCTGGGAACTGGGCAGCGGTTACTTCGGCTGCCGCACCAGCGACGGCCGTTTCGACCCCGAACGCTTCGCCGTGCAGGCCCAGAACCCGCAAGTGCGCATGATCGAAATCAAGATGAGCCAAGGCGCCAAGCCCGGCCATGGCGGGATTCTGCCCAAGCACAAGGTCACCCAGGAAATCGCCGACACCCGCGGCATCATGATGGGTGAAGATTGCATCTCGCCGTCGCGCCACAGCGCGTTTTCCACGCCGATCGAGCTGATGCAGTTCATCGCTCAGTTGCGTGAACTGTCCGGCGGCAAACCGGTGGGCTTCAAGTTCTGCTTAGGCCACCCGTGGGAATTCATGGGCATTGCCAAGGCCATGCTCGAAACCGGCATCCTTCCGGACTTTATCGTGGTGGACGGCAAGGAAGGCGGCACCGGCGCCGCACCTGTGGAGTTCACCGACCATATCGGCGTGCCGCTGCGTGAGGGTTTGCTGTTCGTGCACAACACCCTGGTGGGCCTGAACCTGCGCGACAAAATCAAACTCGGCGCCAGCGGCAAGATCGTCAGCGCGTTCGATATCGCCAGCGTCCTGGCCATTGGTGCCGACTGGGCCAACTCGGCACGTGGCTTCATGTTCGCCATTGGCTGCATCCAGTCGCAGTCATGCCACACCAACAAATGCCCGACTGGCGTGGCCACGCAAGACCCACTACGCCAACGAGCCTTGGTCGTGCCGGACAAGGCCCAGCGTGTGTTCAACTTCCACCGCAACACGCTGCACGCCCTAGCCGAAATGCTCGCCGCCGCTGGGCTCGACCACCCGTCGCAGTTGTCGGCCAAGCACTTGGTGCGACGCATGTCGGCAACCGAGATCAAGCTGTTTTCGCAGTTGCATGTGTTCTTGAAGCCCGGCGAGTTGCTCACGGGAGACGTGAATGGCGAGTTCTATTCGCGCATGTGGCAGATGGCGCGGGCTGACAGTTTCGAGCCCCATGAAACCGTTGCAGCCTGAGGGACGCCTGCCATGCTGAAAGTCATCGCTGAAGACTTCATCAAGCCCGAACACCTGGAAACCGTGCGCCCCTGGTACGCTGAACTGGTGGAAAAAACCCGCCAGGAACCGCTGTGCATCGCCTACGACTTGTTTGTCGATCAAAAAGACCCCGGGCACTTCGTCTTTATCGAACAGTGGCCCGATCAGGCTGCGCTGGATGCGCATTGCCAGACCGAGCACTTCAAACGGTTGGTGCCGCAGATCAATGCGTATCAGGCCAAGCCGTGCAGGGTCTTGCTGATGGACGCTTTCTGACAAGACCCTCCGCCTGCTGAACCGGACCACCGACGGCATCGTTGAAACAAGGAGACTCACATGCCGTTACTGGACTTCGCCGTAATCTGCGCGCAACTGCCTGACAGTTGGACATCCACACGTCTGGGCCAGGTTGGCCCGGCGCGGATCAAAGTACTGCGCATGGATGAACAGGCGTACGAGGAAGAAACCCACGACTACAACGAAGGGTTGTTGGTGATCAGTGGGCACTTGCACCTGCGCATCGGTGGTCAAGCCATCAGGGTGGACGCCGGCCAGATGTACCTCGTGGAAGCCGGCACTCCCCACGGTGTGCTCACCGGCAGCCAGGGCATCCTGGTGATCATTGATCTCTAGAGACATTCAGCAATACCCAGCCTTTGCAATTGCTTACAAATACCGCCAACCTGCGCCCGCTCGACGTGCGGCGTACGACAACGCGCGCGCTCATCTATCGTCATTCAACTACTTGTTCAAGAGCCCGCTGCCATGCTGAACGGACGCGACCCACGCATCGATTTTTTTCGGGGCCTGGCGTTGATCTTCATTTTCTGGGATCACGTCCCCCACAACCCCCTCGGCCTGATCACTCTGCGCAACTTCGGCTTCAGCGACGCGGCGGAGGTCTTCGTGTTTCTCGCCGGGTTCGCCTCGGTGCTGGCCTACGGCAAGGTCATGCAGCGCGAAGGCTATTGGATGGCCTGCCTGAAAATCCTGCGCCGCACCTGGGTGTTGTATGTGGTGCATATTTTCTTGCTGGCCATGCTGATGGGTATCGTGTTCTTCGCCAACAACCATGTAGAAACCCGCGACCTGGTGGCGGAGATGGGCCTGACGCACTTCGTCACCCACCCGCAACAGGCACTGACCGACGAACTGCTGTTGCGCTTCAAGCCCAACCTGATGGATCCGTTGCCGTTGTATATCGTCTTGCTGGCTGGTTTGTCCGTGGTGCTGCCGCTGATGGTGCGCGCGCCCTGGGCCGTGGTGAGTGTCTCGCTGGTGGTATACCTGATGGCGCCGTGGATGGGTTGGAACCTGCGGGCCATTGCCGATGGCGTATGGTATTTCAACCCTGTCACCTGGCAATTGCTGTTTGTGCTGGGGGGCGCCGCCGCGATTTACAGCCAGAGGCCCAGCGCGCCCGAGACACGCCCCTTACAGCGCCAGCCGCTGTTTGTCGCGGCGGCGCTGTATGTGGTGGTGGCCGGCGTGATCACGCTGTCGTGGCTCTGGCCTGAAATCCATGATGCGGTGATGCCCACCACGCTCAGCAACCTGCTGTACCCCATCAGCAAGACCAACCTGTCGCCGGCGCGTCTCGTGCACTTCCTGGCGCTGGCCTATGTCACCGCCAAGCTGTTACCAAACCCGCAATGGACGCAAAACCGTCTGGCTGAACGAATTTGCCAGATGGGCCGTTATTCCCTGGAAGTGTTCTGCCTGGGCGTGGTGCTGGCGCCACTGGCGGACATGCTCAATGCCCAGGCGAATGACGCCGTGGTCATGCAACTACTCACCGCCTTGCTCGGTGTGGTGCTGATGTCGGCCCTCGCGGCCTGGATGGAGTTCAACAAACACCTCAACCAGACGCCACGCCCCTTAAAGCGAGACAAGCCTAATAGTTGATGCCCGCCTCGCTGCGCAGGAGCAAACGCCCGGGCGATGACCTGACGTTGTAGTCATAAGCCAACAGGTATCTCTTTTCGACGCCCCAATTGTGCAATCAGGTAGGCGACGGAGTCGGCGTTGTTAAGTACCGTAAGGATGCGTTTAAGCGGATCGGTACGGAAAACTCGCCGCGCATCGGCGAGGGTCTGGGTGCCTGTGACGCTGAGCAGCCTGTCGAGCACATGCTGTGTTGACGTGCCTTGGGTAGGGTCTGATTTGAAGCCGGTTGCAACATCGACAACCTGGAACAACTCATGGGTCGGAGTATTGAGCGACAGTCTTGAAAGATGGCGCTTTTCCAGGGCTGCTTTAGTGTTACTGCCCTCAGGGGTTTGCGGATCAATCAGGTCATCAAAGGGATGGCCTGAATGCACGTAAGCCAAGTCCAACGTCGCACAGACATGATGAGTGATTTCGTGAATGAGGGTGGTCGCACGGGCGTGGGCGCTGACATAAAACGGTTTTGTCAACAAATGACTGTATTTCAGACCCGGGTTGAAAAACGTCTCGGTCAAGTACACCAGTTGAAGGGGGTCGGGGATAATCGTAAAGGCCATCAACGTGTGTCCGCCCTGAATAGCCGGCAACCGCGAACGGCCTATGACAAATCGCGTTGAGTCCGAGGAGGTCAGTGAGGGCTCCATCAACGCGCTGCAGACCTTGTCGACGATCTCCTGAATTTTTTCAAGGTGTTCGACCTCGAGCGTCGGCAAGCCGAAAAACGCTTTGATCTGTTTGACGAGCTCAGGTGCAGCAAGGGGTGTTTGCGCGATCAGGCGCAAATTTTCCTGGGCGTTCTTTGCATAAAACGTCGCCAAGGCAAGTGCATCGGTGATAACCCAGGATTCCCGAGCGTAAAGCGCTCGTATCTCGCGCATCCCGATGGCCACTACATTCAAACTGGGGCGCGCAACTGGCTCGGAGTAGAAGCGATTAAGCAATCGTGCAATTGCCCGTCGCCCCGTCACCACTGGGCCAGCGCTACTGAGCATCCACTGTTGCCTAGGGTTGCGCTGTACCTCAGGACCGACTTCGCCATCACCGATGATGCGCCAGCCCTGGCCATGCTTGATGACTTCGAACACTTTTCCTGCCACCGCCGCGTAGTAATGGTTGGAGGTCGATCGGTAAAGGTTGAGTGAGGTGTCTTTGATCAGGTTGGCCAAGCTCGGCTCAAGGACTTCGAAACGCTGGAGCCGGGTGCGGGAAGCAGCGGTAATGTCCAGCGCGGGCCAGGACACCACAGAGGTCGCAGGTGTGGAAGGCGGCGGGATCGGCTCGGGTGCCGGGGGCATGCCGCCCTCTGATACGGGAGGCATGGAATCGCGCAAACCGACCAGCAAGGCGACCCCGCCAATGAAATGCCCCAGTGCCTCATGCCATTGGTGGCTTTGCAGCCCTTCGGCAGAAGCCTTGAACAGCTTGAAGCTCTGCCAGACCACCAAGGGGTAAGCCAGTTTTCCAGCAAAAAACACGATGGCCTGCTTCACACCCTCAGAGAACACGGCCTTGGCCGTCTCCCAGGCGGTGCCTGCACTGGCCGTTTTTTGGCAGCCCAGTAGCGTCGTCAGCAGCTCGATATTGTCGGTATACAACTGTTTGAACAAAGGCGCGGTGATGGGGTTGGATGCCAGTTGGAGGGTGGTGTTGGCTTGGGGTTGCTCCAGTGCGCTGGTCAGTGCCGCGTGGTCAACGGCCGGGACCACCTGCCGAACCCAACGCTGTAATGCGCCGGAGGCTGTCAATTCAGCACATAGTGCAGCCTCAACGGTATATTCCTTGAGGGTGTAGCCTGGGCTATAGGGGGCATAAAGGACTTGAGGCCCCTCGTCACCGGAGGCGGAGCCGATCAAATAAGCCCCGGGAATCTTGATGGTTTTCTTCCCGTCATCGACCGACAGTTCCAGAGGGCGAATCATGGCGTTGGCATCCACCACTGTCGCACGGGCGATCGCATCGGGCATGTCCATGATCTGCTGAATGAGCCCGAAGGCCGCCGGTGAAAGTTGGTCTTGCAACCTCATGCCGTGAGCGTATTGCATCAATTGCCACGGCAGTTGCTTGGCGAATCGCGTAGAGCGTTGCTCAAAGTCCGGGCTGGCAGGGCCCAGGAAGGATTTGATGTACGTTTGGTAAGCCGCGTTGATGTTCAACGCCTGTATCCGCGTTTTCAGCGTCTGCGCATCCAGGGTGGATGGCAACGGCGTTGTCCCGGTGCTGGCGAAGAAGGGTACCTCATCCTTCCAGTACGACTGATGGCTCAAGGCATAGTCCAGCAGCGACTGATTGCGGGCAGGTGTACTGCCCTGCCCCGGTAGCCCGACTTCGACGTCATCAGGTGTGACGCTGTCCTGAACGGCAAGCTCCTTGAGTAAAGTGCTGAGCTTATTGCGCGTGAACTGAGCCAGGGAGTCGATCCCGTGCAGGTAGTCCTGATTGTCGGTGACATTGTTTCGATACTGCTCCAACAACTCGACATAGAGCTGTTGATCGACAGCACTGGCTTTGCCCAACCATTGCAAACCCTGTTGCAGGATCATCGCCTGAACCATCTCCATGGCACGCTGCACGTTGGTGGGCGCCAGGCTTTGTGTGGCTTGAACCTGCCACAGCTTACGCAACTGATCGACCGACAGCTGCATGGACAGGATTTGGGCCAGTTCACAGTCTTTTTGTTGAGCGTAGGTTCGTTGCAAGTGCTCGACGAGGTTGTCTTCGATCAGTTCAAGGGAACTGAATGCATAGCTCGGTTGTGCATCCCAGTCCGGTGGCGCCAGGTTCGCCAGGAACGCCTGTCGCTCGTTCGGGATTGCCAGGCGTCGATCCATCTCTGCTTTGAAGTCATTCAATGAGGAGAAACTTTCCAGGCCCAACACGGGCGTCCACAGCAGCGTGCGGCCGCAATATTGAGGATCAAGCCCGCCGCGCTCGGTCAGCACGAAACAGTTATTGAGTACCAGCGGGGTATTCTGCCCAGTTGGTACGACTTGCAAAGAAAACGCATCAGGGCGGAACCCATTGACGCCAGGGCGTAAGTCTCTGGCGTAAATACCTAACACGGTCAAAAGCACTTCGTAGTCGAGGGGCAATAAAGCGTTGTTCCAAAGCCTGACTTGCACTTCCCCTGTCAAGCCCATCTCCATTGCCTTTCTCAGCAAGGGCTGCATGTTGGGGGACACGGTGTGGGTTCTACGCAGGTACTGTTTAAACCCACCGACTGCACTGTTGATCAGCGTATTGAAGGCAGTGGCATCCATACTTGAGACCTTGGTGGCGGGTTTGCCAGGAGCGGTTGAGTAGACGTGGGTGTTAAGCGGATCGATGAGTGGACCCACTTCGCCACATAAGCGCGCCAGAAAATAGTCGACCATACTGCTCGATGAGAGCAGTTGAGGTTTGTCAGTGCCATTCGAAGGGTTGCTGTATTGGCGTACCGAGAGGCACGCAGCCTGCAAGTGTTGCTGCTTGATAGCGTACAGTTTGGTATTGAGACAGGTGATAACGGAACGCTCCAGCGAGGGGCGAAACGATAGGTGTTGTTCGATTTCGGCGGTGACGTTTTCGAGTAAATGCACAGTTGTACGCATTGCAGCAAGCGTTGGTGGAACCCTGGGTTCAGTCACCGTCGCCGTCCAGGTCTGTGCCAACTGGGTACTCCAACGCCCCATGGGTTCGAAGGTCAGTAATGTGGGGTCAATCATGCCACGCACATCCAGCACATGATCAACCAGGGCGTCGAGGTCCATCGTGCCCTGGCTAAGGCGATACTGATCAAGGGCGTATTCAAGGTTGCGACCTTGTTTTTCAACAATGCCCTCCATGATGCTTTGGAAAATAACCCCGGTGATGGGGCCTTTGGTGACGTCGCAAGCCAGCAGGTCTACTTCGTCATAGCGTTCCGGCCTGGATAGATGCGCTCTCCAGGCATCAGCATGCTGCCGGGGGTTGAGCCCCTCAAGAAGGTGGGTTTTGAGTGCTCCCAGCTCGGTAAACGATTGCAGGCCCTGATGGGGGGTATAGAGCAGCCAGGGCGTGCCATCGTCGCTTTTGTTACTGCTGATGATGAGTGTGCCTGCCAGCTCGGCCGGGGCCTGTTCAGGCCCACTCAGCAGTGCCTTTTCAACATCGATCGCAGGCGCAAGCGTTGTCGCGGGTAGCGCAGCCTTGAGCGGCAAGGCCTGTAGTTGCAGACGCTGCTCAACCGTCATCGTAGTTTGCTGTTGTTGCTCCAGCGCCACCGTGAAAAAGGCATTGGCCATAGCATGGGTAAAAAGTTGTAGTCGTGAGAACTCCGCGGCGGCCGGCAGCGCCCAAAATATCTTGGGCTGTTGCTTCATATAGGCTTTCAAGCCCCGGGCCAATCCTTGGACTGATACGTCCCAACGCAACTGATCATCAGCTTCCTGAGTAGGCTGCTGGGAGTTGTAATAGCGCCGGGTCTCCCCGGCAGGCCAGCCATTGGCGACGAAATACCTGAGCACGGTTTCGCTCAAGGAGCGGGTGGTCGTATGTCGGGGCGTTGGCGTATCAGAGTTGCCTGATTTGCGGGATGCATCGATGACATAACTCTGCACTTGGATGTGGTGCTGATCGCCCCCCGTAAAAGACTGCGCCAATTCAGTGCAAATGTATTCATCCAGCAGCGAAGTGAAACTGGGCAGTTTGAGCAGCTCCTCGCGCATCAAACGGGCATTGTCGAGCAGGTTGTTGGAGAGGGTCGTATGTTGTGCTTCGAAGACAGCGCCGGCCACGGTATGTGTGGTAATCGTCAGGGTCGCAGTGGGCGTCAGGGTTACTTGCTGGGCAATGGAAAGGTAATCAAGCAACGCTTGGCGCTGCGACGCATCTTTGAGCCACGACGCCAGTTGCGTCTTGAGTGCTTCATGGCTTGCCAGCTTTTCCAGACCACGAGCTGGCGTATAGAGAATAACCCCACCTTCCGGGGCGGGGCTCATGACGAATGCCCCCGCCAATTCAATAGCCGGTTGACCGAGCACGTTCAGTTGCAGGGTCTGGACGTGCATCGGTGCTTTTTGTGCCTGGCGCAAAGCATCGGTGGCCAGGTAAACGGAATCGAACCAGTCAAGGTCCTTGAGGGTAAAGTTGCGGGCGCGTTGGCGCTCGCTCAGTTGCGTACGATCAGTTTGGGTTTCGCTGAAAAAATACGGTGGGGTGTCGGTGCTCATTGAATGCTCTCCATGCCGGACTGGCTACTGAAGATCACTCTGGCGTTCCACCTTTCAGCTCAGGGGCTACATATGCACCCGCGCTTCATGCCCCGGTGGAATGCCCGACACATCCCGCGCCGTCCCCCCGGAAAAGCCCAAGTGAGCTCAACAGCGTACGGGTATCCCCCTCAGTGATAAACGCGTCACGGAAGGCTTTGCCGGTCTCGGGGTTGAACACGCCATCACGCTCAAACCGTTCAAAAGCCTGGCGGGCCAGGACACCGGACCACTTGTAGGAATACATTCTGGCCCCATAGCTGCCCATCGGTTGTTCGAAGCGGTTGATCGGGCGGGCACCATCCGGCCACTGCAAATGCCCGACTTCAACGTTGGCATGGGTGAAAACCTCATGAGGTGTACGCCCGTCGCCGTAGGTACGGTGCAATTCGAAGTCGACGAGGCCCGTGAGCAAAACACTGGCGGTCTCCTGGCTGGTCTGGATGCGAACAAATCGGCTCATTTGATTGGCCATATCGTCAGGCAAGGAGTCTCCCGTCTGGAAATGGCCGGATAGCCAGGTCAGGAACGACGGAGTAAAGCAGAACTGCTCCAGCACTTGGCCAAAGAATTCCGCCGCGTCATGGCTCAATTGGTCCATACCGGAAATCGCCCGGTAGGGGGCGGCGGTCAACAGGTGCTGCAGGCAGTGACCGAACTCATGCAATAAGACCCTCAATTGCAGATGGTCCAGCAAGCAAGGCTGGGGCGCTGTAGGTCGTGGCAACTTGCTGCGTAGCACTGCGATGGGCCGTTGTGGACGCCCCTCGGCGGTCATCCGGTGATTGCGCAAGCCCATGGCGACGCCGATCGCGCCGCCCGCCAGGCGGCGATAAGGGTCAATAAACAAATGTCCGATCGGCTCCGCGTACTCCCTGAGTTCAAATACCCGCACATCGGGGTGCCAGGTATCGACTGTGGTTTGTTCGATCAACTCAACGCCGAACAGGGTTTGGGTGAACGTGCACAAGCGTTGCAACACTGTTTCCAAGGGGAAGTAGTTGCGCAGCGCGTCCTGGGAAACGCCAGCCATGTCCTGGCGAATTTTTTCCGCGAAATAGCGGTGATCCCAGGCTTCCAGAGCATTGACCCCCCGTTGCGCGGCATAGCGTTGCAGTTGTTGCGTCTCATGGGCAAATGTCGTGCGTGCCTGATCAATCTGTTGATGCAGAAATGCAGTGACCTCATCGCTCGTCTCCGCCATTTGCTCCACAAGCGCCAGTTCGGCGAAGTTGGCATAGCCCAGCAGTTGTGCTTTCTGGTGACGACTGTCGAGCAACACTGTCAGAACCAGCTCATTGTCGATGGCAATGGCGTCAGGGCCGGACTCCACGGCACGAGTGTAGTACGCCACCATCATTTCCTGGCGCAGGGCCCGATGGTCGGCGTAGCTCATCACATCGTCAAAGGATTGCTCGGAAAGGGTTAATAACCAGCCATCCAGGCCTGCGTCCCGAGCCGCGACCTCCATGCGTGCCAGAGCTGCGTCAGGCAATCCGCTGAGCAGCGCCTTGTCTTGAATGGGCTTACGCCATGCGTCGCTGGAGTCTCTCACTCGGCGCAGGAACTCCTGACTGAGTTGATCGATTTGCAGGTTCAACGCTTTCAGCCGTAGCTGCTTCTCAGGAGAAAGATCAAGGCCAGCCAAATGGTACTTGCGCAATATTTTACGCAGCGCGCTTTGGCGTTGTTCATTGAAAAGGGCCGCGATCGGGCTGTTGGCAAGTTGTCGGTGGAGCTGATACAGGTCGTTGTTCGTGGCTAACTCAGCTTTGTACTGCATTACCAGCTCATAACTGCGGTGTGATGCCAGCGTCCATGTCGGCCCTTGGGGGTGGGAGTCAAGCAGCACAATAATGTTGAGAACGCCATCCAGGCGAGTCTCCAACTCTTCCACTGCTTGCACCAGATCGTCCCAGGTGGGGAATGGCGCCTGGCTCGCAATGATCGTAGCGGTGGTGTTGCGGCTTTCGGTGATGATCTGCTCAATGGCGGGTACCAGGTGTTCTGCACGAATGACTGAGAACGGTGGCAAGTCGTAGGGCAGTAGAAGTGGGTTGTTTTCGGGCATGAGGTCACTCTGCAAAGGTAGCTGTCGAAGCAGCCAGCCTAGGGAATGAATCATCGTTGGCGGGATAGATAGGTATGGGCAAAGCGATAACGCGGAGAATCGGATACCCCGCGTTATGCTCAAGCGCGTCGCGCAGCGAGTCACATCCCTTTAAATGGCGCAACTTCGCCGGCGTTGCTCGGTTGCAACTTGAACACGTAGAACAACACCGTCAACACCACCAGGAACACGGGGCCCACATACAGCGCCACACGGGTATCGGGGAAGTACGCCATCAGCCCCACCACCAGCACCAGGAACGCCAGCGCCAGGTAGGAACTGACTGGGTACAACCACATGCGGTATTTGAGACCCGCCACCTCAGCCTGGCTCAGGCTTTTGCGGAACTTGAGCTGGGCCAGCAGGATCATCAGCCAGGTCCAGATCGCGCCGAACGTGGCAATGGACGTGACCCACACAAAGACTTTTTCCGGGACCATGTAATTGAGCAGCACACCCAGCAACAGTACGAAGATCGACAACAGCAACGCCTTGCGCGGTACACCGTTGCTCGACGTGGTGCCGAAGGTGGCAGGTGCCTGGCCGTTCTGCGCCAGGCTGTAGAGCATACGCCCGGTGCTGAAAATGCCGCCGTTGCACGACGATAGCGCCGCAGTGATCACCACGAAGTTGATGATGCCCGCGGCGGTCTTGATGCCCAGACGCTCAAAGGTCATTACGAACGGGCTGCCCTGGGTGCCGATTTCATTCCACGGGTAGATCGACAAAATCACAAACAAGGCGCCCACGTAGAACAGCAGGATGCGCCAGAACACCGAGCCAATGGCACTGGGAATGGTCTTCTGCGGGTTCTTCGCTTCACCGGCGGTCAGGCCGATCATCTCCACGCCCAGGTAGGCGAACATCACCATCTGCAACGACATCAACACGCCCGTGATGCCATTGGGCATAAAGCCGCCATGGGCCCACAGGTTGGAAATGCCCAGCGCCACGCCGTCATTGCCAAAACCAAACGCGATGATACCGACGCCACCGATGACCATGGCAATGATCGTGACGATCTTGATCAGGGCGAACCAGAATTCGAATTCACCGAAGGCCTTGACCGCGATCAGGTTGATGGTGCCCATGCTGATCAACGCGGCCAGGGCCCAGATCCAGCGCGGGGTGTCGGGGAACCAGACGCCCATGTACACGGCCACGGCGGTGATTTCCGCCACACAGGTCACCAGCCACAGGAACCAATAGTTCCAGCCGGTGAGAAAACCCGCCAAGGGGCCGAGATAGTCTTGGGCGTAACGGCTGAACGAGCCGGCGACAGGGTTGTGCACCGCCATTTCGCCGAGGGCACGCATGATCACCAGGATCGCCAGGCCGCCAATGATGTACGAGAGCATGATCGCCGGGCCGGCCATTTCAATGGCCTTGGCCGAACCAAGGAACAGGCCGACACCGATACAGGCGCCAAGGGCCATCAGGCGAATATGCCGTTCACCGAGTTCGCGTTTGAGCGGGCCGCCTTGAGCGGTCTCGCCATGGGGCAGTGGGTTGCCGACTGGCATAGGGTACAACCTCATCTTGTTATTGGATAAACCGCCTAGTCTCACACAGACACGCCGATAAGCCTGGCAGCGGAGTAAGTCCGACGCTGTCTCATGGAGAGACTCGCGCCGTAGGACAAAACCTACAAGACCGGCGGGGCGTGCAGTATAAAAACCTCAGCGCAGGGTCTTTCACTATAAAAACCCAAAATTCCAGCGGTAACTCTCGGAAAAAACCGGGTTTATGGAGGGGCATTACCTGATTTATCCCTGAAAGCCGCTGCCCGAAACGGCGGCGAGTATTGCACAGCCTTGGCGCATCGTCATGCCCCTGCCATCGCCTGATTGCCAGTGCCGAAGGCTCTGAAACAGGGCTTTCAGGCCATAGCGACACAACCCATGGAAAAAGGCGAAAGGTCCCGGTGAAGACGGCGCCCGCAACCGGCACGCTCTGTCATTACCTTCAACGAGACTTCATGGATGACTGAATTGACCACCCGGCATGAGCAGCCGACTCCATCCCAGCGCCAGGACGGCGATCGGCAAATGCTGAACACCCTGATCGCACACCTCAAGACCCAACCCTACGCCCCCGCAGACTTACTCCCGGTGCCAGCCCACTGCGCCCTCGGCTGCTGGCTTGTGCTCTATCGCCAAGCGCTCGGCCACCCCTCTTTCGTGGCCTGGGCCGGGCAGCGGCGTTTCAACCCGATGCAAGTGAACGTGCGCAACGGCACTCTGTATGCCAACGGTGCCACCTTCACCGATGAGGATGCCAGCGGCTGGCAGCAGCTCGCGCCGCCCATCCGGGCCATCGCCCAGATCATCGACCCTGATGCCATCGGCTTGGCCTATCCTGCCGCTGACCTATCACTGAGCGCCCGCCAGGTGCTGCGGTTCCAGGGCTGCCCCCAACCGACAACGCTTGCCCAGCGCGGCGTGCTGATTGACGCACTGGGTAGGACCGAACCTGCACTCGCGGACGCGTTCGAGCGACTGAATCAGGATCTGCACGCAACGGCCAATGCACTGCACGCACAGATCGTCGAAGACGACCTGAACGAACAAACATTCAACCTCTTGAGTGTGTATCGCTGCCGATTCCGGCTGGCTTGCGGCTCATTCTGGGGCGTGACCATGAACACCGCCGCAACGTTACTCGGGGAAATCACTGAGCACCCGCAGTTTCTCGCCTTGACTCGCCCCGATTCACTGACCCCCGGCCTGTACGAATTTGACCACCTGCAACACTCGATCAGAGGCGCCGGCCCCTGGGGTCAACGGGTAGACATCAGCCATGAGCAACTGTCGCCGCTACCCCTGGGCGATCGCCTTGAACGCTTGCAGGCCTGCGCTGCGGCCATGAACCTGTTAGTGCATCAGGACGGCCAGTTCAGCCTCGCACAGTTGCTCAGTTTGCACGACCTGCCGTTGCCGGATAATCGCGAGGCGGCCTGGGAGCTGATGGAGCAACTGCGGCGCAGCGAACCGGTGCCGGTGCCGCCCGTGAGCGATCTGGTGCACTCCGACGTCGCCTTGTTGCAGTATCGACAACGCCTCGAAACCACCCGGCTCGCTAGCCCCCAATTGGGTAGTTACTGGGAAGCCCTGGGTATGCCACTGCCGGGTGCACTGACCCTTTCAACCGAACAACGCGCCAAGGTGATCCACATCAGTGCCACGTTCGTCGCACAACCCAGCCCCGGTTTGTTCAACCTGCTGGCCGCCGATCTGCCGCCAGGGCCACCGGATGAACAACTGCAACAACTGCTTGCAGCTCCCCGTGCGCAGAAGCTGGCCGACTTGCTGCTCGGTACCATGGGCTGGTTCGGCCACGCCCCCGGTGAAGCGACCAGCAACACCAGTCGAGACGCATTGGTCCTCGCCGCGCTGATCCTTAGCCTCGACCCACAGGCCGCACAAGCGCGATACACCGTCGCCGGCCTGAACCTGAACCACAGCGATTTCCACGGCCATCGCTATGCAGACCTGCGCCGCTCACTTGAGCTGCACCTGATTGAGGTCGGTGTTGCTACTCCTCAAACCACAGCGTTGGCCGCGCACCTGTTACTGGCCGGTATCGCACCGGAATTTTTGGTGCAAGGCATCCCAGATTCGCTGTACTTCATGACCTCCCACGCCTGGATGCTGTTCAAACAAGGTGTGATGTTGGCAGAAGAGCTCGCGTGCGGGTCAACACGACAACTGGCGTTCAGCGATATCATAGCCCTCGCCACCCAGGAGCCTGCCACGGACCAGGAGCGCTTGTGGCGCGAGTATTACGCCACCGCCACCCTGATCGACTGGGCAATCTGCCAAGGCGAACTGCAACCGGCGCAGGCCTATCGAACCGAAGAAATCGACGCCGTCAAAGAGCGCCTGAAAGCCCGTATTAAGACTTTGCACGACGCAGCCGAAACCTTGCGCAGCAAGCTCATCACACGCCGCCGCCTGGCCTTGGAGGACCTTAAACGCGTCTTCCCCAACCACCGCTGGCTGAAGAAAAAATGCCTGCAAGAAGGGCAAGACTTCCCCCGGCTCCCTTCCCTCAGATCGACTACGGGTGTAAAGCTTCAATCGTTGGTGGACCTGCACATGGGCGGCCACCTGCACCCCATTGACGATAAGTGGCGCTCAACCGACCCCGAACTCGACCTCTCCACGCTGAAAAAAAGTTTTGGTCAACTGCGCGATATCAACGCGCTGTTCATTGAGGCGGCGGGTGCTTACACCCAACAACTCAAAGAGGCCTACACCCGGGCCATCAGCTACCTGCTGTCGCAGTTACCTCTGGCCGACCGCAAGCGCTTGCACGAGGGTGCGGTGCAACTGCTGGTGGTGAGGCAAGCCGCCAGCAAGCCGCAGATTGAAGAAGGGCCCGGAGAGAAAATAGCCCGTACCGGCCGGTTCGGCTTCATCCTGCGGTGTACGGCAGGCGATACCCGCCATGACTACGAACTGTTTCCCCTGCTCAATCAAGTGCAAAAAAACACCCGCCTTCCCGCCACCCTGGAACTGGGTGGCCGCCCTCTTAAAGTCGCCACCGGCGCCCCCCACAGCACACGACCCATCGCCTATTTGCATGAGGGCAGTCGCTTGGCCATTGATGAGGACGCCTACTTCAAAGGCAGCCCACCCACACCGGGCAAGTATTGCAACGTGATTGTGGATCGACTCTGGCATGTCGCCGGGCTCCCGACCACGGCCCGGCCGCTGGTACTCGACTCGCCAAGAAACCTCACGTTGGCGAGCAACATCGTCAGTCAACACTTTTTCATTGATATCGATACCTGGGTAGCCCAGGCCAAAGGCTTGACCACCCTTGAACAGCGAAAAAAAAACAGCGAGCAGCTGTTAGAGGCGCTACTGGGTTTCATCCCCTTCTGGACCTGTGGTCACGACCTCGCATCAGGAGAAATCAAGCGTGTACTCGATGGCACCCTCGGCTGTTTCTTCGACATGCTTGGCTTGATCATGCCGACCAAAGGCCTTATTACCAACGTCGGGAGTCGCCTGGGCAAGACCGCACCGGCCTACGTGAAACTGCTGCAACTGGCCAAACTCAGTACCGCCTATCTCAATGAGTTGATCAACCCACTGGATGCAGTGCCGGGGTTGGTACGCCTGACAGCCCAAGGCCTGGCCCAGTTGAACCACTCCGGCCGGCGAGCACTGACAGGCGCATTGCGTCATGCCCAACAACGGCTGGCCCACGGGACGATTGATTACGCCCGACTGATCAACCGCGCCGACATCGAGCCAGGTGTTTTGACACACGCTGAAGGTCTAGTCCACCTGTTGGCGATCAGGCGCACCGACGCCTGGTATGCCTTCGACCTCTTCAGTGCAAGGCCGTACGGTCCCGCGCTGGAAGGTTTGCAACTGGATACCGCCATGGCCGTCACCCCGGTCAGCCTCGCCGACGGCTACAAGGCGCTCGTTGCAGAACCCTTTTTCGACACGACTCCCTTGCTCATTCAACGCGCCGACGCCACCGACCTGTTGGACCAAGGCCGCGTCTGGCGTTTGCAGCATGCCCACCCCAGCCATCTGGACGAACTCACTTCAGCGGCCCACGCCTACCTCACCGAGCCCTTCGAGAATACCTGCGCCGCCGGCAGAACCAAGCGCAGCCCGGTGCCCCTCATCTGCTTCACCAAACGTCTGTACGCCTTCAAAGACTCGATTCATAAACGTCGAGTCCAGGCGCTCGACCATATTCGTATCGAGCCGGCACCGATGATAGATGGAGGCAGACGCAAGCTGGTGCATAACCGAAGCGTACATGAGGTCACCCCGCACTACGACGGCTTCGAACTGCCCCGCCAACGCCAACATCCGGCGTTGATCTACCAACCGCAAGTCCGTGGCAGGCGTATCGACAACGAGCCGCAGTTTGGCTTACCCGAAGACGATCTGGACCCCCTGCTTGCACGTCAAACCCAGGTGGTGGAAATCAACGGCATTGCCAGCACCATAAACGACCGTAGAACCCTGCGCGCACTGGAAATAACCCTGCCCGGCACGACAACGTCTTACTGGGTGGCCGAGGCCGATATCGGAGCGTTTTACCGGACCCATACAAGCCGCAGCGGAGACGACAGCCTGCTGTTTGAGCAACTGAATTTCGGCCGGATAAACGACGACACGAATTTGATCAGGGCCTTTTGCGCCAAGAAAAGAGAGTTTTTTCGCCTCGGCGAGATGATTCCCGACCAACCACTGGTGACACTACCGACCCTGGAAGTCCTGTACCGACAGCTGGGCAAGCGCGGGTTTTCGCCGGAAAGAATCGAGAGCATCCGTAAAAAGGCCGGCCCCCTGAGGGTCATCAAGCAGCGGGAACTGCTGCTTAACGCCTCGGACGAGGGTCGGCGCCTGGATATCCATGTGGTCTCACGCCCCGTGCAACTGGCCATCTGGCCACCAAGACCGGCCACGGGTGGCCAGATCAATAGATACCTCGCCGAACAAGCCAACGCCAGCACCCAGGCCGTGGTGGAAAGAACTGGCCTGAGATCCGCCAACGTCGTCGGGAGTACCCGGGGTGAAAACCTGCGGCTGCAAGAAGCAGAGCCCGTAGTGATGTGGGAGTACAGCAAGATTGGCCACCCGAACTACACCGAAGTCATCCTCAAGACCGGCGCCGGCAATTGCGACCAGATGGCCCATGTGGCGTGTGAAATGATCCGAACCAATGGCGGAGTCGCTCATATATGGAGCTGCCGGGGCCATACCTTTGTGGTGGTGGGTACGATCCCCGCCGGTCTGACCCAGACCCTGGATTTCCAGGGCGCCGACTGGGCGAACCTGTATATCTGCGACCCCTGGACGTCCATTACGTGTCCGGCGCAGGACTATATGCGGCAACTGAGGATAAAAATGACCGTCTGGTACCTGGAGGACAAGATGGTGTTTTTCCATGATGGCGCGAACTATCGCTGGGCATTGGCCAATCACCCGATCTGGCTGAACATCCTGGAGACCAGTATTAAATTTGCGCAGCCATGACCACAATTTTTTCCCGGCAGGCTACCAGCGACTAAGCTTCAGGCAAGTCCGATCAATCTGCGTGCAGGGATCAATCGACTATGGGCGCACTGTGGCAAACCGAATCGAGCAAAGCTGCGAAACGACAGGGCAGTTCGGACCCGGTGCCTTTACCCGAACATAAACCTCGGCCCCGCTATGTGCGGCGCCTGTTCTGGTTAATCGTGCTGATGGCGCTGATAGCCCTGGGGTTTGCCGCCGTCAAAGAGATGCGCACCTCACGCCTGCAGGCCCAGGAACTCAGCCGCCTGGCCCGCAGCCTCACCTACCAGGTCGAGACCGGCCCCAGTGCTGCCATCGTCTATCCTGGCGCCGGCCCATTCGACCGGCGCCTGGGTTACAGCGACCTCGGCACCTTCCTGCCGCGCTTGATCAAGCGCGGTTATGTGATCGAGGCCCAGGCGCGTTTTTCTCCCGCACTGATGGACTACAGCGCCAAGGGTCTGTTTGTGCCCTACGCGGAAAAAATCCAGGCCGGGTTGTCCATCACCGACTGCCGTGCGGTGCCGCTCTACCAGTACAACTACCCGCAACAGCTGTACGAAAGCTTCACCACGATTCCTCCCCTAGTGGTCAACAGCCTGCTGTTTGTTGAAAACCGCGACCTGCTCGACCCCACTCAACCCCAGGCCAACCCTGCCGTGGACTGGCCACGCTTTGCCAACGCCGCGTGGTCACAAGTGGCCAAGGTGCTGCACCTGCCGGGGCAGAGTGCCGGCGGCAGCACCTTGGCCACGCAGTTGGAAAAATACCGCCACTCTCCGGATGGCCTGACCGTATCGGGCACAGAGAAACTGCGGCAGATGTTTTCCGCCGCCGTGCGTGCCTATCGCAACGGGCCGCAAACCTTACCGGCGCGGCAGAATATCTTGCGTGACTACCTCAACAGCGTGCCGCTGTCGGCCGTGCCAGGCCACGGTGAAGTGCACGGCTTGGCCGAGGGTCTGCGGGTGTGGTACGGCGCCGACTTCAAGCAGGTCAACCAGGCGTTACTTGGACCGGTGAACAGCGCACAGGGTTTGGCCTTGCGTCAGGTGCTGGCGCTCATCATCGCCCAGCGCCGCCCTTCTCACTACCTGGCCAGAGGACGCGACGAACTGGCCCGGCTCACCGACAGCCACCTGCGCCTGCTGGCCCAGAACGCGGTGATTACACCCGCGCTGTTGCAGGCAGCGCTGGCTGCCAGGCTCAACTACCGCGACTGGGTGCAACAGCCCACGGTGCAGCCCATCGAGACCAACAAAGGCATCAGCATGGCCCGCGCACGCCTGGCCGCCCTGCTCGACCGCCCGCTGTACGACCTGGACCGTCTCGACCTGTCGGCCACCAGCACCCTGCAAGCGCCGTTGCAGGCCCAGGTCAGCGATTACCTCAAACGCCTCGCCGAGCCCGAGTACGCTCGCCAGGTCGGCCTGCTCGGCGATCGCCTGCTGACCCCAACCAACACGGCACAAGTGCGTTACAGCTTCACCCTGTTCGAGCTGACACCGGACGGCGCTCGGGTACGTGTACAAACCGACAACACCGACCAGCCCTTCGATATCAACGAAGGCAGCAAACTCGAGCTGGGCTCCACGGCCAAGCTGCGAGTGCTGACCACCTACCTGCAAATCATCACCGAGCTGCACGACAAGTACGCCGCACAAGCCCCCGCCGCACTGAAGAAAGTCGACATCGCCGAACAGGACCGCCTCAGCCGCTGGGCCGTCGACTACCTGATCCAGACACCGGATAAATCCTTGGCCAACATGCTCGACGCCGCCCTCAACCGCACTTACTCGGCCAGCCCCAACGAAGGCTTTTTCACCGGCGGCGGCATGCATCACTTCCACAATTTTCGCAACGAAGACAACGGCCGCAGCCCGACCCTGCGCGATGCCCTGCGCGAGTCGATCAACCTGCCGTTCATTCGCCTGATGCGTGACCTCGTGCGTTTCAGCACCTATTCGGGCGCCAACAACAGCGCCGAGTTGCTCAAGGACGACAGTGACCCGCGCCGCCAGGAATACCTGGCCGACTTCGCCGACCGCGAGGGCACGACGTTCCTGCGCAAGTTCTGGAAGAAGTACCAGAAGAAGGACACCCAGGCCCGCCTCGACACGTTTCTCGACGGTCTGCGCCCCACGCCAATTCGCCTGGCCGCCGTGCACCGTTACTTGTTGCCCAACGCCAGCCAGGACAGCTTCGACCTGTTCCTGCGCGCCCACCTGGACGGCGTCAAAACCAGTGAGAAACTCACCGACGAACGCCTGCAAAAACTCTACAAAGCTTACGGCCCCGGTACCTATGACCTGCCCGACCAGGGCTATATCGCCAAGGTGCACCCGCTGGACCTATGGCTGGTGGGCTACCTGCTCAACCATCCCGAGGCGACCTTCAGTGAGATGGTCAAAGCCAGCCAGTTCGAGCGCCAGGAAGTCTACAGCTGGCTGTTCAAGAGCCGCCACCAGAGCGCCCGCGACAGTCGCATCCGCACCATGCTTGAGGTCCAGGCATTTCTCGATATTCATCAGCGCTGGCAGACGGTGGGCTATCCGTTCGACCACCTGGTGCCCTCCCTGGCCACGGCCATCGGCAGCTCTGGCGATCGGCCCGCAGCGCTCGCGGAGCTGATGGGGATCATCCTCAACGACGGCGTGCGTGCACGGGTGGTACGCATCGACAGCCTGCACTTT
The DNA here is from genome assembly GCF_003408955.1 of Pseudomonas sp. GL93. NCBI lineage: Bacteria > Pseudomonadati > Pseudomonadota > Gammaproteobacteria > Pseudomonadales > Pseudomonadaceae > Pseudomonas > Pseudomonas sp. GL93. The sequence goes on from NZ_NKRF01000038.1 coordinate 46,938, forward strand.
GCCGCTGATACGCCGTATGAAACCCAGGTGATCAACGACCCCGCCGAAGGCAAACGGGTGATGCCGGTCGAGGTGGCGCGAGCATTGCGCGCAGCCTTGTCTCAAGTGGTGGATGCCGGTACGGCCAAACGTGTGGCCGGCAGTTTCAAGCTCGACGACGGCACGCCGCTGGCCATGGGCGGCAAGACCGGCACCGGCGACAACCGTATCGAAGCCATCGGCGCCGGTGGTCGGGTGCTCAGTTCCAAGGCGATCAACCGCACCGCGACCTTTGTGTTCTACATCGGCAACCAGCACTTCGGCACGCTCACCGCCTTTGTGCCGGGCAGTTCGGCACAAAATTTCAAGTTCACTTCGGCACTGCCCGTGCAAGTGCTCAAAGGCATGGCGCCGATTCTGGTGCCGTACTTGACGCCAAGCAGCCAGACGCTGTGCCAGCCCGTGGCTAGTCAACACTGAAAAACAGGCGTCGAGCAAAAGGCCGCGTGATCTTCGCCCGGTCAATTTCCAAAGTCTGGCGCACGCGCCCGGTCTGGCCGGTGCGGATACGGGCGAATGCCTGGGCCTCGACCTGGGCCTGTGCCTCGCGACCAAGGCGCTCCTGCTCGGGGCTCTTGATGTGAGGGTCGCCCTCGTAATGATCATCCGGCCCCTGGGGCCTTTTGTAGTGGAAGTGGGCATAGCACAGCGCGCGTTGGGTATCCCGTGCGTCCGCGACTATATACACCTGCAGATAATCATCGGTTTTACCCTTGAGCCGCACGCGTTCGCCTTGCTTGAAAATACGCACGGCATCATGACGCAGAAGAAAGTCAACGTGCTCCTGGGTCGTGGGCCGCAGCCGGGTCGCTCTGATCCGTGCGTCCACCCCGGCCGCTTTCAACCGGGCCTCTGCCAGCCGCAGGTCGCGCGCCATCGCCAGTGCCTTGGCTTGCTGCACAGCCACCAGTCGGAAGGTTTCCATACCCTGGCGCCTGCGGTCAATCGACTCGGCGGTCCAGCGGCGGGTATTGGCCTGCGCCTCGAGCAGGTACTCCAGGGAAGACGGATCGTTGATTCGCTCAATCAGAGCGTCTACCTGTTGGATCGCTCTCCTCTCATCATCCAGCAGCTCCTGAGCCTTTTTCAGCAAGCTACCGAGCTGCGCATCAGGCTTGGGCGTCGGTCTCACAGGTTCCCAAACCCCGTCCTGGGCCTCGGTAAACGTGCCGATGAGCTCGCCGCCAGCCTCATGCAGCTCTGCGGTGACTGGCGCCAATAGCGTGGCTTCATTGATCTGCGCCACATACATATCGTGATTACGCGTACGGATAATTTTTTTACGCCGGGTGCCTTGGGGCACGGGAGCGGGTGCAGTAGGCCGTTCTGTCTGGGGTTCCGGTTGCAGGAGGCTCGCCAGTTCTTTTTCGACCTGTTGGTGCAGGCTGGCCAGCAGCTCCTGCAGTTTTTGCAGGTACACCAAGTCGAATTTTTCCGGTTCCATGGCACGCCAGAATTCAATCTGATCGTCGACCTGTACATAGACGTGATCAATATTTTTCAGCAGTTCAATGCGCTCTGCCGGCGTCGCTTGCAGCTGTTGTAAGTCCGCCAGAGAGCGGGTGGCACGGCGTGCACGCTTGATGGCTTCGCTGACAGCGTCAAAGAAATCGTCGCTGAGCTCAGGCCCCGTAACATCGATGGAAATGCCCCACAAGGTCGTCAGTTGCAAGGTTTGCAAGTCTGGTATCAAAGGGCGCCCGGTTAATGTCAGCCCCTGGGCCTTGTCCCGACCTAGTCGGGGAACACGGCTCAATTCATCCAGATAGCCGGCCTCCAGGGTTCGCCAGCGAATGGCCGTTTCCTGTACTGCCGCCAACTCACGCATGAGGGTGCTCAGTTTAGCGTGATCCTGACGGTTGATATCCGAGTCGGCCTCTTCCGGGGTTTCCTCACTCAGCCGGTCCAGCAGCGGCCTGAGCCTGGCATTGCAGTCCACAACATGTCGTCGAGACTGCGCATCCAATAACTGTGCGGTCAGAATCACTGACTCCAACACTTGGCAAAGTTCTACCTCATAGCCAAGGCGAGGGCCCAATTCCCGCAGGCGCTTGAGTAGCTGTAACTCCCGCTGTGCATGCTGGAACTTGTTGCTCATTTCCTGACCATAGCGCTCCCACGCCTGGGTGCGTTGTGGGTCAGTGATTTGGCCGGCGGGCCGGGTCGCCAACGCGTGAGCAAGGTGCATCGCGGTGTTCGCCCTGGCGCGGTCCGCCTGGGCATTTCTATAGTCAGCCTCAAGCGCGGAGAGGATAGCCGGCTGTGCTTGCCGGGCTTGCTCAATCGCCTCGTCAGCATTGCCGCCTGACAACCGCAGTCTCAAATCAAAGTCCCACCGGCCCTGGCCCAAGTGCCTGAGCCAAGGCCCAAGGGTGGCACCATCAGCGCTGACCACCCGCACCACGCCTTGATTGATTTGCACCCGGTACAGCGCCCCTCGAACCAACGCCTGCCATTGCGCAGGCGTATGAGCGGTATCGCGCAACAAGCCCTGGGTAGCACCACTGGGCTCGGCGTTATCCAGGGCAACCGGCCAGGGCGTGGGAAAGGTTTTCAGGCGCAACGGCTGGATCAACGCCCGTTGTTGCGGGGTCAGTACGTCGCGGGCATTGGCCCAGCGGGTGGGCGTGTAGAACGTCGCAGGTGCGGGAACAGGCTTGAGCGGCACCGACAGTTGTGCGGGTTCGACACGCGCCAAAGGTGCAAACACCGGGTGCTCCAGCGCCAAATGCTGGTGGGCATTCTGGGGCGTGGCCTGATGGGCCACAATCGCCATCAGGTTCGCCAGCATGTCGGTGAGGGCAGCGCTCCTCGCTTGCCCGTCGTCACTCTGCAGCCCTTGGATATCGCGCTGCGCGCTGTCGACTAACTGAGCCAGCCAGCCCCCCAGCATCAACGGCCCGTTCAGATACGGCAGCACAGTCCCCAACAGCAGCCAACCGGCCTGCTTCAAGTCGGCCCAACGCTGCTCGGCATTCGATACCGACTGGCGGTCCGCCAGGGCTACCAGTGCCTGGGCCGTGGCGTTGAACACCTGATCCGCCGGGTCGGTGGCGGCCACCTGTTTGCTCAGTTGTGCCGGTGCCGGCGCCTCATACACGCTGAACTCATCGCCCGGTAGAAAGCGGCGAATATGCGGCTCATGAAAGCCATTATTGGCATAGACCGCCTGGCGCGCAGGCGCAAGCCAGGTCAACACATTGTCCTGCAGGGTGCCCGCGGTCTTGATCGCGGTAAACAGAGCCTCCAGCGATTCATATTCCAGCAGCATCGGGCTGAACAGTGGCCGGTACAACAGGTGCGGACCGCCTTGCCCCTGTTGCGGCCCGATGATGAACATGTTGGCGACCACATCCGGTGCGGCATCCGCCGAAGTCTTGAACGCCAACTGCCACAACGCGACAGCCTGCCCACCGACCTGGCGTTCGGCGGCACTCGCCTGCAAGGCCGCGAGAACCAGCTGAAAACCGCTCCGGGTCACACCGTACTCGCCCTTGATCTTCGATTCCAGGGCCAACATCGGCAGTTGCACTCGCAGTTGCCGGCTGAACTGCTGCCGACGGCGGGTGACCTCAGCCGTGTCGTCGATCAGCTTTTTTTTCAGCAGGGCAGGATAGGTTTGCCCCACGTCCGCCTCATCCACACAGCATTTGATCAGGCTGTACGTCAGCCAGGTCGGTGCCGCTGCATCGTTGAGCGTGATGCGCTTGACGGTGTGCGGGAACCCAGCGAGGTTTTCCAGGGCCAGCTCGGTCAGCGTCACCGTGACCGGGTCCACCTCACCGGCAATGAACCCGCCCGGCACCGGCACGGCTGCCGCGATCACTCGATCAAAGGTCAGCGAAACGTCACCCGGCTGGAGGTTCGTCGCACCAGGTTGCGCCCTCAGGCACTGCTGTAACTGACGGTCGGCGTACTGGGTAATCGACTCGATGCCCTCAAGAAAATGCGCTGCCCCGCTTTCATGCTGGGCCAACACCCACTGCTGCAACAACTGGGCATAGGCGATGCTGTCCTCTGGGCCCGCCTGGGCCAGCCACCCGGGCATGACCTGACGCAAGCGTTGCTGGGGCGCGCTCAGTTCACAGATAAACCAACGCCTGGGATCAATGATGTAATCGAGCAGCGCTTGGCACGCCTGCGTCGCGCGCGGCACAGTACGCTGGATACTATCGATCTCCAACAGCTGGCGTGCCAGGTAACTTGACGCCAAGGCATCGAACGGGTCGCCCTGAGCCTCCAGGACGAACCACTGGTCAGCCGCGCCCGTCAGCACCGCACTGGTATAAGCCGGCAACATAGCGCCGATGTCGTCCAGGCTATTGAGCACGTGGATACCGCTAGCCGGGCTGAACAGCAAGGTGGTCGAGGCATGGCTGAAGACCAGCAGCGGCAATATCTGTGTTTGATCGCCCCCTTGCAGGTGCACGGTCTGCACCCGCAACGGGCCGCCATGCAGGCTCCATGCAGCGGTCGGCCGCACCGGGCGTAACAGGTTTTTGGGGAATAGCGCAGCGAAACGTTTTTCGTCCAGGCCTGGAGGTTTCGGTGAGTCGTAGAGCAACGCCAGCAGGTGGTCGGACAGATAGCCCCAACGGACCCTGTTTATCGGAATAGGCTCACGCCACCACATTTGCAAACGATTGGAAAAGAACCTCAGAAGCACCGCACCGCACTCATTGATCAGCTTCTCCAGCTCAGCCAGGGTCGGCCCACTCGACACAAACACTTCGCGAACCTGTCGGACCACAATCTGATACTGCTCGACCAACAACGTCGGCCTGGCGCCGGCCAAGCGCTGCACCAGTAATTCAGGCAAAGGCTGATAAGCGTAGGACGGCAATGCATCGGTGCTGCCAGCGGTGGGTGTGCCTATATGGATCAGGCCGGCCCTCCACTGTTGCGTCGAAAAATGTTGGTCCAGATAGGCTTGGGCAGCCTCTTGCGCCACAGTGAGCAATGACGGTGGATCACGGAACAGGGTCTCGATTTGGTCAATATGGGTTTGGCGCAGGGAAGCTGGGCCGGGCTCGGACGACGTCATGACAGGGTTTCTCGGTGTGATGGAACCATCGACGCTACAGCCTGCCCGACATCCCGTGTCGATAGACAGCTACTGCCAAGCGCGTCCCTGCGCGAGCCTAGTCTGAGCGCCCGACTCACTCCAGAAAATAAGCCATGAGCACCATTGCCCCCTCTACACACGAAGATATCCAGGCGCTGGATCATGCGTTGATCACAGGTTTGATCAAGGGCCAGCAAAACCTGATGCTCGACGGCAAGGCCGCGCACTGCCATGACCTGAGCCTGATGGACGCCACCTTGACCGGCGTCGTACTGATTTGCGCCGATCTGGAAGTCAGTCGCCAGGCATCGCCCTTGATCGCGTATATCCCGGATGACCCGCAGCACCCGCTCAAGCGCTATGCGTCAACGGTCGAGTTCATGCAGGCACTGACTGGGCAACTGCGCCAGCCCGACTATCAGCAATTCTTCAGCCGGTTTGTCGGGCACCCGTACCAGGGGCATTTTTTCAGCCAGTTGGGCGCGCGTTTGAGCCAGGTGAAATGGCATCAGCACGCGCCCGGCGATCCACAACCGAGCTGGCGCGAAACGCCACTCAACAACCCCAACCTACAGTTCAGCGTGACACGAGAATGCTTGAGCAGTACTTCTGGAGCGACTACTTGCTCAATACCCGTCCCGAGGAGTTCCGACAGATCAAATGCCAACATGAACAGGCCAGTGAAAGCATCGACGATTTGCGCCTGGCTCAAAACGCTTGGGCCGCCCATGAGCAACTGTCACCGGAGCAACAAAAACCGGCCACCAGTACCCAACTCCGGCAGCGTCTGCTCAACCTGGCAGACGCGCTGAATGTACCCCATGAGCAAGTCCTGACTGACGAGCCTATGACAGATGAACAGTACTTGAGCCTGTTTCTCAAGAGTTTCCATGACGAACAGGAGCTGGGCCGCCGCCTGACCCGCCAGGCCATGGTTACCGCCGGGTTATAACCCTCCGTCCCATTGCAGGAGCGAGCAGGAACCAGGCGGCCCCTGGTTCCTGCAAAAACCGCAGTTACACGCCGAGATAAAAGGCCCATGCAGTGGTTATGTATGGCCGCCCCTTTGCCCTGGGTTATTAGTGTAGGTGGAGTCGATTGTTCGATTCACGTGAGGTGCCCTCACCCTATTTCTACAGGAAACCCAGGTTATGCCTTCACTCCCCCTGCCCCCCACCGAAGACTTGCTGCGCCGGTTACCGGTCTGTCTCACCGCCATCGAGCATCTGCTGGATGCCCAGCCGGTCTTAGCCACGTTGATGGCCTCCGAGTTACGCCAGGCACTGGCCAACCTTGTGCCCGGTAACCCGCTTGATCCGGATGCGGTTTTTCTCAACGAGTATATGTACGCCCCCCCAGCGCAGGACGACTCGGACAGCCTCCCACGGCGGCCCCGTGTTACCCGAACGCGTAACCTGACACAGGTGCTTCAGGAGGCTATTGCCACCGGCAAAATACCGACAGCGCGTGCCAAAGTACCGCAAACCGGCGCGGTCTCGCAGGCAGTCGGCTTCTACGCACGTGCCCACGACGCTGGCCGCGACGGCGAAATAACTGCACTTGAGGTCACGGCCTTCAATCAACTGATCGACAACCTGCGCCACGACAGCCTGGCGCTGTACTCGCGCAAGCTCGAGGTGTTCTGGACGTCTGCCCAGGCAACCACCGGGGCCCTGAGCGTGTTTGAGGCCATCAGTCAAAAACAGCGCGTGGTATTTGTGCTTGAGTCGGATCTGAAAACCCACGACGCCCTGCAACAGGTGACACAGGCTGAGCAGGCCTTACAGAAAAAACCCACGGACACTCAAGCCCTGGCGGACGTTGCCGCGGCCAAGGCCCACCTGGAGGTACACACCGAGGGCCGGCAGTTGATCGACAACCTGGTGCTCCATGAGACCTCGGGCACCGCCACGCGGCCGCAAGCGGTGGGGATCACCCTATACTCGACGGGCCAGCCCGAGTGGTCGGCGGCGCTGAACGGCTGCTTCGTACTCACTGAACGATTGCACGGGAGCCGACCGACTGTCCTTTACACCCCGCAATTTGGGGTTGAGATATTCGAGCATTTCTCCACCATGGAAAACACCCTGCGCAGACGCCTGGTGGCGGGCGCCGAAAAAAGCCGGCTGCTCACCAACGTCGCACTCAGCCAGCGCAGCCTTGTCGGCGAAGGGTTACGCAGTGCACAGAACTTGCGCTACATGCCGATCACCGGCCCTGTATTCAGTGCGTGCCTGCAAGGCCAGCGTGACCAGCAAGAGGCCGATATCGACCAAGCCTTCAGCGCCCCCCAGACCACGTTCGAGGCCTTGGCGACCGAGCTGAGTGCAACCCTGGCACTGCCGCTCAAGGGCAGTCCGGGATTGAGCGCCCGCTTGTCTGCACCGGTAGACCCCATGGGCCTGCCCGCCCTCGTCCACACCCCGCCAGACCCTGAACAGCAGGCGCAACTGATACAACTTTGGAACTCACTCAACCAGCAAATCGAATACGTACTGGCCCAACACACACATCCCTCGCTGGAGGGCGTGTTGTCAGCCCTGCTCAAGGAGACCTTCCCACAGCTGCCCCCCGAGACCAAACCCTCCGGTTTGTATGTCAACCGCTACCGCACCGACAGCGCCGGCCAGCGCCATTTTGAATCCTCGCAAACCCTGTTGAAGGCGCTGTGCACCTTATTGTGCTGGGAAGATGAACCTCAGGAACAAGCGAACCACACCGAAGGCGTCTTCAGCAGCGCCACGGCCTTCAGCGCTGCCGACCAGATCCCTGATAGCGGCACACTGACGACCCTGGCTGAAACCCTGCTGGCCAGGTTGACCGCAGACATCACCACTTACTGGCAGACGCCCATAACACCTGAGTTGGCCTGCCCACAGGCCAGGCTGATTGAGGTGCACCGTCAAGCCCTGGATGTGCAGGCGCGCCTGAGCTTCGCCGACAACACCTTGAGCCCGCAGGCCAAACAGCTGATTGATCGCGCGCTGCTCTACCCGACCCTGGCCCGGCGTGAAGCCCGCTTTAGCCACGGAAACCGGCCAGGGGTGTATCAACTAACGCTGAGCACCGGTGACGCAGAGGGTGTGCGCCTGGCCGGCAGCTTCGTCCTGACCTCCCGCGACGGCTCCAGCCCGGTACTTCCCCACTGGCCCTACGGGCACAAAAACCTCAGTACCCACAGGGCTGAAGCGGGCCTGGTAGTGCTGTATACCCCAAACAAGGGCTTTGAAGAGTTTGCAACCCTGCAAACACTGCACGACACGCTGAAAGTACGCATCAATACCGGTGAGGACACGGGCAGGTTACTGATCGCCAGCTTGCCGCTGTTGGTACTGCGTGGCAAAACCGGGTTATGGGGCAGTGACCTGCGCAACACCTTTGCACCGATAGAATGTGATTTTGTCGCCGACAGTATTCAAGCGTTGCTGGACAAGCAGCAGTCTGACATCGAGGCCATCCTGGGCCTGGCCGACGGTGAACCGGATCCCCAAGGCAATGGCCGTGCGGAGCTGGTCGAGCTGTTGGACATGGCAGAGGCCTTTGTGGCGCGTAACCAACGACTGCTGGAACATTGGCGGATGGACTGGGAAAAGCGCCTGAGCCCAGCGGACCAGAAGGCACTGCTAGAGCAATCCCGCACCACAGACGAAAAACAGGACGAACTGGGCAAACAATGGAACGCGCTGATCCCTACACTGGCCGAGTATGCCAGGCAACAGGTGCTGCTGAAGATACGCGCGTTCCTGGCAGACTACCCCGCGCTGGATATTGACCCGGACCAGACGATGGTCATCCGTACCACAAGAACCCGTATCAGTGGCGGTGCCGGTTTTGGCTCAGTGCATGAAACGGTGAGGTCGAGCCACATAAGCCTGACTAACCTGCTGCTGAAAAACAACAAACCGTGGGCCAAGAGCTTATCGTGGACAGAAGACGACACGTTGGAAGCCAACCTGACCACCTCGCAAGGCAACTGGCTACTTGACGCCCAAGGCAATGCCATCACCGTGGACAAGGAACGCCTCGAACTGTGGGTCAAAGCGCTGAATATCGGCCACGAGTACACCGAGAACATCCTCAAGAAACACCTCGCGCCAGAGACCGCGACGGCCGTGAAAAAAGCCTGGATAGCGAGCCAGGCGGCCGCCCTGGACTATGCGGCCTTGTCGGCCCGCTTGAATCCGGATGCCTACAGCACAGCTGTAGCCGATGACAACCTTCAAAAGAAAGCCGCCGCCTGGGTGACTGCCGTACTCGCCGCGACAGACCCCAAGGCCCGCCAACTGGTCGACGGGCAGGCAATCATCGCCAATGCCCTGATGTTCAATCCGGCCAGCGACGCTCCCGAGGGGCGCGGCGGGCAGACCGTGAACGGCGTTTTGCTACTCTCCACCGCCGATGATGAAATGCTGGTGCTCTACGCCCCCCATGCGCCCGACGGTTTGGAGCTCAGGGAAATCGCCAGCGAAGCCGAACTGATCAAGCTGATGCGCAACTCGGCCTGGCAGGCTTACCTGCAGGCACGTTTACCGGCCAACACCCGCTTGCTCAATCATCGCCTGGTGGCCCACCCCGGCGATGTGCTGGAGGGGTTGTACCGGCAGAACTACCTGTACTTGCTGGACAAGACCGATACTGAAAGCGTGACCAACGAGGAATTGACCTACCAATCCACGTTCAACAAGGTGATGTTCGGCGTTGAAGTCGTCACCACGGTACTGGGTGGGTTCCCCTGGGCCGGGCATCTGACCTCTTGCGCCTTCAGGTGGGTAGGCCGGATGGGGCAAACCACGGTTCAGGCCCTACGCAACCTGGGGCAAAACGTTGCAGGGTTGATAGCACGTCACGCCGGAAAGGGACGTGTTCTGTTCGAGGTTGCAACGGCCACCACCACGGTCACCGGCGCTGCACGCACCGCTGGTATTGGCATCAAGCCGTTGCAGATGCTGCTCAGGTCCGCGAGAAACACGCCCAAGCCCGACCTGACTGCCTATGAAAGAGCCTTCCAACAAGCGAGCCCCAACCTGGTGGTCAAGGGTGGCATTCCGGCCGGCTCCTCGCTGTCCGAAGGCACAGGCATCTATCGCACGTCCGGCGCCCTGCGCACCTTGTTGGTCCGCAGTGCCGATGGGAAAGGCAAAGAGCAGGTGTTTCGGATTCAGGACTCGTTCAACCTCTACGACCCCCATGGGCTGGTCGCCCCCGTGCTCACGCCGAGCGGAGGGTTCACACCTTTCAAGCTGCGCAAACTGGCCAACCAACAGTGGGCATTGGACACGTTGAACCGTGTGCCCGGCGGAGGGCCAAAAGTCGACAGCCATTTCACCGCTGCTCTCAGGGATTGGAACGCGCACGTCGCTGCCAATGCCCAGTCAGCCAACCCGCTGACCACGCTAAACCCCGCAGATTTCTTTAAAAACCGAAATATCGCAGTCAAGTCATGGAACAAATATGTAAGGCAAAGCGGCGAGATAAACGCGGCAGGGATAGCCAAACTCAGCCCTGCGCCCGCGCAAGGGTACGCAAAGTTTACAGACGAGCTTTTCAAGACTTGGACAGGCCTCGGTGATGAAACCTCGGACGCTGCACAGGCCTTTGTCAGGGCCCACCGTATTAGCCCAACCGTGTGGGCAAGGTACGTGACAAAGGGCGGCAAGTTGACCGAGCCAGGCATGATCCGATCAATAAGGCTAGCCAATCTTCCATCGGGGGCGAGAGGCAAGATCACCGACCAACATCTCCTGGACTGGAACAGGTTGTATCTGCGCCCGGAAATCCCGAGAACCACGCCCATCACAAAAGCGGAGATTATGAAATATGCATTTGATAACGGCTTTCACATCGACTCCTGGATGAAATACGTATCCCCCAAAACCGGCGCCTTCCTTAAGTACAACCCCATTCATGCAGCGCGCCTTGAGCGCCTGGGAATTCCCTCTACACCGCCGCAAACCGCCCCTCTTGACCTGTCGGCGGCTGGCCCGTCCACCCAGGCTCCGGTCTGAACGCACGTGCTTGACCCGCACTTTGCATAGTTACCGCCTGCACAACCCGACCCCACCCCATGCTGATGGTTCATTCCATCAGCGTGAGGACAGTGCCCATGAGCACGTCGAACACCCCGGCAGCATCACCAACGCTTCAAGAAATACGCACCCATCTGCTTGAAATCGACCCGCAACTGCGCCCTCAAGCCAAACCTCCCGTCGTCTTGCCAGCCGAACTGTTGGCGCTGGAAACACTGAATACCACCCTGACCGCTGCCAACGAACAGTTTCTGATTCAGGCACGCCGCCATTTTGAGACATTGAATGGGGCAGACCTCACCCAGGAAACTGGTAAAGCCCTGCTCGCCACGCTCAAAACCGACCTGAAAAACCACCTGCAAACCCTCGACGAAACCAGCACGGTGGGCGGTCAAGGGCGCAAGAGCTGCCTCACCCAGACGGCCGGTCTTGACGCGTTGAAACAGCAGGCCAAGCTCGATATGCGCGACTACCTGCTGTCGCCTGCCGAACAGCGCATGATTGAAGACTGCTCCCTGGGCCCGACCTTCCGGCCTGGCATGTATTCACTCAATTTCAGCTACCAGGACGACACCGTGGAGTTTGCCGGGGCCTTCGTGCTCACACGTAAATCCAGCCCAGTCGTGGATAACCTGACGTCGGAAGAAGACCTCGGCCAAGTCCTGTTATTCACCCCAAACCGAGGTCTGGAGGCCTTCGACTCGCTGGCGCAACTCGACCAGCGCCTCAAGGCGACACTGGCATTGCCGGCAGGCCATGAAGAATTCTGCCGACACCTGCCTGTACGTTATCAAGCGCTGGACGTCGTCGATATCTGGCCATTGCAACTGCTGCCCATTGAAGGCGAGCCACTGTTCGAACATACCTACGACGCGATCATCGACAAGCGCCGCCAGGACATCGAATGGGCATTGAGCCTGGTTGAAAACCCGCTACACGAGGCAACACTGCTCAAGTCAGCCTTGGACAAGGCAGTGAAGGCAGCGCTGCCAGACTTGTCGTCACGCTTGGCGTTCAGGCGCCAACAGCTACTGGAGCGCAGCGTTTATAACGGCCTGCCGGATTGGTATCGCAACGCGGCTTCGACGGACCAGGAAACCCTGAGCCGTTTCATACAGGACTACAATCAGGCTCGGGCAACGTATATCGAGCTACTGGGGCCTGCCGCCTCCCCCCAAGCCCTGGCGAGCTTCCAGTTGACCGAGTACCTGGACGAAGAGCTGGAAATCCACGACCTGGATCCGCACCACTTGCACCTCACCACTCGACGCAACGTCGCCCAATGTCGGCACCTATGAGCAGACACGCAACCTGGTGCACTTGAGCTATGCGGGGCTGCATACCGGCGATGAGTTGCCCGGCTCTGATTTCTTGACAAACACTACCCTGACGTATGCAGGCGCGGCACTGCAAGGTGACCATGCCGTTCTGAATGCCCAGAGCCTGCTCGACATGCTCCGCGAACCCGGCCTGGCACCGCGCCTGGACTTTGCCGCGCTGCAAAAAGACATGCAAACCAAGGCTGAATTCAAAAAGGCGGCTCGCGACCTGTTTGATCATCGGCTGGTATTGCTCGCCTTTATCGCCCGGTTGCGGGGCGACCTGAGCCAGGCAGACCATAGCTTATTCGAAACGTTGCGAGCCGGTACGAACCCGCGCTTGCGTGCACGAACCGTGCTGCTGCATGGCGCGCAACTCAAAGACCTGTGGTTATTGCGCGAAGAGGACGCCACCGGCCAAATCCGGCGCTTGCTGTTGTGCACTCCGGATTCGCCCCGCGAGCGACAGTTCCTGGCATTTACCACCGAACGCGAATGCCAGGCGCACATCGTCGGTTGGGCCGATGACAAAACCCGGTTGAAGGGCCGGACCATGAGCGACTACCTGCTGGAGCAATGCCCCCTGCGTTTTCGGCAGAAGATGGGCACGTTCCTGGCAGGGTTAGGCTTCAAGCCCGACGCAAAGGACCACGAGGAGGTGACATTTGGCCCTTTGTGCTTGCACCCGATATGCCTGGACACCATGGTCGTGCATTCGCAAAGCGCAGCGCAAGACGATTACGAACACAGTACCCCGCTGTGGTATCGCTCGGCCCAGGCGGCGGACCGAACCCGTTTGACCAGCCTTGCCGAAGATGCCGCAGGTGCCTTGCGCACCTATAACGCCATGCCCGATTCGCAAGCCCACTTCATTACCTTCGATGCCTATCTGCACGATAAAGCTAAACGCAGCCTGAACACGCTGCTGGGCCGCGAACAGAATGATGTTGACCCGGACACCCTATACGTCTCGGCACCCTGGCCGTTGTTGGGCGGCAAACCGAAGCCCATCACCTATACAAGGTTGTACAGAGATGGTTACCCGGATAACGTCGGATTCATCGACCCGAAATTCTCCTCCTCGGCCACCTTCAGCGGGCCGGCCGGCGTCGACCTGAGCAGCCTGACCCCGCAGAACGTGTCACGCTCGGTGACCGGCGTGTGGATCGGTCAACGCTACACCGACGAAGTTCGCGAAAAATTGCAAAACGCGAGCAGCCCTGGCTACGCCAAACGGCGCGACGCCACCTTGGCGATCACGCAACTGCAGATGCAACACGCGGCGCTCGATTGTTGCCTGCGTGGCAATATCACACGGGCCGACCTCGCCTGGCTGGAGCGCGCCATCGACAGCCTTGGCGACACAGAGGACACGACCCGCAACACCTATAAAGTTCATCGACTGACGATTGACGGCGATTGGGTAATGGGTAACTACCTGTTCAGCCATGCAAACAACCCGGTGTTGCTGTACACCCCCAACGCACCCGATGGCATCGGCTTTCGTGAGGCGAAGCTGTTCAACTACTGGCTGAAAAAAGTCGATGGCGTGTCGGCTTACCTGCTGGGTCGGGTGCCGGTCCAATCCAGGGTGCGGATCGAGACGTTTTTGAAGACAGCCCGCGATGGATTACCCGCAACGATTGACCGTACAACCCCAAGCCCGGCGCGCTATGACCGGACAACCCCCGACACCACCCTGACCGACCTGCGCAATGATCTCTACAACATGGTGCTGCAGCGCAAAATCGATGATGTCGTTGCCACCACGGTCAATCGCACGGATATGATCGTGGGGATCCTCTGGACGTGCATCGAACTGGTCACCGCCGTCGCTACCATCCCGTTTCCCGTGCTGAGCCTGGGCCTGGGGGGCTTGCTGGCATTCAAGGACGCAATGCTCGCCATCAGTGCCTACCAACAGGGTGACATGGCCGGTGCCTTGAAACACTACATCGGCTACCTGGCCAATGTGGGCGGTGCTGTGCTGTTTGACTTTCGCCCGGCCCTCAAAGGCCCGCTCAACACACTGTCTATCAGGCCGGCGACTAAAGCGATAACGCAGGCCACGCTGATCAACGATATTGACCCTCGCATTGTTGCCGGGATGAAACCGGTGCAGTTCGAAGGCCAGGCGTTCTGGGTTAAGAACACACCCGACTCTCTGGGGCGGTATGTACTGCTTCGCCATGACCCCGTCACCGGGCAAATGCAGTCAACTGCACGCCTGGTCAACCAGAACACCGATGGTCATTGGGTACGCTCCGGGGTCGTGGGCGGCGGGCGCAAGAAGACGTATCAGGCACTCCAGGAGGAGGTTGACCAGACACTGGCGCGTTACGAGATTCCAGCCGAACAAGGCAAGTACTTCAGATCCGCGCTCGACCCTGAGTTTAGGCAGCACCTCGCCAGCAATCCGGACGAACTCATTGCGCAGGGCGCACTTGACGGGGCCTTTCTTGATTTGAAGCCTCTGCGCGACAGCTATCCCGATCAGGTGAAACACCTGACTCAAGATGCACAGGCGCTTTACGCTTCGCCTCCAGCGCGCCCGGCCCGCACTGGCTTGCCGGTGTTGGCAGCGGATTCCAGCCCGTCTACCGTGCTTGCCACGCTGTTCCCAATCAAAAAGCGGCTGATCATTGGCGCATCCAACACCAGCGTTGTCAGTAAGCAGTTACTGATCGAAGACATGCAGGCCTTGGCAGCACAAGGGCTAAAGCGTGTGTACATCGAAAATCTGCCGGCGGATGTTTTCCGTACCAAACTTAAAATTATCAACGGTGAAGCCAAAGGCAATCTCGCTCACGCATTGAAACGTGTCGAGGACCATCTGGCACGGGTCGACAACGCGTTGGGGTGGAACGTGGATGCCCCATTTACCTACCGTAAACTGATGCTTGAAGCCCACAAGCACAAGGTCGCAATCGACGGCGTGGACGCCTCGGTTTCCTACCATATGGAGCATGTGCTCGCGCTTTCTGAGCAAGAACGGTTTATCCCGCGTAGCAGCAACCTCAGAAACTTCTATTCCCACAAAGCCCTTGCGCAAAAAGACCCCGATGAGGGCTGGATCGCCCTAGTTGAACACAGTCGTATAGGCAGTACTGACGAGGTACCGGGCCTGGCCGACTTGCAGAATGTCATCGCCCTTCGCGTGGACGATGTCGCTCCGGGCCAGGCTGTGGGCATTTCGCCCGATACCTCCAGCGCTACGCTGTCCCGGGGTGACTACAGGCTGACAATGGCTTCAACCCCACAAACAGTACCGACGGCCGGGCCCTCGAGAGCGGCGCAGATCCCCTCATCCCCCTCTCATTACAGTGAGTTTGATCTGTCCGCGTCGTTTAAACCGAAGCTGGACGAGATGGTGCATGTAAGGGGCAGCTTTGACACGAACTTCCCACCTAACGCCGGAGCCCCACACTATTCGGCATTCCAGGCTTTCAAGCAAACACGCAGTCGCTTGGATGAAGCCGCCAAAAAGGCCTTTACCGCTTACACGCCACGGCCACGCCCCGATTTCGCCGACCTTGCCACGGCGACCAGTGAGGAGGCGTTTATCAAGCAGCTGTGTAAAAAGATCCGGGGACTTGTCATCGGCGAAGTTCATTCTCATACATACAGCAAACAGGCCTTGATCAAGTACATGTGGGCCTGTCCCCCGGCAGCGTACGCCATGAAGCTGGTTATCCAGTCTTCTGCCTCAAGCTCTTTGCATATTCGTTCGGAGAACGATACCCCAGAGCTG
>NZ_NKRF01000092.1:0-62447 GCF_003408955.1 Pseudomonas sp. GL93
GGCAATATTCTCGGTTGATAGTCCGGCAAACCGAATAGGGTAGAGGGGCGTGTTCGGAAAACCGAATAGTCCGTAGGGGCGAGCTTGCTCGCGAAAAACGCAAAAACGCCGCGTTTATGCTGAATAAACGCGGCGCTCTCAGGTTTTTCGCGAGCAAGCTCGCTCCTACAGTAGGGTGGTCAGGCGGCTTCGATCTTGCTGCGGTTCTGCTCGACCTTGGACAGGTAGCGCTGTAGGTTTTCCTGCTCCTGCGGTGTGGTGAACAGGCCAAGTTTGGTACGACGCCACAGCACGTCCTGCGGTTGCGTCACCCACTCTTCGGCGCACAGGTAGTCGACTTCGCGGGTATAGAGGCCGCCACCCAGGTGGTCACCCAGATCGGCGAGCGATTGCACGCCCTCCAGCAGCCGCCAGGTGCGGCTGCCGTAGGTGGTGGACCAGCGACGGGCGATCTCGCTCGGTACCCAGTCGAACTTGGCGCGGATGGCATCGGCCAGGGCCTCTGGGGTAGTCATGTGTTCGCCGCCGGGCAGGCTGGCCGTGGCGGTCCAGCTAGGGCGCATCTGGGTGAAGTACGGCGCCAGTTGGGCCATGGCCGACTCAGCCAGTTTGCGATAGGTGGTCAGCTTGCCACCGAATACCGACAGGATCGGCGCTTCGCCGGTGCCCCCGGACAAGGCCAGGGTGTAATCACGCGTGATGGCCGATGGGTTGTCCGACTCGTCGTTGCACAGCGGGCGCACGCCGGAGTAGGTGTGGACGATATCGTCACGGCTCAGTTGTTTCTTGAAGTGCGCGTTGACCACTTTGAGCATGTAGTCGGTTTCACCTTCGGTGATCGCCACTGCAGCCGGGTCGCCGGTGTATTCGCGGTCGGTAGTGCCGATGATGGTCAAGTGGTTCAGGTACGGAATGGTGAAGACGATGCGCTGGTCTTCGTTCTGCAGGATATGCGCGTGGGCGCCTTCGTACAGGCGCGGCACGATCAGGTGGCTGCCCTGGATCAAGCGGATGCCGTAGGGCGAATCCAGCTTCAGGTCGTCCTTGATGAATTTGGCCACCCAAGGGCCGGCAGCATTCACCAGGGCGCGGGCGCGGATCGAGAACAGGCTGCCGTCGGCACGCTCCATGTTCATTTCCCACAGGCCGTTGCTGCGATGGGCGCTGACGCAACGGGTTTGCGTATGGATATGCGCGCCTTTTTCGCGGGCGGCCATGGCGTTGAGCACGACCAGGCGGGCGTCATCGACCCAGCAGTCGGAGTATTCGAAGCCTTGGGTGATTTCACTTTTCAGCGGGCTGTCTGCACCGAACTTGAGGCTTTTGGAGCCTGCCAGCTTCTCGCGCTTGCCTAAGTGGTCATAGAGGAACAAGCCAGCGCGAATCATCCACGCCGGGCGCAGGTGCGGGCGGTGCGGCAGTACGAAGCGCATTTGCTTGACGATGTGTGGGGCTTTGCCCAGCAGTACCTCACGTTCGGCCAGGGCTTCGCGCACCAGGCGAAATTCGTAGTGTTCCAGGTAACGCAGGCCACCGTGGATCAGCTTGCTGCTGGCCGAGGAGGTGTGGCTGGCCAAGTCATCCTTTTCGCAAAGGAATACCGACAAACCGCGACCGGCTGCGTCTGCCGCAATCCCGACGCCATTGATCCCGCCACCAATTACGGCAACGTCATAGACTTCGGCAAGCGGTGGAGCAGGCAAGGTGGAAGGGTTCATCGGCTGGCCTCGCGATCTTTTCGTCTTGGAATTCGAACATTAATGTTCATTTGCGAAAATGGTAGCTGATAATTGCGGGCACAGCCACCCGACTTCGATTGAAAAAACTCATCGAAGGGTGGGGAAAGGAAGAATTATGAACAAAGGTGAATGTATTGGTGTGAGTGAGGCCGTCATCGCGGGCAAGCCCGGCTCCCCACATTTGATCGCATTTCAAACTGTGGGAGCCGGGCTTGTCCGCGATGACGCCTGAACAGGCGCTACACCACTTCCAGCCGCACCTTGTGCTCATTCAGCACTTGCACCAACGCCGGCACTGGCTGCTGGTCAGTCACCAGGCAGTCCACCAGGCTGATCGGCCCCAGGCGAATCATGGCATTGCGCCCGAATTTGCTGGAGTCTGCCGCCAGAATCACTTGCCGCGCATTGGCGATGATTGCCTGGGAAACTCGCACTTCCTGGTAATCGAAGTCCAGCAGGCTGCCGTCCTCGTCGATCCCGCTGATGCCCACCAGGGCAAAGTCGACCTTGAACTGGTTGATGAAGTCGACACTGGCCTGGCCCACCACGCCACCGTCACGGCGCACATTGCCGCCGGTGAGCAACACATCGAAGTCGTCCTTGGCACTGAGCATGGTGGCGACGTTGAGGTTGTTGGTGATGATTTTCAGGTGGCTGTGATTGAGCAGCGCCCGGGCGATGGATTCGGTGGTGGTGCCGATGTTGATGAACAGCGAGGCATGATCGGGAATCTGCGCGGCGATGGCTTCACCGATGCGTTGCTTCTCGTCGCGCATCTGGTCGGCACGCATGGCGTACGCGGTGTTTTCGACACTGGAGTCATAGGCTGCGCCGCCGTGGTAGCGGCGCAACAGGTTGGCGTCCGCCAGCTGGTTGATATCGCGGCGGATGGTTTGCGGGGTGACAACGAATAGCTGCGCCATTTCCTCGATACTGACGTAGCCGCGTTCGCGGACCAGTTCGAGGATTTGTTGTTGGCGGGGAGGCAGATTCATGGGGCGTCCTTTGGGCTGCCATACAAAAGTGGCCCATGATGACGCAGGAATCCGCTCCCTGCCAGTTACAACCTTATTCAGCGCCCTCGTGCGGTTCCCAGTCACGGGTGCGGCTCACGGCTTTTTGCCAGCCGGCGTAGAGTTTCTCTTTGGCCGCCTCATCCAGCTGTGGTTCGAACTCGCGCTCGATCACTGCCTTGCCGCGCAACTCGTCCAGGCTGCCCCAGAAGCCACACGCCAGGCCCGCCAGGTAGGCCGCGCCGAGGGCAGTGGTTTCACGCATTTGCGGGCGTTCGACCTGGGTGCCGAGGATGTCGGCCTGGAATTGCATCAGGAAGTTGTTGGCAACCGCGCCGCCGTCCACGCGCAGGGCCTTGAGGCGTTCGCCCGAGTCCTGCTGCATGGCGTCGAGGACGTCGCGGGTCTGGTAGGCAATCGACTCCAGGGCTGCACGAATAATGTGGTCCACGCGTACGCCACGGGTCAGGCCGAACAGTGCGCCACGGGCATACGGGTCCCAGTAGGGCGCGCCGAGGCCGGTGAAGGCGGGTACCAAGTACACGCCGTTGCTGTCTTTGACCTTGCCGGCAAAGTATTCGGTGTCGTGGGCATCGTTGATGATCTTCAGCTCGTCACGCAGCCATTGCACGGTGGAGCCGCCGTTGAAGACAGCGCCCTCCAGGGCATAGGCCACCTCACCGCGCGGGCCGCAGGCGATGGTGGTGAGCATGCCGTGCTTGGATTTCACCGCCTTGTCGCCGGTGTTCATCAGCAGGAAGCAGCCGGTGCCGTAGGTGTTCTTGGCCTGGCCCGCTTCCACGCACATCTGGCCAAACAGGGCCGCTTGCTGGTCACCGGCAATGCCGCCGATAGCGATGCCGCTCTTGGTGCGACCGTAGATTTCCGATGACGACTTCACTTCAGGGAGCATTTCCCGCGGAATGTCGAGAATCTCCAGCATCTTCGCATCCCATTCCAGGGTGTGGATGTTGAAGAGCATGGTGCGCGAAGCGTTGGTGTAGTCGGTGACGTGGGTCTTGCCGCCGGTAAATTTCCAGATCAGCCAGCTGTCGACAGTGCCGAACAGCAGTTCGCCATTGCGGGCACGTTCGCGGCTGCCTTCGACGTTGTCGAGGATCCACTTGAGCTTGGTGCCGGAGAAGTACGGGTCGGTCACAAGGCCCGTGGTGTCGCTGATGTATTGCTCATGGCCGTCGCGCTTGAGCTGCTGGCAGATCTCGGTGCTGCGGCGGCACTGCCAGACAATGGCGTTGTAGATCGGGCGGCCGGTGATCTTGTCCCAGACCACGGTGGTTTCGCGCTGGTTGGTGATACCGATGGCGGCCACCTGGTCATGGTGCAGGCCCGCCTGGGCCAGTGCCTCGACCATCACCGCGCTCTGGGTGGCGAAGATTTCCATCGGGTCATGTTCAACCCAGCCGGCCTGCGGGTAATGCTGGACGAATTCACGTTGGGCGGTACACACCACGTTGGCGTCACGATCGAAGATGATCGCCCGGGAACTGGTGGTGCCCTGATCAAGGGCAATGATGTAGTTCTTATTCTGAAGGTCGGTCATGTCAATTGCCTTGGACGAAATAAGGAAGTCAGAAATCAGCCTGGGCCGCGAAGGGCAGGGGACCAGGCTGGCGCTTTCAGGAAATACGAGTCTTGCCGTTGACAGCCGTGTCAGGTGTTTCTTCAGCTAAAGCCGGTGCGGCGCTCGGCAGGTGGCGGGCAATCAGCCCGCGATAGGCCGCGGCACCGAGGCATGCGCCGACGATCGGGGCGAAAATCGGCACCAGGAAGGAAGGAATATCGCGACCGCCAGTAAAGGCCATTTCACCCCAACCGGCGAAAAAGGTCATCAGCTTGGGGCCGAAATCCCGTGCCGGGTTCATCGCAAAACCGGTCAACGGGCCCATGGCGCTACCGATCACGGCGATCAGCAAGCCGATCAGCAGGGGCGCCAGCGGGCCGCGTGGCAGGCCATTGTTATCATCGGTGAGCGCCATGATCACACCCATCAGGATCGCGGTGATGACCATTTCCACCAGGAACGCCTGAGCCGTGCTCAGTAGTGCATGAGGATAGGTGGAGAACACCGAGGCCAATTCCAGGCTGGCTTGGGAGCCGCGGACCATGTGGTGGGTTTGTTCGTAATCGAAAAACAGATTGCTGTAGAGCGTGTACACCAGGGCGGCGGAGCAAAAGGCGCCGGCGACCTGGGCAAGAATATAGAAAGGCAGTTTGCGCTTTTCAAAATCGGCAAAGATGCACAGGGCGATACTGACCGCCGGGTTGAGGTGAGCCCCGGAAATACCGGCACTCAGGTAGATCGCCATGCTCACGCCGACCCCCCAGATGATACTGATTTCCCACAAGCCAAAGCTCGCACCCGCGACCTTGAGCGCGGCGACGCATCCTGTACCGAAAAAGATCAGCAGCGCGGTGCCCAGGAATTCGGCCATGCATTGGCTCGAAAGTGAAGGCTGTTGAAGAGCAGTTGTCATGGAAAACCTCAATTGTTGTTCTTGTCTTGCGCACGGCCTCAACGGGCAGCTGCGCGATATTCACCGCGAGAAGGATCCCCATCCTGGATCGCGGCTTACTGCGGAGTACCAGAGGATAATTCCTACGGTATTCGGAAACGAAAAAATATAGACAAGAATGACCGCTGTCAAAGGTCGAAAGTGAACCATTGGTCATTTCCGAACTATTGGTGTGGTGAATGATCATGGCCAAGGCGCATTGCTTTAGCGGTGATAGGTCTGTGCTAGAGCGTTTTAGGTAGGCTTGGCCTAGAATTGGCCATCAGTTTGCCCGCCCGGAGCCGCTATGACCCCTGCATTGGACCTGTTGAAAAAAGTTCGCGCCGAACATCGTGTGCATAGTTATGAACATGATCCCAAGGCCGCCTCGTATGGGCTGGAGGCCGCGGAGAAATTGAGCCTGGACCCGGCCCAGGTGTTCAAGACGCTGTTGGCGAGCAGCGAGAAGGGTGAATTGTTGGTGGCGGTGGTGCCGGTCGTCGGAAGTCTTGACTTGAAAGCCCTGGCTCACGCTGCGGGTGTGAAGAAAGTCGAAATGGCTGATCCGGCAGCGGCGCAGCGCTCCACGGGTTATCTGTTGGGTGGCATCAGTCCGTTGGGGCAGAAAAAGCGCTTGCGCACGTTTATCGATGAAACGGCGCAACCCTTTGCAACGATTTTTGTCAGTGCGGGCAGAAGGGGCTTGGAAGTTGAATTGCCCGCGGCGGTGTTGGCTGAACATACCCAGGCCAAATTCGCACCGATCGGTCGGGCCTGATAATCATTTTTTGAAGTCTATGAGGATCAAATGTGGGAGCTGGCTTGCCTGCGATAGCATCAACGCGGTGTACCAGATAACCCGAGTTGTCTGCATCGCAGGCAAGCCAGCTCCCACAGTTTGACCCGGTTTTGTCAGTGAGCGACGCTGTGGCGGCGCACGCCTGACTCAACAGCAGGAATCTGCGCCGCTGTGCTGCCGGATGCCTGGAACACCACCAAATGTTCAGCCGCCACACGAATCCCCACCTCTGCGCCCACTTGGTGATCGGCATGGCTGGGGAAAATCGACTCCAATTGCGCGCCGGTCGGCAGCTGTAACCGGTACAGCGTTGAGGCGCCGAGGAAGGTCTTGCCGACGATCCGGGCTTTCAACGCGCTGTCCGGTGCGTAAACGATGTCATCCGGGCGCAGCAGTACATCCACCGCAGCACCGGTTGGCAAGGTGTAGGCACGGTTGCCGCGCAGGTCGCCCAGTTCAGTGCTGACCGATTCCGGCGAGCTCAGCCGACCACGGATGAAATAACCCTGGCCGATGAAACTGGCGACGTAAGGCGTCTGCGGTTCGTGATAGAGGTTGTAGGGCGTGTCCCACTGCTCTAGCCGGCCTTCCTTGAAGACCCCGACGTGATCGCTGACGGCGAAGGCCTCTTCCTGATCATGGGTCACCAGGATCGCGCTGGTGCCGCGTGCCTTGAGGATGTCGCGCACTTCATGGCTGAGCTTGCGGCGCAGTTCTCCATCGAGGTTGGAAAAGGGTTCATCCAGCAACAGCAGTTGCGGTTCCGGCGCCAGCGCGCGGGCGAGGGCGACGCGTTGTTGCTGACCACCGGAAAGCTCATGGGGGAAGCGCTTGCCCAGGTTCTTCAAGTTGACCAGTTCCAGCAACTCGGCGACCACGCGCTCTTTTTGCGGGTGTTTGCGAATGCCAAAGGCGATGTTGTCAGCCACGCTCAGGTGCGGGAACAATGCGTAGTCCTGGAACACCATGCCGATGCGACGCTTCTCCGGCGCGAGGGTGAAACCGGCACGGGAGATGATGTCGCCCGCCAGGCTGATTTCGCCTTCATGCACCGGCTCAAAGCCTGCAATCGCGCGCAGGGTAGTGGTCTTGCCGCAGCCCGAAGAGCCGAGCAGGCAACCGATATCGCCGGCGTTAAGATGCAGGTTGAGGTTCTGCACCACACGTTGGTCTTGATAGCCGCATGCCAGATTGCGCAGGTTCAGCAGTAATGGCTGGCTCATGCGTGGTGGTACGACGGTGGTACGAGGAATTCGAGCAAGGCTTTTTGCGCATGCAGGCGGTTCTCGGCCTGATCCCACGCGACTGAGCGCGGATCGTCGAGCAGGTCCTGGCTGATTTCTTCGCCCCGGTGGGCGGGTAGGCAGTGCATGAACAGCACGTCCGGCGCGGCCAGGTCGAGCAACGCGCGAGTCACTTGGAACGGCGCGAATTGGGCCAGGCGCTTGGCGGTTTCGTCTTCCTGGCCCATGGAGGTCCAGACGTCGGTGCTGACCAAGTGAGCGCCGACCACTGCATCTTTTGGATCGCGCAGCAGTTGCACACGACCGTCGGCCTTGGCCATGAACTCGGCGCTGGGCTCGTAGCCTTCAGGGCAGGCGATACGCAGGTGGAAGTCGAACTGGATCGCTGCTTCTATATAGCTGTTGCACATATTGTTGCCGTCGCCGATCCAGGCCACGGTCTTGCCTTGGATCGAGCCACGGTGTTCGAGGAAGGTTTGCATGTCGGCCAGCAACTGGCAGGGATGCAGGTCATCGGACAGGCCGTTGATCACGGGCACACGGGAGTTGGCGGCAAATTCGGTCAAGGTGCTGTGGGCGAAGGTACGGATCATCACGGCATCGAGCATGCGCGACATCACGATGGCGCAATCGCTGATCGGCTCACCACGGCCCAACTGGGTGTCTCGCGGTGACAGGAAGATCGCCTGGCCACCCAGTTGGATCATGCCGGCTTCGAACGACAGGCGCGTGCGGGTCGAGGACTTTTCGAAAATCATCCCGAGCACACGGTTTTTCAACGGCTCAAACAGTACACCGCGGTTACGCAGGTCTTTAAGCTCAATGCCTCGACGGATCACGCTGACCAGCTCTTCGGGCGTGCAATCCATCAGGGAGAGAAAGTGCCTTGCGCTCATCATTAACTACCTTTTGCAACAGACCGCAGATACTCAAAGCCTTGTTTATTGCGACAACGGGCGAGACCTGCGGCGAAAGCCGCACGGGGCGACGAAATAGGGGAAGACGCGATATTGACATTAAATGTCGCGTTTTACCAATAGGGGCTACGGTTTTAGGGGTGTTCAAGCAGGGCGCTGACGCGCGTTTGAAGACGATTTCCTGACAGCAGCGAGCCATTTGTACACTGGCGTCCAGGCCTTTTGCAATGCGCGGGGGCGGGCTTGGGCCAGGTCGCGTCGGTTTCAGCGCCTGTGGGCAAGGTTTCTGAAACATTTGCTCATGCTTAGCCATGCCCTGGCCTATGCCCGTCGATTCACAGCGCGAAGGTTGCTGGCGCCCCAGGTGGTCGCGGCCCATAGTTGAGCCAAAGCCCCTATAAAAGAGACTGGCCATGACCAAGACTCTCCATCACCGTGCCTGCCACCTGTGCGAAGCCATCTGCGGCCTCACCCTGGAAACCACCCAAGCCGAAGACGGTAGCCTGGCGATCACCTCGATCAAGGGCGACCCTCTGGACAGTTTCAGTCGCGGCCATATCTGCCCCAAGGCCGTGGCCCTGCAGGATATCCAGAATGACCCAGACCGCCTGCACCAACCCATGCGGCGGGTGGGCAGCGAATGGCAGCCGATTGCCTGGGATGAAGCCTTTGCCCTGGTGGCCGAGCAGCTGGCTGGTATTCAGGCGAGGCACGGCCAGAACGCGGTGGCGGTGTATCAGGGCAACCCCAGTGTGCATAACTATGGGTTGATGACCCACAGCAACTACTTTCTAGGGCTGTTGAAGACGCGCAATCGGTTTTCCGCGACCTCGGTAGACCAGCTGCCTCATCACCTCACCAGCCACCTTATGTACGGCCACGGCCTGTTGTTGCCCATTCCCGACATCGACCAGACCGACTTCATGTTGATCCTCGGCGGCAACCCGCTGGCCTCCAATGGCAGCATCATGACCGTGCCTGATGTGGAAAAACGCCTCAAGGCCATCCAGGCGCGGGGCGGAAAAGTGGTGGTGGTCGATCCTCGGCGCAGCGAGACAGCAGCCATCGCAGACCAGCACGTGTTTGTGCGCCCCGGCGGCGATGCGGCGTTGTTGTTTGGGGTGCTCAACACGTTGTTCACAGAAGGGCTGACACGCGACAGCCATTTGCCGGTGGAAGGCCTGGATGATGTACGCAAGGCGATGGCCGGCTTCGATGCCGAGGCCATGAGCCGCCAGTGTGCGGTGCCTGCCGAGCAGATTCGCCAGCTGGCCAGGGACTTCGCCGGCGCTGACAAGGCCGTTTGTTATGGCCGCATGGGTGTCTCGACCCAAGCGTTTGGCACGTTGTGCCATTGGCTGGGGCAACTGATCAACCTGGTAACCGGCAATCTGGACCGCGTCGGCGGCGCGCTCTGCACCAGCCCGGCAGTGGACCTGGTGGCCTCCACCAGCGGCGGCCATTTCAACCGCTGGCAGAGCCGCGTGTCTGGGCGCCCGGAGTACGGTGGAGAACTGCCGGTGTCGGCGCTGGCCGAAGAAATGCTGACCGAGGGTGAAGGGCAGATCCGCGCCTTGGTGACGGTGGCCGGCAACCCGGTGCTGTCCACGCCGAACGGTCGTCAATTGGAGCAAGCACTGGACGGCTTGGAATTCATGGTCAGCATCGACCTGTATATCAACGAGACCACGCGTTATGCCGACCTGATCTTGCCCTCCACTTCGGCGCTGGAAAACGATCATTACGACACCACCTTCAATCTGTTTGCGGTGCGCAATGTCACGCGCTTCAATCGTGCCATCCTGCCCAAGCCGGAAGGTGCGCTGCATGACTGGGAGATCTTTGTCGGCTTGGCCAAGGCATTCGCGGCGCACACTGGCGCGGTGCTCAAACCCACCCTGCCGCCGGCGCAGATGATCGATTTCGGGCTGCGCGCGGGTGCCTACGGTGACGCATCCAGTCATAAGCTATCGGTGGCGATGCTGGCAGATCATCCCCATGGCGTGGACCTGGGACCGCTCAAGCCCAACCTCGCGGCGCGTTTGAAAACGGCGGATGGCAAGGTGCAAGCGGCACCGGTCGTGATCCTGGCGGACCTGGCGCGTTTCGCTGCGCAGCCGGTGCCGGTGGCCGACGAACTGCTGCTGATTGGGCGACGGCATGTGCGTAGCAATAATTCCTGGATGCATAATTATCACCGGCTGGTGAAGGGTAAGCCACGCCATCAACTGTTGATGCACCCCGACGATCTGGCCAGACGGCAGTTGAGCGATGGCCAACGGGTGCGAGTGAGTTCGCGCACCGGCATGATCGAAGTGGAAGTAGTGGCCAGTGCAGACATGATGCCGGGTGTGGTCAGCCTGCCTCACGGCTGGGGCCACGGTCGCCCGGGCGTGCAGATGAGCATCGCGAGTAGCCAGCCGGGGGCGAGTGCCAATGACTTGACCGACGAGCGGCAATTGGATGAGTTGTCGGGTAATGCGGCGCTCAACGGCGTACCGGTGAAGGTGGCGGCGGCCTGAGGATCCTGCTGGATTTTTGCGTTACAATGCGCCACCGTGCCGACCCGTGTGTCGCAAAGTTCCTGCAGAGGTGTTCCATGGATATCATCGAAACGATCAAAGAGCAGATTGCCAACAACACCATTCTGCTTTACATGAAAGGCGCTCCAAACGCGCCTCAGTGCGGTTTCTCCGCGAAAGCGTCCCAGGCCGTGATGGCATGTGGCAAGAAGTTCGCTTACGTGGATATCCTGCAAAACCCTGAAATTCGCGCCAACCTGCCAAAGTACGCCAACTGGCCGACTTTCCCGCAGTTGTGGGTAGCCGGTGAGCTGGTTGGCGGTAGCGACATCATCACCGAGATGGCAGCGGATGGTTCCCTGCAAGCGCTGATCAAGGACGCAGCGGAAAAAGCAGCGGCCAAGACTGACGCCTAATTGGCAATAAAAAAGCCCCGCTTCTCACAAGAGAGCGGGGCTTTTTTTGAGCTTTTCTGTAGGAGCGAGCTTGCTCGCGAAGAGCGTCAACGATAACGCAGCGCGCCTGGTTTAACGCGTTGCCTGGGAGTCCTTCGCGAGCAAGCTCGCTCCTACAGTGATAGCAAGCGCAGTTATTCGCCCATCTGCGATTGCAGGTAGTTCTCCAGGCTGACCTTGTCGATCAGGCCCAGTTGGGTTTCCAGCCAGTCGATATGCTCTTCCTGATCTTCCAGGATATCTTCCAGCAGTTCACGGCTGCCGAAATCGCCCTTGGTTTCGCAGTGAGCGATAGCGGCCTTCAGGTCACTGTGGCTCTTGCGCTCAAAGCCCAGGTCGCTGCTGATCATTTCCTGGGTGTGCTCGCCGATGTTCAGCTTGCCCAGGTCCTGCACGTTCGGCAGGCCTTCCAGGAACAGGATGCGCTTGATCAGCGCGTCGGCGTCCTTCATGGCCTTGATTGACTCTTTGTATTCACGCTTGCCGAGCTTTTCCAGGCCCCAATCGTCGTACATGCGCGCATGCAGAAAGTACTGATTGATCGCGACCAGTTCATTGGCAAGGATTTTGTTGAGTTGCTGGATGACTGAGATGTCGCCTTTCATGACTGGGGTCCTGCCCTGTAATAGCTGTGTATAGGGCGGAGTCTGAGCGGTGAAAATCTTAGTGTCAAACCTAAGTTATTGAATAATAAATGAAAATTAATCGGAATAAGAATGTTTGTGTTCCGCGTCTTGGCGCTAACTATTTGAATTAATGGCATAAAAAAACCGAACACTAGGTCCGGTTCTTCAAAACATGCCTATTCAGGCGTGTTTAAATTCTGCTGGGTAGGGGAGCGCGGCCTGGGCTGTCTGCAGTTGCGTCAGGGTTTCCCGTACCACTTGCTTGGCCAGGCAGGCACATTTGCCACACTGGCTGGCAACGCCGGTGGTTTCACGTACTTCCTTATAGCTGCAGCAACCTTCGTAGATTGCTTCGCGGATTTGTCCGTCGGTGACGCCAGTGCAGAGGCAGACATACATAAGTGAGAACCGTCGCGGGTTTAAGGCTTAAGTGCGATGGATCTTAATGTTAACGAGAATGATTGTCAAAATAGTTTCATCCCCGATCCCGCGCACATTGCCCATGCGCTGACGAACGGTTTTTTCGGTGTATGATGGTCGGTCTTTACGAAGCGCGATTGCGTCATGTTTCTGTCGATTTTCCCCGGCAGACTCGACCTGTCCTTTTGCTTCAATCGTCACCCCCACATCAGGAGATATCCAATGAGCGTACTCGTCGGTAAACAAGCCCCGGATTTCGACGTACCAGCCGTGCTCGGCAATGGCGAAATCGTTGACAGCTTCAAACTGTCTGAAGCCATCAAAGGCAAATACGGCCTGGTGTTCTTCTACCCGCTGGATTTCACCTTCGTCTGCCCTTCGGAGCTGATCGCCCTGGACCACCGCATGGACGATTTCAAGGCGCGCAACGTTGAAGTGGTCGCGGTTTCCATCGACTCCCATTTCACCCACAACGCCTGGCGCAACACCGCCATCAATGACGGCGGCATCGGTAAAGTCAAATACACCATGGCTGCCGACATGAAGCACGACATCGCCAAGGCCTACGACGTTGAGTCCGAAGGCGGCGTGGCGTTCCGTGGCGCATTCCTGATCGATGACAAGGGCGTTGTGCGCTCGCAGATCATCAACGACCTGCCGCTGGGCCGTAACATGGAAGAGCTCATCCGCCTGGTCGACGCGCTGCAATTCCACGAAGAGCACGGCGAAGTCTGCCCTGCCAACTGGAAAAAAGGCGACAAAGGCATGAACGCTTCGCCAGAAGGCGTTGCGGCTTACCTCACCGAGAACGCTGGCAAGCTGTAAGCCAACGTAACGGTACAAAAAAACCGGCCTGAAAAGGCCGGTTTTTTTATGCGCGGGATTTGATTTCAGTCGTTGAAGTCTTCCCAGCCGCCCATCTGTTTCCAGCGATTGACGATGCCGCAGAACAGCTCGGCGGTCTTCTCGGTGTCGTAGCGGGCCGAGTGGGCTTCACGCCCGTCAAAGTCTATACCGGCTGCCTGGCAGGCTTTTGCCAGAACGGTCTGACCGTAGGCCAGGCCGGCAAGCGTTGCGGTGTCGAAACTGGAGAACGGATGAAACGGGTTGCGCTTCATGTCCAACCGCGCCACGGCGGCGTTCAGGAAGCCCAGGTCGAAACTGCTGTTGTGACCGACCAGGATCGCACGTTTGCAGCCATTGGCCTTCAACGCCTTGCGCACACCACGGAAGATATCGGTCAGCGCCGCTTCCTCACTTACCGCCATGCGCAGTGGGTGGTCGAGCTTGATCCCGGTGAATTCCAGGGCAGCGGCTTCGATATTGGCGCCTTCAAACGGCTCGACGCGGAAGAAATGGGTGTGCTCCGGGTACACAAAGCCCTGTTCGTCCATGCCGATGGTGGTTGCGGCAATTTCCAGCAAGGCATCGGTGGCGCAGTTGAAACCACCGGTTTCTACGTCGATGACGACCGGCAGATAGCCGCGAAAACGCTCGGCCATCGGATGGCGCGAGCCGCCACCGCCGTGCTCTTGTTCGTCGTCGTAATGGTCTTCACTCACTTGCTTTCCTCCAGCAGGCGCCAGCGCAGTGTTTCACCGGCGCGCAGCGGGATAACGGTCAGCTCGCCAAACGGCAGGCTGGCAGGGGCGGTCCAGTCTTCACGAACCAGGGTAATGCGGTCGGTATTCGCCGGCAGGCCGTAGAAACGCGGGCCGTTGAGGCTGGCGAAACCTTCGAGCTTGTCCAGCGCGTTACGCTGATCAAACGCTTCGGCGTACAACTCGATGGCGGCAAACGCGGTGTAGCAGCCGGCGCAGCCGCATGCGGCTTCCTTGGCGTGCTGGGCGTGGGGCGCCGAGTCGGTGCCGAGGAAGAACTTCGGGCTGCCGCTGGTGGCGGCATCCAGCAGGGCTACCTGATGGGTGTTGCGCTTGAGGATCGGCAGGCAGTAGAAGTGCGGCCGAATCCCGCCCACCAGCATGTGGTTGCGGTTGTAGAGCAGGTGATGGGCCGTGATGGTCGCGCCAACGTTGGCCGACGCCTCGCTGACGAACTGCACCGCATCGGCAGTGGTGATGTGTTCAAACACCACCTTGAGCGTGGGGAACAGCTCGACCACACGACGCATGTGTTCATCGATGAAGATTTTTTCGCGATCGAACACGTCCACATCGCCACGGGTGACTTCCCCGTGGATCAGCAATGGCATGCCGACCTCCGCCATGGCTTCGATCGCCGGCAGGATCTTATCGATACTGGTTACACCGGAATCGGAGTTGGTGGTCGCGCCTGCCGGGTACAGCTTGGCGGCGTGCACATAACCGCTGGCCTTGGCTTCACGGATTTCTTCAGGCTGGGTGCGGTCGGTCAGGTAGAGCACCATCAACGGTTCGAAGCGGCTGCCGGCCGGTCGCGCAGCGAGGATGCGCTGGCGGTAGGCGTCGGCTTCTGCGGCATTGCGCACCGGAGGTACGAGGTTAGGCATGATGATGGCGCGGCCAAACGTGCGCGCGACATCGGCCACGGTTTGAGGTAACGCAGCACCATCGCGAAGATGAATATGCCAGTCGTCGGGACGCAGCAGGGTCAGGCGGTCGGACATTGGGGATTCCAGGCGGGTCAATCTGGTGGGGATGCTACCGGAAAAGACACTTGCAGGCACTCGCTATCAAGTTTTGCAGGATGCGACCGATAGCAGGGGGGTATGCCTTAACGATGTATGACGCTGTGAAGTGTTGTAGAAACCAGTGGAGCCTCCCGTGCGCCAGCATTATCTAGCCCTGCTCAGTGTGTTCGCCAGCCTGCCTGCGGCGGCCCTCACGTTCCAGACACGCCTGGAGAATATTGAGTGGAAGGTAGAGGGCGACCAGTTCGAGTGCCGCCTGACCCAGCCGATCACCGATTTCGGTTCCGGTGAATTCGTACGCCGGGCCGGCGAGCAGGCGACGTTTCGTCTGAAAACCTATGGCAGCAGCCTCGGCGCCGGCTCGGCAACCCTGTTGGCCGCTGCCGCGCCGTGGCAGCCGGGCCGAGGTGATATCAACCTTGGGGCCGTGCGTGTCGGCAGCGGCGACGTTTTGTTCAATAGCTCCCAGGCCCAGGCCGGTCGCCTGTTCACGGGCTTGCTTGAAGGGCGCAGCCCCACCGTGCGGCATTACGGGCGTGAAGGCGGTTACTCGGAAATTCGCCTGCTGCCCGTGAAGTTCAACAAGGCCTACAGCGATTATCAGCTGTGCACCACCAAGCTGCTGCCCATGAATTACGACCAGGTCAAACAGACCGAAGTGGGCTTTCCCGGCGGCGGCATTGAGCTGGACGCGGCGGCCAAGAAGAAGTTGTCCGTGATCCTGGCGTTCATGAAGGCCGATCCTACGGTCAACCATGTCGAGTTGAACGGCCATTCGGACAACAGTGGCAACCGCCTGACCAACCGCGACGTTTCACGCCGCCGCGCCCTGGCGGTGATGGACTACTTCAAGGCCAACGGCATCCAGGAATCGCAGATCACGATGCGCTTCCATGGCGAAAGCTACCCCTTGGCGCCCAACACCAATGCCGCCAACCGCGCGCGTAACCGCCGTGTGAATATTCAGCTTGAGCGCGTGGCTGCCCCTGAGAAACCTGCGCCCCAGGCCACTACGCCGAGCAACCCGGCGGCTACCTCATAAGGGCGACCATCGGTCGCCCACTCGACATAATCTGTCGCTTTATCTTCATTTGCTGTCGCGCCCCTGTAATTTCACGGTTTTGATCGGTAGAATCGTCGCCTTTCCGTACAACCCCGTGGAGTGATGGCATGGCCGACGTAAACAAGGTCGTTCTCGCGTATTCCGGCGGCCTGGACACTTCGGTGATCCTCAAGTGGCTGCAGGATACTTATAACTGTGAAGTGGTGACCTTCACTGCTGACCTGGGTCAGGGTGAAGAGGTCGAACCTGCACGTGCCAAGGCGCAAGCCATGGGCGTGAAAGAGATCTACATTGACGACCTGCGCGAAGAGTTCGTCCGCGATTTCGTCTTCCCGATGTTTCGCGCCAACACTGTCTACGAAGGTGAGTACCTGCTGGGTACCTCCATCGCACGTCCACTGATCGCCAAGCGCCTGATCGAGATCGCCAACGAAACCGGCGCCGACGCCATTTCCCATGGCGCCACCGGCAAGGGCAACGACCAGGTCCGTTTCGAACTGGGTGCCTACGCACTCAAGCCAGGGGTGAAAGTCATTGCGCCGTGGCGTGAATGGGACCTGTTGTCCCGTGAAAAGCTGATGGATTACGCTGAAAAGCACGCCATCCCGATCGAGCGCCATGGCAAGAAGAAATCGCCGTACTCGATGGACGCCAACCTGCTGCACATCTCCTATGAAGGCGGCGTGCTGGAAGACACCTGGACCGAGCACGAAGAAGATATGTGGAAATGGACGGTCTCCCCGGAGAACGCTCCAGACAAGGCGCAATACCTGGAACTGACTTACCGCAACGGCGACATCGTTGCGCTGGACGGCGTTGAAATGACCCCGGCCACCGTATTGGCGACCCTGAACCGGATCGGTGGCCAGCATGGTATCGGCCGTCTCGACATCGTCGAGAACCGTTACGTGGGCATGAAGTCCCGTGGCTGCTACGAAACCCCAGGTGGCACCATCATGCTGCGCGCTCACCGCGCCATCGAATCCATCACCCTGGACCGCGAAGTCGCTCACCTTAAAGACGAGCTGATGCCCAAGTACGCCAGCCTGATCTACACCGGTTACTGGTGGAGCCCTGAGCGTCTGATGCTGCAACAGATGATCGACGCCTCCCAGGCTCATGTGAACGGTGTTGTGCGCCTGAAGCTGTACAAGGGCAACGTGATCGTCACCGGCCGCAAATCCGATGAGTCGCTGTTCGACTCCAACATCGCCACCTTCGAGGAAGACGGCGGGGCCTACAATCAGGCGGACGCGGCAGGCTTCATCAAGTTGAACGCACTGCGCATGCGCATTGCTGCCAACAAGGGCCGCTCGTTGTTCTGAACCGTGCGCCTGTCGTGAAAAATGGCCCCTTATGCAAGGGGCCATTTTTTTTGCCTGGATTTTAGATGCCGCGCTGTTTATTAGCGTTTAGCGTGTGTTTAAGGTTTTTTCGTAACTTGCGCAATTATTTTCCGGTTTTATCTTTTTGTTTTTAAGGTTGAATGATTTTTTACATCTGAGGAGGAACTATGTCTGACAGAAAATTCACTCATGTAGTTGCAATGGAGATGTTAGTTGTTGAATTTTCTGTAGGAATTATGGAAGTGTTTAAATATGTTAAATGGAACTAATGCGGACGGTTTTTCCTGCTCGGTTTGCGGGCGTCATTGCGACAAGCAAGGGGCATTTCCTGAAAGTCTTGTGCGGCACGTTTACCTTCAGGGGCGCATGCCCCAGACATTTCACTCAAAATATGTGCGCGCCGAGAAAGGTCTGAAAGCAACCATAAAGCTACATGCATCTAAGTTGGCGAATTTTTGTAGGTTAATTCCTATCTTCTTGTGGGTTGGGTCTCTGCCTGCTCTTGCTCGGGGTGGAATGCTATGCCAACTAGTAATCGACTAGGCTATTGTGTTTGCTCTAAATAATTCGAACAGCGAAATTGGACTTTCTCATGAATAAAGTGCTGATCGTGGATGATCATCCCGTCATTCGTCTTGCTGTGCGCATGCTAATGGAGCGTCATGGTTATGAGGTCGTTGCCGAGACTGATAACGGTGTCGATGCGTTGCAACTTGCACGGGAACACATGCCGGATATTGTGATACTGGATATCGGAATTCCCAAGCTCGACGGCTTGGAAGTTATTTGTCGGCTGGCTTCGACCAAGCAAGCCGTCTCGTTCAAGGTGCTGGTGCTGACGTCCCAGGCTCCCGGCCATTTTTCCATGCGCTGCATGCAGGCGGGTGCCGCCGGCTATGTGTGCAAGCAGCAGGATCTGACAGAGTTGCTCAGTGCTATCAAGGCGGTGCTTTCCGGCTATAGCTATTTCCCGAACCAGGCGCTCAACTCAGTGCGGTCAACCATGGGCAATGCCAGTGAAGCTGACATGGTCGAACGCTTATCGGGGCGGGAGATGATGGTGCTGCAGCAACTGGCCCGTGGCAAAACCAACAAGGAGATTGCCGATGGCATGTTCCTCAGCAACAAAACCGTCAGTACCTACAAGACGCGCTTGCTGCTCAAGCTCAATGCCAGGTCCCTCGTGGACCTGATCGAACTGGCCCAGCGCAACGGCCTGGTCTAGGAGGATATTGCCCCCCTTGAATACCCGTGTAACCGGCAGAAAAAAGCCTCCGTCAGGGAGGCTTCCGGCCGTCAACGGCTCGATCAGAGATCGAAGTCGTAATCGGCCAGCTGTTTTTGCAAGCGTCGCTCTTCCAGAAGATTGTCGATAGTGCGGCGTTTGCTTAAATTGGTCTTGGCCACCTCTGCCACAGGTGCCTCTACCACATCGTCATCCGACTCAACGAGGTCGTCTTCCACTTCCAGTTGTTCGTTGCCAGCGCTCATAAGGTCAACTCCAGGCTAAGACTGCCGTTGGGGCTCCTTATAGCGATAATCCGCGAACGGGTAAAAAAGATTTTTTCAATCGCCTGATCACAAAAACCAATGATCGCTCAATCGTCGGAGGTCTTGTCCTTGTATTCGCACAAGTCTTCGATACGGCAGCTGCCGCAGCGCGGCTTGCGGGCCTGGCAAACGTAGCGTCCGTGCAGGATCAGCCAATGGTGGGAGTCGAGCAAATAGGGCTTGGGCACGAACTTCATCAACTGCTTTTCCACCTCAACCACATTCTTGCCCCGTGCAATGCCGGTTCGGTTGCTGACGCGGAAAATGTGCGTGTCCACCGCCATGGTCAACTGCCGAAACGCCGTATTGAGCACCACGTTCGCGGTTTTGCGGCCCACGCCTGGCAAGGCTTCGAGGGCTTCGCGGGTTTGTGGTACCTCGCCTCCATGCAGCTCCAACAGCAGGCGGCATGTCTCGATCACGTTCTTGGCCTTGCTGTTATATAAGCCGATTGTCTTGATGTATTCGGACAGGCCTTCCACACCCAGGGCGTAAATCGCGGCAGGTGTATTGGCCACGGGGTACAACTTCGCCGTGGCCTTGTTAACGCCAACGTCCGTGGATTGAGCCGAAAGGATCACCGCAATCAGTAATTCGAACGATGAGGAGTAGGCCAGTTCGGTTTTCGGTTCCGGATTGTCTTCGTGAAACCTGCGGAAGATTTCCAGGCGTTTTGCGGCATTCATAGGGACAGACGTTTCCTTGCAGGCGGTCGGCGTGATGTTAGCAATACACAGCGCAGTGGGTCAGTCGTTGGCCTCGGCATCTTGCAGCGTTTGCTCGGCGGCATTCAATGCGGCTTTCAAGGTTGCCAATTGATGCTCGTCAGCATGGTGATCCTGAGCCTTTTTCAACGCTGCACGGCGCATGGCCAGCTGGATTTTTGCGCGCTTGAACTCGGCGCTTTTAGTGGCCGTCTTTGGTGGCTGCGGTGAGCTGTTGGCCTCCAGTGCGGCAAGCGCCTGCTCGGATGCCTCGAACTGTCGCTGCAGCATAATCAATTGCGACTGTTGCTCAAAGGTCGGCGGATGCCCAAACGCTTTCAAGGATTTGTGCAACTGAGCGCGACTCATGGCGACGCTGCTTTTGGCCTGCTTGATCGCGGCGTCCTGAGCAGCCTGAGGGTGATCGACCGGTGCCACCTCCATCGGCGCTGTGCGCTTGGCTCGTGCCAGGCGTTCGGCGAGCTTGCAAGCTTCTTCACGTTGCAGGCGGGCGTTACGTTGTTCGAAGCGCCGCCGCGCCCGGTTGCGTTTGAAGTCGCGTGCACGCCGTTCATCATCGTTGCTGGCCAAGTCACCGACGATAGGCAGAACGTCAGCAAGCGGACGCATCTCGATACAGTCGACAGGGCAGGGCGCAACACACAGGTCACAACCGGTGCACTCGTCGACAATCACGGTGTGCATCAGCTTGGCGGCACCCACAATGGCATCCACCGGGCAGGCCTGGATGCATTTGGTACAACCGATGCATTCGGCCTCGCGGATATAGGCGACTTGCGCAGGCGCATCTCCACGGCTCGTGTCCAGGTCCAGTACCGGCAGGCGCAGCAGTTGTGCAAGCCCGACGATGGTTTCCTGCCCGCCGGGCGGGCACTTGTTGATGGCTTCGCCTTTAGCGATGCCTTCTGCGTAAGGTTTGCAACCCGGGTGCCCGCACTTGCCGCATTGAGTCTGCGGCAGCAGCGCATCGATACGTTGAATGAGGTTCATGCTGTAATCATAGCGTTGACGCCCGGCCCAGGGAGGAGGGCAAGCTGAGAAGCCCCGCCGTAGCAACAGCGGGGCATTTTGCAGAGGTTACTTGATGCGTTGGCCCGGCTTGGCGCCGCTGTCCGGGCTCAGCAGGTAGATTTCTTCGCCGCCAGGGCCAGCCGCCATCACCATGCCTTCGGAAATGCCAAACTTCATTTTCCGCGGCTTGAGGTTGGCGATCATCATGGTCAGGCGACCATCGAGCTTGGATGGGTCCGGGTAAGCGCTCTTGATGCCGGAAAACACGTTGCGCCGTTCGTCGCCGATATCCAGCGTCAGGCGCAGCAGCTTGTCGGCACCTTCCACAGCTTCGGCTTTGATGATCAGTGCCACACGCAGGTCCACGGCGGCAAAGGCGTCGAAATCGATTTCCGGGGAAATCGGGTCCTTCGCCAGCTCGCCATTGCCCGCCGGCGCGGATTGGCCGGTATCGGTCTGGCTGGCCACCAGGTCTTCTTTCGAAGCGTCGGTCATGGCCTGGACTTTTACCGGGTCAATCCGGGTCATCAAGGGCTTGAACGCGTTCAACTGATGATTACCGAGCAAGGTGGTGTGATCGTTCCAGCTCAACGGCGCCACGTTGAGGAACGCCTCGGCATCGGCGGCCAGCAATGGCAGCACCGGCTTGAGGAAGATCACCAACTGGCGGAACAGGTTGACCCCGGTGGCGCAGATCGCCTGGACTTCAGCTTCCTTGCCTTCCTGCTTGTTCAGCGACCAGGGAGCCTTGTCGGCGATCCAGGCGTTGGCACGGTCGGCCAGCCCCATGATCTCGCGCATGGCACGGGCAAAGTCGCGGGCCTCATAGGCGTCGGCGATGCTTGGCGCGGCGGCCAGGAAGGCGTCGGTCAACTCCGGTGCGGCGTTCTCGGCTACCAGTACACCGGCGTTGCCCTTGTGGATAAACCCGGCGCAACGGCTGGCGATGTTGACGACTTTGCCCACCAGATCCGAGTTGACCTTCTGTACGAAGTCTTCCAGGTTCAGGTCCAAGTCGTCCACACCACGGCCCAGCTTGGACGCGTAGTAATAGCGCAGGTATTCCGGCGACAGGTGGTCCAGGTAGGTGCGCGCCTTGATAAAGGTGCCACGGGACTTGGACATTTTCTGGCCGTTGACCGTCAGGTAGCCGTGCACGGCGATGCCGGTCGGCTTGCGGTAGCCCGAGCCTTCAAGCATTGCCGGCCAGAACAGCGCGTGGAAGTTGACGATGTCCTTGCCGATGAAGTGGTACAGCTCGGCGGTGGAGTCCTTGCCCCAGAACGCGTCGAAGTCCAACTCCGGGGTGCGATCGCACAGGTTCTTGAAGCTGGCCATGTAGCCGATCGGCGCGTCCAGCCATACATAGAAATACTTACCCGGCTCGCCCGGAATCTCGAAGCCGAAGTACGGCGCGTCGCGGGAGATGTCCCACTGCTGCAGGCCACTGTCGAGCCATTCGGAGAGTTTGTTGGCCACAGCGTCCTGTAAGGTGCCGCTACGCGTCCAGGTTTGCAGCATTTGCTGGAAATCCGGGAGCTTGAAGAAGAAGTGCTGCGAGTCCTTGAGCACCGGAGTGGCGCCGGAGATCGCTGACTTGGGATCCTTCAAGTCGGTCGGTGCGTAGGTCGCGCCGCATTTTTCGCAGTTGTCGCCGTACTGGTCTTCGGTGCCGCATTTCGGGCAGGTGCCCTTGATGAAACGGTCGGCCAGGAACATTTTCTTTTCCGGGTCGAAATACTGGGTCACCGAACGTTGGTCGATGTGCCCGGCTTCCTTCAACCGCAGGTAGATCTGGCTCGACAGCTCGCGGTTTTCTTCGGAGTGGGTCGAGTGGAAATTGTCGAAGTCCACCAGGAACTCGGCAAAGTCGGCGCTGTGTTCAGCCTGCACATTGGCGATCAGTTGTTCCGGGGTGATGCCTTCCTTTTCGGCGCGCAACATGATGGCCGAACCGTGGGCGTCGTCCGCGCAGACATAAATGCATTGATTGCCGCGATGCTTCTGGAAGCGCACCCACATATCGGTCTGGATGTACTCAAGCATATGGCCAAGATGGATCGAACCATTGGCATAGGGCAGGGCGCTGGTGACGAGGATCTTGCGTGGCTCGGACATGGGGCTCGGCTACTTGATGAAACGGAGGTCGGCCACTATAAAGCGCCGGGAAATTTATTTCACCCCGTGACGCTGTTTCAGTATCTTGCGCACCTTCGAAAGCATGCCGTTCGGCGGCTGGAACGGTTAGGATAGCCGCCTGTTTCAGTCAGTCTTTTTTCGGGAGTAGCCCATGAGCGCCGTCAATCGCGCAGCGGTGGAAGCCGTTCTTCGCCAGTACACCGACCCTTATTTGAACCAGGACCCGGTCAGTGCCGGCTGTGTGCGTGCCATCGAGGTCCAGGGCGACCAGGTGTCGGTGCAGTTGCAACTGGGTTATGCCGCGGGTTTGTTCAAAAGCGGTTGGGCGCAGATGCTGCAAATGGCGATCGAGGGCCTCGACGGTGTGGGTTCGGCCAAGGTCGATATCCAATGCGTGATCGCGCCGCACAAGGCCCAGGCGCAGATCCCGGGCCTGGCCAACGTCAAGAATGTGGTGGCGGTGGCGTCCGGCAAGGGCGGCGTGGGTAAATCCACCACGGCGGCCAACCTGGCCCTGGCCCTGGCCCGGGAAGGGGCGCGCGTGGGCATTCTCGATGCCGATATCTACGGGCCGAGCCAGGGCGTGATGTTCGGCATCGCCGAAGGCACACGGCCGAAGGTCAAGGATCAGAAATGGTTTGTACCGATCGAGTCGCTGGGTGTGGAAGTGATGTCCATGGCGTTTCTCACCGATGACAACACGCCGATGGTCTGGCGCGGGCCGATGGTCTCCGGTGCGTTGCTGCAATTGGTCACACAAACAGCTTGGGGCGACCTCGACTACCTGGTGATCGACATGCCGCCAGGCACCGGCGATATCCAGTTGACCCTTGCGCAGAAAGTCCCGGTGGCCGGTGCGGTGATCGTCACCACGCCCCAGGACCTGGCGCTGCTCGACGCCAGGAAAGGTGTGGAGATGTTCCGCAAGGTCAACATCCCGGTGCTGGGCGTGGTGGAAAACATGGCGGTGCACATCTGTTCCAACTGCGGGCATGCCGAGCATCTATTCGGTGAGGGCGGGGGCGAGAAGCTCGCTACCCAGTATGGCGTTGAACTGCTGGCATCGTTGCCATTGGCGATGGAGATACGCGAGCAGGCCGATGGTGGCAAACCTACCGTCGCGGCAGAGGCTGATGGGCAGATCGCGATGATCTATCAGGAATTGGCCCGTCATGTCGGTGCGCGGATTGTTTTGCAGGAAGCGACGGCGCCGGCGATGCCGACCATTACCGTGAGCGACGATTGATTAGGCTTTAACGGTTACGCGAAAAGCCTGACGCCCAGTATGGCTCTCGGGTTTTTCGCGAGCAAGCTCGCTCCTATAGGTGGGGCGCCAATAGGGCTTGTTGCTACTTTACGCAATGCGCGTGTAAGCATTCGCTTACTTTTCCGTAAGTGTTTGGTTTTTTTAGCGGTTGCGTACGTCTTGAATCGACGAAGCTATTATCTATCTTTTTGAAAAATAACGATTATTTTCATACTTGCGAGTGGCAAAGTTTGTCAGCCCGCCGTGGGGATCGCGTTGAACTTCCCTCGGAACGCTCTAACATCAGCCCTGTGTCCACGGATTGGCACAGCCATCAAGGAACGATGGTTTGAAGGAACGTCGCAGGATGCGATTCATCAGGATGATGAAAAGGAATACAGGGACTAGGGAAAAAATGTGGGCGGGTCATACCGCCCCTTTTTTCGCCTGTAGAAAAGTAAAACGCTCCCTTCAGAAACGCAAAAAGGCCCGCAAGGGGCCTTTTGGGGGCGACGACGCTATCAGCGTTCGAGGTCTGCAATCTTACCTTTCTTGCCATCCCACTCCGCTGCATCGGGCATCGGGTCTTTGCGCTCGGTGATATTCGGCCAGATTTCCGCCAACTCGACGTTCAGCTGAATAAACTCCTGCATCTCCGCAGGCACTTCGTCCTCGGAAAAAATCGCGACGGCCGGGCATTCTGGTTCACACAGGGCGCAGTCGATGCACTCATCCGGGTGGATAACCAGGAA
This sequence comes from Pseudomonas sp. GL93, assembly GCF_003408955.1. Lineage (NCBI taxonomy): Bacteria > Pseudomonadati > Pseudomonadota > Gammaproteobacteria > Pseudomonadales > Pseudomonadaceae > Pseudomonas > Pseudomonas sp. GL93. Next base: position 24,711 of record NZ_NKRF01000092.1, read on the forward strand.
ATTCGGGCCTTCGTAGAAGCAGTCCACCGGACAGACTTCTACGCAGTCGGTGTACTTGCACTTGATGCAGTTGTCGGTGACGACGAAGGTCATTTCTAATTTTCTCCTCAGGCGGCGGCAGCGAAACCCCTTGTGGTGGGGTTCGCGAGGTTTGAGAGCGATAGTCTGCGGACCAGGCTAAAAGCCCGCAGCATCCCAAACCGCGCGAGATTCTATCAGCTTGCAAGCGTCTGCGTTATATCCGAGTCTTCAGTGCATATAACATTTCGAGCGCTTTACGCGGCGTCAAGTCATCCAGGTCAAGTTTTGCCAACTCATCCAGCACCGGATGGGGCAAGCTGGCGAACATATCGCTCTGGTGCGGCGCGGCAGGTTTCTTGCTGGCCTTGGCAGGGCTGGTGACCACGGTTTCATGGGGCAGCGCCGTGGTTTCCAGGCGGCTGAGGTGTTCGCGAGCACGGGTGATCACCTCGTTCGGCACACCGGCCAACTGCGCCACGGCCAGGCCGTAGCTCTGGCTTGCCGGCCCTGGCAGCACATGGTGCAGGAACACGATGCGCTCGTTGTGCTCGGTGGCATTGAGATGCACGTTGGCCACCAGCGGCTCGCTTTCCGGCAACACCGTCAGCTCGAAGTAGTGCGTGGCGAACAACGTGTACGCACGCAAATGCGCCAAGCGTTCAGCCGCCGCCCAGGCCAGGGACAGGCCGTCGAAGGTGCTGGTGCCGCGGCCCACTTCGTCCATCAGCACCAGGCTGCGTTCGGTGGCGTTGTGCAGAATGTTGGCGGTTTCGCTCATTTCCACCATAAAGGTCGAACGGCCACCGGCCAGGTCATCGCTGGAGCCGATCCGCGTGAAAATGCGGTCAACCAGGGACAATTCGCAACTGGCTGCCGGTACGAAGCTGCCGATATGCGCCAACAACACGATCAACGCGGTCTGGCGCATGTAGGTGGATTTACCACCCATGTTCGGACCGGTGATCACCAACATGCGGGTATCGTCGTCCAGCGACAGGTCGTTGGCGACGAACGGCGTGGTCAGCACCTGCTCTACCACCGGGTGACGACCTTGCACGATGCGCATGCACGGTTCGCTGACAAACCGTGGGCAATTGAGGTCCAGGTTCAGCGCACGTTCGGCGAGGTTGCTCAACACATCCAGCTCCGCCAGGGCGGCGGCGGTGTCTTGCAACGGCGCCAGGCGGCTGATCAAGTCCTCGAGCAAGGCTTCGTAGAGCATCTTTTCCCGCGCCAGGGCGCGGCTTTTGGCCGACAGCGCCTTATCTTCGAACGCTTTGAGCTCCGGGGTGATAAAACGCTCGGCGCCTTTGAGGGTCTGGCGACGTTGATAGTCGATAGGTGCTGACTCGGCTTGTTTGCTTGGCAGCTCGATAAAGTAGCCATGCACACGGTTGTAGCCGACTTTCAGGTTAGCCAGGCCCGTACGGGCTTTTTCGCGAGCCTCCAGGTCGATCAGGAACTGGCCGGCGTTTTCGCTCAGGGACTGCAGCTCATCCAGCTCGCTGTCGTAGCCGGTTTTCAACACGCCGCCGTCACGGATGATCGCGGGTGGGTTGTCGATGATGGCTTTTTCCAGCAGCGCCGCGAGGTCCGGGTACGTGCCGGCAGTCACCGCCAGCTGTTGCAGGTGCGGCGTATCCAACTCCGTCATTGCCAGTTGCAACTGCGGCAGGGCGCTCAAGGCATCACGCAGGCGCGCCAGGTCGCGGGGCCGCGCATTGCGCAGGCCGATTCGCGCGAGGATACGCTCGATATCACCGATTTCTTTCAGTTGCGGCTGCAGCTTTTCAAAGCGGTAGCCGTCGAGCAGGCAGGTAATAGAGGTTTGACGCGCTTGCAGCACGGTCAAGTCCCGCAGCGGCCGGTTCAGCCAACGGGTCAGTAAGCGGCTGCCCATTGCAGTCTGGCAACGGTCGACCACCGATTGCAGGGTGTTATCGCGCCCGCCGGCCAGGTTGGTATCCAATTCCAGGTTTCGACGGCTGGCGCCATCGAGCACCACGGTATCGTCCAGCCGTTCATGACGCAGGCTGCGCAAGTGCGGCAGGGCGGTGCGCTGGGTTTCCTTCGCGTAGCTGAGCAAACAGCCAGCAGCGCCGATGGCCAGGGTCAGGGTTTCGCAACCGAAGCCTTTAAGGTCCTGCACCGAGAACTGCTGGCACAGACTTTTCAGCGCCGAATCGCGCTCGAAATCCCACGGCGCACGACGCTTGGTCCCACGACGTTTCTCCGCCGGCAAGTCCTTGGGCCAATCATCCGGAATCAACAACTCCACCGGATTGATACGCTCAAGCTCCGCCAGCAGGTTCTCCCAGCCTTTGATCTCCAGCACGCTGAAGTTGCCACTGGTGATATCCAGCACCGAAAGGCCGAACAGACGCTCATCGCCCAACACCGCAGCGATCAGGTTATCGCGACGCTCATCCAGCAGTGCCTCATCACTCACCGTGCCCGGCGTAATAATGCGCACCACCTGACGTTCCACCGGCCCTTTGCTGGTGGCCGGGTCGCCGATCTGCTCACAGATCACCACCGACTCGCCCAGCTTGACCAGCTTGACCAGGTAGCCTTCCAACGAGTGATAAGGAATGCCACACATCGGAATCGACTGCCCCGCCGACTGGCCGCGCGCGGTCAGAGTGATATCCAGCAGCTTGGCGGCCTTCTTTGCGTCTTCGTAGAAGATCTCGTAGAAGTCGCCCATGCGATAGAACATCAACTGATCAGGGTGCTGGTTTTTCAGGCGCCAGTACTGCTGCATCATCGGGGTGTGGGAGGACAGGTCTGAAGTGTTTTTACTCATTGGGTAATAGGCAAATTCGTTGAAAGTGATGGGGCAAAGGGGGCGCTTGGCCCAGCATTTTTTGCGATGGCGGCAAGGTTAACACGCGAGGTGGCGGGTTCGCAGGTTGCAAACGGCTAGGTAAAACGCAAATTAACCCAATAAAAAGCCCGGCACAGGGCCGGGCTTCGAAAGGCGGTGTGCAATCAAGCTCTTTTCGCTTCTGCCTTCATCATCACGAGATTCTGCTGCTTGGTCGCTTCAGTCAGAACCTCACTGTAGACGCGCTTTTTCTGCTCGGATTTTGCGTCACGGATAAAGTCGGCAAAGGAGCTTTTTGCGCCTTTGGACGAGCCCAGCTTGATCGATATCATCAACGCGCTCCTGATGGTGGCCCGAGCTTAGCCGCTAGATCGGCCCGCGTATGCTGCTCGGGAATATGGTAGTCAATTTTGTCGACACCTGCTTTGTAAAGTCGTCCAGAGTTGTCGATATGCTTGATAGCAAAACCTCGCGAACGTCGCCCCTGATTAAGCGGCAAATTAAGCGGCAAACTCGTTGCGAAGCTCATCGGGGTCGATCCGTAGGAGGTCGAGACTATCACGCGATTCCAGCTCCTTTACTGGCCAAAACTTCACTTAATACATCCATTTTATGTATAAATATGCAAATTAGCATTTGCCAACCCCAAAAACTCCCGTCACTATCCGCGCTATGCAAAAACGCAACGTTTCTATCGTCTTAAGAGAACTGTTGGATCGCGACCGGATCTCCCCCACGGAGCTTCACCGGCGCACCGGCGTGCCTCAATCCACACTGTCCCGGATCCTCAGCGGCAAGATCGTTGATCCGTCGGATAAACACATCTCCCGTATCGCTGAGTACTTTCGCGTCAGCACTGATTACCTGCGCGGGCGCGCAGCAGTGGGCGCTTTGCGCGATGACGGGCGCGACCCGATGCATTCGGAACTCAAGGACATAAGCCTGTGGGACGACGACACCCCCGTTAATGATGACGAGGTGTCGATCCCCTTTCTGCGCGAGGTTGAATTGGCTGCTGGATCAGGAAGATTCGTCATCGAGGAAAGCGAGAAGGCCAGCCTGCGGTTCGGCAAGCGCAGCCTGCGGCATAACGGCGTGCAGTTCGACCAGGCCAAGTGCGTGACGGTACGCGGCAACAGCATGTTGCCGGTACTGCGCGACGGCGCCACGGTTGGGGTGAACGCCGGTAAGAGCGGCATTGGCGATATCGTCGATGGTGATCTGTATGCCATCAATCACAACGGCCAGCTGCGAGTTAAACAGCTCTACCGCCTGCCTTCCGGGATTCGCCTGCGCAGTTTCAACCGTGATGAGCATCCGGATGAGGACTACAGCTTCCAGGATATTCAGGACGAGCAGATCAGCATCCTCGGCCATGTTTTCTGGTGGGGCATGTACGCCCGTTAACGTCCCCGCGTAAGACGAAACCCGCCCATGAGCGGGTTTTTTTTCGCCCGCAGAAAACCGCCAAACCCCAAGCCCGCAAGGCTCGGAATGCATACGCGCATACCCGACGTAAAAATAAATGCATTTGTGCATTGACTGTATATGCATACATGCATATTCTTCACCTCAAGCCAGCCAACAAGGCCTGGTGGAGGCGGCAAGGATGCTGCCAAGGAAGACAAGGAAGGCACGCAACATCGGCAAGGACGCCATCGAAGCGATGGCAGGGATGCCAGGCAACACCGGCAAGGATGCCGACGCTCTTTAGTTTCACCGCTTCAACAACAGGCAGCGATGAACCGGCCTTAACGGTTCAGAGGGTTGGCAACTGACCCGGGTGTGCAGCGTAAAGCACCAGAAGCAGTTATCCGGCAGACAGGGATCGTGGTCGGAAAAACATCGAGGAAAGGACCGTACCGCGCCAGTAGCGCCGAAAGTCCGAGGACAGCATTACTGAAAAGCCCGGGCGACCGGGCTTTTTGGAATGCCTACCTATCGAAGCATCTGTAAATGAAATATGGATTATTAATTGCTCAGCCAGGAGGCGTGACATGACAAATGAACAGCAAGCGTTAGCGGAAATGCCTATCTGGCTGGTCATCGTATTGGCCGTGATCGGCGGGGTGTCTGGAGAAATGTGGCGCGCCGACAAAGAGGGCGCCCGCGGTTGGTCGCTGATCCGCCGTCTGGCCCTGCGTTCCGGGGCGTGCATGGTCTGCGGGGTTTCGGCCTTGATGCTGTGCTACGCCGCCGGCATGTCGATATGGACTGCCGGTGCCATTGGTTGCCTGACTGCCATGGCCGGTGCCGATGTAGCCATCGGCCTTTATGAACGATGGGCGGCCAAGCGCATCGGGATCAACCAAGGCTCCCGCCAGGACCCGCAGTAATCGTTGCAAGGACGCTACTTAAAATGACGCTTATCGAAAAGCCATCCCAACTGCCCCAGGCCATCGGCGCGGTGCTGCATGCGGCCTTCCCGGACATCAAGGTCGGCAGTCACCAGGACTTTAAGGGCGACGCCGAAAAAACCGGTGTGCAGGTCACGGTCGAAGGCAATGGCCCGGGCATTCGCTCTCGCGAAGGGCGCAAGGCCCACGTCCTGGCCATTTCACTCAGGGCCATGGTGGCTCCCGGTGCATTGCCGTTCGATGCCTGCGACCTGGCCAGCCAACTGATGGACCTGGTGTTGGATAACCGTTGGAACCTGCCCCAGGCGCAGTGCGATTTGCCGGCGAATATCGTCGCTGCTCCCGCTGTGCGCACTTCCATGGAAACGGACTACGACACCTGGACGGTTTCCTTCACGCAAACCCTCTATCTGGGGCCGGTGTTACTCGACGATCCCACAGGCCAACCGCTATTTGCCTGCACCTGGGACGTCTCCAACATCGACGACCCAACCCAATACCAGCCACTGGCGGGGTAGCCCATGTTCGACGCGCTGTTACGCATGCAATTGGGACCGATCGTTGAACGCTTGGCCGAGATGGAGTCCCAGCTCGAGGACCTCTACCGACGCGCCGAGAGCTTCTGCCGGATCGGTATTTGCCAGCAGGTCGATGCGGCCAGCAACACCTGCAAGGTCAGCCACGGTGACTTGCTCACCCCGGCGATCCGCTTTTTCAACCCCAGTGCCGGTGCACAGACTGAAACCCGCATCCCTACTGTGGGTGAGCAATGCCTGTTGCTCAACTACGGCGGGGGGGAGGGCGGTGTGCAATCCGTGGCGCTGTTCGGCCTCAATAGTGATCGCTTCCCGCCGGTCTCCAGCGTGGCAACGCTCACCCGGCGTCGCCATCAAGACGGCACCCAAAGCGACTACGACGACGCCAGCCACACCTTCAACTGGGTCAATGGCCCGACCACCTTCAGCGGTTCGCGCGAACAAGTTGACGTCAAAGTCGGCGCCGCCAGCCTGACCCTCAGCGCCCAGGGCATCATTCTGCAAATCGGCGGTACCAGCCTGTTGCTGGATGCCGGCGGCGCGCACTTCAGCGGCCCGGTAGTGGACCATCAAGGACGCGTCATCAGCCCCCGATAAGGACACCCCATGATCGGAATCGATAGGAGCACCGGGGCAGCCGTCGACGACTGGCTGCAATTTGTGCAGCGCGCCACCCGAGCGCTGACCACCCCCGTGGGTACTCGGCAAAAACGCCCATTGTACGGCTCGTTGATCCCGCAGTTGCTCGGCCAGAACCTCGGTGACGACCTCTTGATCCTCGCCCAGAGCCACGCCGCGCAAGCCTTCTACAACACCCACAACGGCATCGGCGATTTTGATCCCCAAGTCATTGTCGCCACCCGCCAAGGCGCCGGCCTGCTGCTGCGGTTTGCCGGCACCTGGAAAAACCGCCAACAATCCTTCGAGGTCGTGACATGAGTATGTTGATCCCCGGCCAGAACCAACTGGCGGAACCGGCCCTCATCAAGGTGGATGAGTTCGAGCCGTTGCTGGCCGAGTTCAAGGCGTTCGTCATTGACTACGTCGCCACCCGCGCGCCGCAAAGCGCAACCAAACTCCAGGTCAGCCTCGACAACGAAAGTGAACTGCTGACCCTGGCCCTGGAAGCCTTTTGCGTGCGCCTGCAAACCCATGAGCGCAAATACAATGCCCGCATCAAGCAGATGCTGGCGTGGTGGGCCACCGGTAGCAACCTGGATGCACGCCTGGCCGATATGGGCCTGGAACGCCAAGTGCTCGACCCTGGCGACCCGGCCGCGTTCCCGCCGGTGCCACCTACTTTGGAAAGCGATGACGACGCTCGCCTGCGTTACTACCTGGCACCCCACGCTCCAGCAGCAGGCTCGCGAATGCAGTACCGCCGCGAAGTGTTCACCCTTGGCGAGCGCCCGGCGGTGAAAGTACAGAGCGCGACGCCGGGTGTGGTGACGGTCACCTACACCTTCGACCCGGACGGCTATGCGGCCCAAGTCAAGGACGGCAACGCCCGACGCACTGCACCGGGTGAAGTCATGGTCACCGTGCTTTCCAGGGACGGCGACGGCACGCCATCTTCCGACTTGCTTGACGGCGTACGTCGACACTTCGCACGGCCGGATGTACGGCCCGAAACCGACCTGGTCAGCGTCCAAGGCGCGCAGATTCAACCCTACAAAATTCGCGTGGTGGCCAAGATCAACGCCGGCCCGGACTCGGGGCTGACCCAAGTGGCCGCGCAGAAACTGCTGCAAGACTACGCCGAGTCCTGCCACCGTCTGGAAGGGCGGGTGGACCCCAGCTGGATCGATTACGCCATCCACAGTGCCGGCGCTGCGCAACTGCACATCCTGGAACCGCTGGCGCCGATTGTCAGCACCGCGTTCCAGGCCCCGTATTGCACGGGCGTCGAGGTGGAGGTGCGCACGCTATGAGTGAACCCAAAGCGAGTTTGCTGCCCGCCAACAGCTCACCGCTGGAAAAGGCGTTGGACCTGGGCTTCGGCAGATTGCTCGAGCGCGTCACCCCGCCGTTTCCGGCGCTGATGAATCCGCTGCACACCCCCAGCGAATTCCTGCCTTACCTGGCTGCCGACCGTGGTGTCAGTGAATGGGATGCCGAGGCCAGCGAGGCGGAAAAACGCCTGACCGTGGCCTTGTCCTGGCAGATCCAACGCCAGGCCGGCACACCCAAGGCGCTGAGCCATGCGGTGGAGTCGTTGGGCTTCACGCCCAATATCAGCGCCTGGTATCAGCAGCGTCCCTTGGGTGTGCCTTACACCTTCGACGTACAGGCGATCATCGGGCGCAGCTGGTCCAGCGGCGACCACAACCGGCTGATCCGTCGCGTCAACGCGGCGAAAAGTGAGCGCGACCAGGCGACGATTACCATCGTGCATGAGACCGAAGGCCAGCTCGCGCTCACGCAAGTGCTCGACGCCCCTTTAAGCGACGGCGAGTTCTACCTAAACGGCGCGTTGCCGGAATTGGCGCTGGTGGCTCGGCTCAACAGTGCCGGGGTTGCCCAGCACTACACCATTAACGATTACGACCTCAGGGCGCAGCCATGACAGATGAAACCACGCGCCTGGTGCGCTTCACCTCCAAAGGTTTGGATGAAGTGCTGCAGGCAAAGAACCAGGGCCTCAAAGGCGAAATCACCCACATCGGCGCCGGCACCGGCCGCTACAACCCCGACGGCACAGAAGTGGCCTTGCGTGACGAGCGCCAACGGGTGGCCATCGTCGATTACGAAGACTTGGGCGAACGCCAACTCAGGATGGCCGCGCTGTTTGACGGCGACGGCGAGTATGAAATTGGCGAGTTCGGGTTTTACCTCGCCAGCGGGACTTTGCTGGCGGTGTATTCCGTGGCGGGGAAGTTGCTGACGTATAAAGCAGCGGCGGCGCGGGTTTTGCAGAAGTTTACGCTGGATGTTTCGCCGTTGCCGGCGGATAGCGTGACGATTGTGGTGGGGAGTGAAAACCTAAATGTGTTGCTGGCTGAAGAGATCGCGATTATGGCGGCGGCTTCGGTTGGCAATATGTCTCGCCACCTTGATTTGATGTTTCGGGTTATGCATCTCGAAGCGAAGTAGTTGCACTGACAAAAGTGCTGGAAAGATTAATTGACAGGGAGTTGATGATGGGAATTGAAACGACTATCACAAAAGTTGTGGATGCATGTAACAAGCTTACGGAAACGGTTACTAACCAAATTGGGAAAATTGATGCACGGGTAGAAGCGGCTTCGAGTCAGTTTACTGCGTGGCGTAATAGTGTGCAGGCCAAGGATATTAACGGTCGTGCTCTTTACAAGCAGGACATCGATCTCACAGGGTTGTCAACGGAGGTGCTTTACCCTGTCTGGTGGACTATGCCCGGTAACGAGGCGGGTGAAACAGAGCTAACTGTCTCCCGGGTATATTATCGAGACAGTGAGAAAACGCCTTTTGGCAAAGATGTTTCTCACATCGCTGGCTTGAACTTGCAGCTTGAGGGTGTTGGGTTTCTATGGAACGGTGATGCTAACTTCCTAGCTATCAAGCGAGTATCTCAAACCTACCGTGAAACGGTGCGAGGTGTTTCTTTTGGTATGATTTGTACAGCTCGTGCAGTTACTGGGCTTAAACCTATGTACTTAGGTTTGGTCGCCGGTCAACTAACGAACGCTCCCCAGTTTTCCGGTATGTACCTCAGGGGAGGACTCAGTTACACCGTCACCAAAACGTTTGATTATCCTGTGAATTACAGCAAGCTAGACACTGAAGTGAGCATGAAGGATGACGTTAACGCCGATTGGGAAGTTCGTTGGGCGGTGAAACCTTATGCCTTGGCTCAGGCTGATGCTGCACTCGGGAAAACCCTTGAAGAGAAGCGCTTGGCCTATTCCCACGATAACGACATTCGCTATACCGCCAAGGTTTAAGGACTGATCAAATGACTTTGTTTATCGAAAAGTTGGTAACCCCTGCGGGTGACTCGTTGATCAACGTACCTGCCAGTGCGCAGACCCTCAAGGGTCTGGGCTTTAGCAATGAGACCGCCCAGACTCTGATCGAGAACGCCACTTCCGCAGCCGCGCTCGCTAGCACTATTGCTGCCCGCCGCTCTGCCTACGTCAGCGAAGCTGACCCGATGTACCTCGAATGGCAATTCGACGGTACGGCAGAAAAGGAAAAAGAATGGCGAGCCAAAGTAGCCGAAATCAAGGCGCGCTTCCCCTTGCCAGAAGATAAGTAACCCCCACCGCGAAAGCGGTTTTTTTTCGCCTCCCCAAAGCCCCTCCCCGCAGGGGCTTTTTGCATTTTTCCCCCGGAGATTTCCACCCATGCCCACCCGCCAAACCTACACCGTCCTCATCCCATTCCCCATCGGCAACGGCCATTGGTCCACCGCCGGCGAGGAGCTGGAACTGCTCGACGTCGAAGCATCCGCCCTGCGCACCGCTGGCCGCCTGGAACTGACCAGCGTCCTCAACTCCACCCCCAAGAAGGCTGAATAACCATGGCAGAAGTCCTGAACTTCGAGCACAACGGCATCACTGTGAATGCCACTGAATCTCCCGAGGCCATGGGTGGCCTTGGCGATAACGTCATTGGCCTGGTCGGCACTGCGCCGAATGCCCATGCGTCGATCCCAAAAAACGCGCCGTTTCGCATCAACAGCTTCACCACCCAGGCGCTGCTGGACCCTACCGGCACTGAGTCGGGCACCTTGTTCCAGGCGGTGTACCAGATCCTCAAAGTGGTGAAGGTGCCGGTCTATGTGGTCATCGTCGAAGAAGGCGCCACCCCGGCCGATACGATCAATAATGTGATCGGCGGCAACGACCCGGTCACCGGTCGCAAACTCGGTCTGGCCGCCCTGAGCAGCGTCCCTGAAGACCTGACCATCATCGGCGCTCCAGGCTTCACTGGCACCAAGGCCGTGGCCGGTGAGTTCGCCTCCTTTGGCAAGCGCATCAAGGCCCGTGTGGTACTGGATGGCAAGGACGCTTCGGTGGCCGACCAAGTGACCTACAGCGGCGAACTGGGCGGTGCCGACCTCGGCTTCGACCGTTGCCTGTTGGTGCACAACATGCCGTCGGTGTACTCCAAGGCTGCGAAGAAGAACGTGTTCCTGTCGCCATCCTCACTGGCCATCGCCGCATTGGCCAAGGTCAAGCAGTGGGAAAGCCCAGGTAATCAGGTGACCTTCGCCGAGGACGTTTCCCGCGTGGTCGAGTACAACATCCTCGACACCTCCACCGAAGGCGACCTGCTCAACCGCTATGGCGTGAGCTACTACGCCCGCACCATCCTCGGCGGTTTCTCGCTGCTGGGTAACCGCTCCATCACCGGCAAGTTCATCAGCTACGTCGGCCTGGAAGATGCCATCAGCCGCAAGCTGGTCAAGGCCGGCCAGAAAGCCATGGCCAAGAACCTCACCAAGTCCTTCATGGACCAGGAGGTCAAGCGCATCAACGACTGGCTGCAAACCCTGGTGGCCGACGAAACCATCCCCGGCGGCAGCGTGTACCTGCACCCGGAACTCAACAGCGTCGAGAAGTACAAGAACGGCACCTGGTTCATCGTCATCGACTACGGCCGCTACGCGCCGAACGAACACATGGTTTATCAACTCAACGCCCGCGATGAAATCATCGAGCAGTTCCTGGAGGACGTTCTCTAATGTTTACCAACCGAGTCAGACAGGCCATTGCGGCCACCCTTCAAGGCCTGCCGTTGTCGGCAACCGTCGATTCCTTTACTCCGCCGAAGATCGAGTTCGAAATGGACCCGATGACCGGCGGGCGCTTTATCGCCGAGGAGGTCGCCAAAAGCGCCAAGGTGCTGAATGCAACCCTGGTACTGCAAGGTGTTGGCGCCCAAGTCCTGCTGGCGCTTGGCGTCACCCAGGGTGATGACATCCTGTTGAACGTGCGTGAAGCCGGTCAGGATCAGGACGGCAAGACCTACTTCACCTACCACACCGTGGGCGGCAAGCTGAAGTCCCTGGCCGAGACGGCGCTGACCATGAACGCCAAGCCGGTCACCACTCTGGAATTGTCCTGCCGTACCTACAACCGTCTGGAAAATGGCATTCCAGTGATCGACATCGACGTGCGCACCCAGAAGTTCGTGCTCAACGGCGTCGACATTCTTGGCGATGCCCGCCGCGCCGTACTGATGCCTTAAGGTCCGGCGCAATCTGAAGCGAGCACGGTCAAGGTGGGAGCTGGCTTGCCTGCGATGCAGGCGACTCGGTATCCCTGGCGTATCGGGTGGATGCCATCGCAGGCAAGCCAGCTCCCACAGGGGCCGTGCTCAGGTTTAGATTTTTCGCACTTTTCAACACCGCTCAACAAGGAATTCCCCATGGCCTGGATGCCACCGTTGCACATCCTGCTGTCCCCGATCACCGCCGATACCGGTGCGACGATCCAGCAGATTCAGCTCAAACCATTGTTCTACGCCGCGCAAAAAGACGCGCTGGCCCGGGCCGGTGACGACGAGGACGACCAGTTTTTCGAACTGGCGAAACTCGCCACCGGCCTGTCGGAAAAAGAGCTCGACCAACTCAAGCGCCCGGACTACGTGAGCATTGCTCAATACGTACATGAAATGTCGACCCGGCCAGCATCGTTTTTTCTCGATCAAACCGACAGCCCGCGCGAGTCGTTGACGTGCGAACAGGTTGCCCTGCTGCTGCCGCTGGATGCGAGCGGTCGCACCCTCACCAGCGTTACCTTGGAAATGCCCGCCTTGCGCGCTACCAAAGTGATGAAAAAACTGGCCACTAACAAAGACCGGGCCGAGTTCATCACCGCTCACTGCAGCGGCCTGATGATTCCCGATCTTGCCGGCCTGACCGTGCCCGACTGGACCGAGCTGCAGGAGCGCATCGACGATTTTTTAAACAAACCGGCGGACTTCTTTCGGAGCGCGACATCGAAGTGATCCTCGATGTAGTGCCGCTGGTTTACTTGGTAAGCGAAGCGGAAATCCTCGACTGGGAAGCCGGCAAAGCAATGCGCCGCTACGACATCGCAATCAGTCGTCTTGGCGTTAAACAGGAGTAGAGCGCAATGGCAGGCAGTAATCACGGAGCGGGGTCAGCCATTGCCAAGGAAGGCGTGATGACTCAGGGCTCACTTCAAATGACAGGAGTGCAGGCCAGTCTCAAGCCTATCACCCAAGCGCTGCCGAGCCCGCTTGAGGTGGCACCGGGGAGTGCGGCGAGTTTGGCACTGGCATTGGCCGATGCCAGCTTGCAGATCAAGCATCTGGCCGACGGGCAGGTACGGCTGGTCGATACGCTGGAGCTGTTCAACGCCTCGTTGCTCAAGGTGATGGACGCCCGGCAAACCGAAGCTGCCGGGAACGCAGAGGGTACGAAGACCGCCGCGGCTAGCGACAAGCGCACACCCTCGCAGGCGCTGGACGCCGCGATGACCGACCTTGATCAACTGTTGATATTTGCCCGGCATGAGCGCAAGGGATTGCGTGAAGCCAACCTTGCCATGGCGTCCGAGCCGGTGGTGGCCGCCAGTGGTGCCAGTGCCGTCGACCTCGCGAAGGTCGAGTATGCCGCCGCCCGTTCCGGTATCGGCAGTGATCGTAAGGACGCTTCGGGCAATATCGACACCATTGGGCGCCAGGCAGACCTGCAGCAGTTCGCTCGCGACGCTGCGATCATGGCGACGGCGTTCAAGATCGACGTCAAAAATGCCGGCGAAATCATGGGCGGCTGGCGCGAGTCAATGCACCTTGATCGCGCACAAGCCTTGGACCTTGCCGACGCAACAAACGTACTGGGCACCCAGGTATCGCTCAAGGCTGAATCGGCGGATATCGGCGCTATTGTGCAACTTCAGGGCGCTGCCGCGAAGGCTGCGGGCATGAGTCCCGAACAGGCTGCAGCGCTTTCGGCGGCGTTGTTGAGCGCAGGTAACAGCAAGGCTGTTGCAGGTCTTGGGCTGGAAAAAATCAGCGCCGTCCTGGCTAAAGGCGACAACGCCTCTGCAGGGCAACGCAGTGCTTGGGCAGAGCTCAAGCTTGATCCAAAAGTACTCGCGGCGGGCATGAAACAGGACGCCCCACAGGCCGTGCTTACGGTGCTGGAGGCGCTCAAGTCGCAACCCGCTGAAAGAAAGGCGGTGCTGGCGACGCAGTTGTTCGACGGCAACCAGACGATTCTGAGCCTGGTACCGGTGATCGACAGCGTTAAACAGGCCTTTTCGCTGGTCGCAGAAAAACCCACCTACGCCACTTCCACGTTGGGCGACCAGGGTTCGGTCATGCGTTCGGCCGCGGTTCGCGCAGACTCCACTTACGCGCGTCGGCAAGCCTACGAGGCCAGTACCACACGCTTGAGCACCGCCTCTGATACAGCGTTGGCCCCCGTTGTGGATACCTCGCTGACCGCAATGAACGGCCTGGTCAATGGCGTGGCTTGGTTGGCGGAAGGCCTGCCCAAGGCTACCGCTGCTGTCACTTTGGCGGGGGCGGGGCTGATCCCGGTGGTTTCCGGTGTTTTCGGTGCCGTGAAAGACAAGATCTTCGAAAAAGTCGCAGGGAAAGTGCTCGGGGAAGGGCCGGCAGCAGGGAATAAAACCACACCGCCGGACAGCCAGCGCAAAGCCCCGAGTAATGACGGGCACAACGGTAATCGCCCGTCTGCTTCCGGCCCTGGCATCTCTGGCAAAGCGGCGAAGGTGAGCAAGCTGGCCAAAGGGGCCTCCCTCGGTCTGGTGGTGGCCCAGGCCGGTGTCGAGATGACGCAAGGCGCGATGACCGGGAACCTGGGTAAAGCGGTTGGCACCAGCGTGGGTTCGATCGGCGGCGGTGTTGCCGGCGGTGTCGTTGGTGATGTGGCAGGGATGGCGATTGGCCGAGCGGTCGGCACGCTGGCGGGAGCTGTTATCGGTTCGGTCGTTCCGGGTGCCGGCACAGTGTTGGGCGGTGTGATGGGCGGCGTCGCCGGGGGCGCAATCGGCAAGGTAGTCGGTGGGGCCGTGGGCACTTTCGTGGGCAGCGACGTCGGTGCGTGGCTGGCTGAAAAAGTGATGGGGACGGGCGATCGCCTGCCATCCCCCACAGAGGTCAGCAAAAACATCAACACCCCTCAAGCCGACAACCGCCAAATCAACTTCGCCCCGCAAATCACCATCACCGCGCCTGAACAAGCCAGCCATCAACAACTGGCGGCGCTCGTGGTGCAACAGATCGAAGCGCAATTTACCCCGCTGTCGATGGACAACCTGCTGGCGACCCGACGCGGCGCAGCACTCACCGATGGAGCTGTGTGATGCGACAACAGATGGTCTTGGGTACTTTTATTTTCGGGCTGTCCCGTGGGTTCGCCTACGACACGCTTGATCGTGGTAGTAGCGGGGGCTGGGTCAGCCTCGACATCATTGCCGGCAAACCTAAATCCAGCCAGGTCGGCCAGGGGCTCGAAACGCTGGCATTGGGCGGCAAGGCTGCGCGTGCCAATGGCATGGCGCGCCTGGATGAGTTGCGTACCCTGCAGGCCCTGCGGGCGCCGTTGCCTTTGGTGGACGGGTTAGGGCGTAACTGGGGACTATGGACCATCCAGTCGATCAGTGAAAAACAAGCCAGCGTGATCGACGACGGGACGGCCATGGTGATCAATTGGACGTTGTTACTGGAGGAGTTCGTCAATGCGTAGGGTTCGAAGTATTGCCGGCGACTCGGTGAACCTGTTGCTCTACCGCCAACTGGGGCGCAGTGATGATGCCGCAGAAGAGGCATTGTGGCGCTTGAACCCGGAGTTGGCCGAACAGGGTGCGGTACTGCCGGCGGGCGTCAGCGTGCTGGTGCCCGAATTGGACGCGCAACCGGTTGCGAGTCGGCCGGTTTCCGCCTGGGATTAAGGAGCCATCATGGCACTCGGATTTACACCTGTAGTGGAGCTATACGGAGCCAATGCCGCGTTATTCAACGAGCGGCTATTGGAGTGGGAGCATACCGACGCAGCGGGGTTTGTATCTGATCAACTGAAGCTGACCCTCGATATCGAGGGGCTTGAAGGGCTGCCCGATCTGGGCGGCAAAATCGGCCTGCGTATCGGCTACCTGGAATCGGGCCTGGTGGATAAGGGTGTGTTCAAGATTACCCAGCGTACGCCCTCAATGTTCCCATTGCGGCTGGTACTGGTGGCCACTGCGGCGCCCTTCGACGAGCACGAATTCAAGCAGCGCCGCACTGCCAGCCATGGGCCGATAACCCTGGGGGCGCTGTTTCGCCAACTGACCACCCGATACGGTTTTTCACCGCGTGTGGCGCCTGAACTCGACGGTGAGCCGATCGCGCACATCGATCAGACCAATGAAAGCGACATGGCTTTTCTCACGCGCTTGGCCAAGCGTTTCGATGCGGTGGCCAAGCCTGTCGATGAGCTGTATGTACTGGGGCGCAAAGGCCAGATCAAGACGCTGTCGGGTAAGGCATTGCCGGATGTGCGGTTGTCGATCACCCATGACAATCGTCCAGGTGACCGCGCGTTCATCAGCGCCAGTTTCACCGAAACCAGCCGTGCCAAATATAACGGCGCGCAAACGTCATGGTGGGATGCGGCAGCCGGAAAACAGCGTGTCGTCAAGGTGGGCATCGCCCCCTTCAAAGTGGTGACACAGCGATATCAGAGCGAGGACGAAGCACGCTCGGCGGCGCAGGGAGAGATGCGGCGGGTGGGGCGCGAAGGGTTGCAGATTGATGTGGTCTGCCCTGGTAATCCTTCGTTGGCTGCTGAAGGCCTGTTGCTGCTGGATGAGTCGTGGCCGGGGTTCATGCAAGGGCGCTGGTCGATTAAAACGGTGAAATCCAGGGGCGAGCGAAAGGGTGGCTATCGGAGTACGGTCCAGGCCAGCGGCTTGTCGGTGTAGATCCTTCCTTAGAGTAAACCCCATGGTAATCACACATGCTCAGCTTCTGGGTGTAATGCCTGGAGCCCGCCTTCGCGCGGGCATTTTTTTAACCTTTCTAAATGCGGCCTTTGCGGGACACCAGATCAATACGGCCCGTCGCGTCGCCGCCTTCCTCGCCCAAATCGGTCACGAGTCTGCCCAGTTACAGTACGTGCGCGAATTGGGCAGTGATCAATACTTGAGCAAATATGACACCGGTGTCTTGGGGGCGCGCCTGGGCAACACCCCGGAAGCGGACGGAGATGGACAAAAGTATCGCGGCAGAGGGCTGATCCAGATAACCGGCCGTCGTAATTACCTTGCGTGCAGCCAAGCACTGTTCGGCGATGATCGCCTGCTGCTTCAGCCGCAACTGCTGGAACAACCGCAATGGGCCTGCGAATCCGCCGCCTGGTTCTGGCAAAGCAACGGTCTCAACGAACTTGCCGACAAAGACCAGTTCACCACCATCACCCGCCGCATCAACGGCGGCCTCAATGGTCTGGATGACCGTTTGCAGTTGTGGGCGCGGGCGAAGGCGGTGCTGTGCGTGTCCTAGGTGCGTTTCGCTTGATCGGTGTGCGCCTGCTCATGGTGCATGTGTGGCAGGTACAGGCCGTCGCGCATTCGTCTCTTGATGCACTCTGTGTCTTGCATGGTCGATGGGCTCCTGTAGGGTAGGCAAACCCCCCGCCCATTCCTGGAGACGACCGTGAAGGAAATCACTCAACTGGCTGCCGAACTGGGGCGCCGTTTGCAGGTGCTCAGTGCCCACGTCACCACTGCCGAGTCCTGTACCGGCGGCGGCATCGCCGAAGCCATCACGCGGATCCCTGGCAGTTCGGCCTGGTTCGAGGCGGGCTATGTCACCTATTCCAACCGACAGAAGACCCGGCAGTTGAATGTGCCGGAAAAACTGTTTACCAAAGTCGGGGCCGTCAGCCAGGAAGTGGTGGAAGCGATGGCCCGCGGCGCGCAGGAAAAAAGCCTGGCGCGGTTTGCCGTGGCGGTCAGCGGTGTGGCCGGCCCCGATGGCGGTTCGCCGGACAAACCGGTGGGCACTGTTTGGCTGGCTTTTGCCGTGGGCGACGAGGTGACAGCCGAGCTTGCGCACTTCCCCGGCAACCGCGACGAAGTCCGCCGACAAACGGTAAAAGCCGCACTGGAGGGCTTGTTGCGACGAGCTGCAGCAGAAATCGAGAATCAGGGGTAGGCGATCACCGATCTTTGTGGAACAATACTGTCTACTTATACAGGTGTTGGCCGTCAGGCCTTATTGATTACGTGAGGACTTTAATGGACGACAACAAGAAGAAAGCCTTGGCTGCGGCCCTGGGTCAGATCGAACGTCAATTCGGCAAGGGTGCCGTAATGCGTATGGGCGATCACGACCGTCAGGCGATCCCGGCTATTTCCACTGGCTCTCTGGGTCTGGACATCGCGCTCGGCATTGGCGGCCTGCCAAAAGGCCGTATCGTTGAAATCTACGGCCCTGAATCTTCCGGTAAAACCACCCTGACCCTGTCGGTGATTGCCCAGGCGCAGAAAATGGGCGCCACCTGTGCGTTCGTCGACGCCGAGCACGCCCTGGATCCTGAATACGCCGGCAAGCTGGGCGTCAACGTCGATGACCTGCTTGTTTCCCAGCCGGACACCGGCGAGCAAGCCCTGGAAATCACCGACATGCTGGTGCGCTCCAACGCCATTGACGTGATCGTGGTCGACTCCGTGGCAGCCCTGGTGCCCAAGGCTGAAATCGAAGGCGAAATGGGCGACATGCACGTGGGCCTGCAAGCCCGCCTGATGTCCCAGGCGCTGCGTAAAATCACCGGTAACATCAAGAACGCCAACTGCCTGGTGATCTTCATCAACCAGATCCGCATGAAGATCGGCGTGATGTTCGGCAGCCCGGAAACCACCACCGGTGGTAACGCGCTGAAGTTCTACGCTTCGGTCCGTCTGGATATCCGCCGTACTGGCGCGGTGAAGGAAGGTGACGAGGTTGTCGGTAGCGAAACCCGCGTCAAGGTCGTAAAGAACAAAGGGGCCCCGCCATTCCGTCAGGCCGAGTTCCAGATTCTCTACGGCAAGGGTATCTACCTGAACGGCGAGATGATCGACCTGGGCGTACTGCACGGTTTCGTCGAGAAGTCCGGTGCCTGGTATGCCTACAACGGCAGCAAGATCGGTCAGGGCAAGGCCAACTCGGCCAAGTTCCTGGCGGATAACCCGGATATTGCTGCCACGCTTGAGAAGCAGATTCGCGACAAGCTGCTGACCCCGGCGCCGGACGTGAAAGCTGCCGCTAACCGCGAGCCGGTTGACGAGATGGAAGAAGCCGACACTGACATCTGAAGCAAACGATGACTGTTGTACTGGATACACTCGTTGCTGTTCGGCGCACTGCAATGGACCTGCTCGCTCGCCGCGAGCATGGCCGAGTCGAGCTGACGCGTAAATTGCGTCAGCGCGGCGCGGAGCCTGAGATGATCGAAACAGCCCTCGACCGTTTGACGGAAGAGGGGCTGTTGTCAGAAGCCCGTTACCTTGAAAGTTTTGTGTCCTATCGAGCGCGCTCCGGTTACGGCCCTGCGCGGATTCGTGAAGAGCTGAGCCAGCGTGGTCTGCAACGTGCCGATATCGACCTTGCCCTGCGTGAGTGCGGTATCAGCTGGCAGTCGCAGTTGGAAGACACTTGGCGCCGCAAGTTTGCGGGGCACCTTCCGATTGATGCCAGGGAACGTGCGAAGCAAGGGCGCTTTCTGAGCTATCGCGGGTTTTCGATGGACATGATCAGTCGCTTGTTGAGCGGCCGGGATATGGACGACTGAACGCCCCAAAACGAAAGGCCCACTATGAAAATAGTGGGCCTTTTTTTTCGCCTGCAAAAAACTACGCCGGCAGTGATGTCACGCGTTGCTGCGTCTTGCCTTGGGCCTGTGCCCAGTTTTCCGGCAGGTTGATGTAATCCACCAATTCACGCAGTCGCCCCTGGTCGCGGCCATTGAAGTTGAACACCAGGCGGGTCAAGTGACTGAACCTTGGTTCGTCATGGTCTTCGCCTGTATAGGCGAGCTGTTGAAACTCGCCACTGAGCCGCAGGCTGGCAAATTCTTGCTGCAAATGGGCCAGAGCACGCTCACTGAGAGGATGGTTCATGCGCACCACAAACTCGCGTTTCAACCAACGAGTGGAGTGGAAGTTGGCATAGAACTGGTTGATTTCATCCACTGCTTCTTCGGCGCTGTAGACCAGGCGTATCAGCTTGAGGTCGGTGGGCAGGATATAGCGATTGGCTTCCAACTGGCTGCGGATAAAGTCCAGGGCGCCTTGCCAGAACCCACCGCCCGGCGCATCCAGCAACACGACTGGCACCAGCGGGCTCTTGCCAGTCTGGATCAGGGTCAGTACTTCCAGAGCCTCGTCCAGGGTGCCGAAACCGCCTGGGCACAACACCAGCGCGTCAGCTTCCTTGACGAAGAACAGCTTGCGGGTAAAGAAGAAGTGGAATGACAGCAGGTTTTCGGTGCCATCGATGGTGGGGTTGGCGTGCTGTTCAAAGGGTAACGTGATATTGAACCCCAGGCTGTGCGCCAGGCCCGCGCCTTCGTGGGCTGCCGCCATGATGCCGCCGCCACCGCCGGTGATAACCATCAGGTCGGAGCGCGCCAATGCTGCACCCACTTCTCGGGCCAGCGCATACAGTGGGCTTTCCACAGGTGTACGTGCCGAGCCGAACACCGTCACCTTGCGCCGGCCCTTGAATTGTTCGAGTACGCGAAAGGCATGGTCCAATTCACGAATGGCGCGCAGGGTGATCTTGGCATTCCAGCGGTCCCGGTCGTCCTGGGCCATGCGCAGAACGGTAAGGATCATGTCGCGATAAAGGGGAATATTCGGGCTGTTGGGGGCGATCAACTGAATTTGCGCGTCGACCTGCTGCGTGAGATCGGTCCCGTTTTCTTCAAAATGACGAAGCAACTGATCATTGGATTCATAAGGCATTCAACTTCTCCTTCTTTACAGGGCCTGGATAGTCGACGAGAGCGTCGTCGGGGCCACGACACTGCATGTGTCGTTGCATGCCACAGGAGGGCAGGCCGCTTATGCCCTGAAAGTGTTACTGAACAGCATTGAAATAGCTGTGGGCGGGCGTATGGGATGGCTTGATCATGGGCCGAAAAACCCTTGGCTGGCAACCGCTTATTGGTTACGCATCAGAGCGTTCAGTTGTTGGCAGAAAACGGATCGAGGGATTGCGCGCCGCTGGACAGCCGCGCGCGAGGGTTTAGCAGTGGTTACTTTTTCTTCTTCGCCGGAGCCGGGCAATCGGCCTCTGCAAACTTGACCGAAGCCACCGGCCGATTGGTCTTGTTCTCGGTGATTTCGTAGCGCATCACCGCGCCCTTGGCCATCAGCTCGCGGTAGCCTGGGTTGGTGCACACACTGCGGCCTAGCTGGAAATACACAGCCTTTGGGTTGGCGCGCATCTGTTCGGCACGATCAGGCAGCACGCTGAGGTGATCGATCAACTGCATGCCTTCAACGGTGTAGGCGACTTCCAGGGTTTTTTCATCGATTTCCCGGGGCAGGTCCTTGTTGCTTTCGGCCGCGACGCTTTGCAGCTTCTTGTTCATTTGAGCCTCCAGCAGCGAGGCCGCGTGGGCGCCCATAGGCAAGACCAGCGCAAGGGCGACGGATGGGGCAACAAGGCGCAGCATGGAACGCAGCATGAAACTCTCCTGATTCGGTTACTGGTGCATAGACCAGCCACTGCGCTGTGCGTTCAGTGGCGCGCAATTATAGGTGAGCCCTTGCCACTACAGCCAGGCGTATCGCTGGTAAACTGCGGGACTTCTGTTTTTCACGAGTTTGTTCCGTGTCGATTTCTTCTACTTCGCCGCGTGCCCGATGAGTCACGCCGTCTCCCGTTTGCGTACTCAGCGTCTGGCGCGTGCCGTCCGGCCGTTTCTCAATCGGGGTTCCCGTGCTGAGCGTTGTGCCGGCTGTCGGGTCATTCCTGAATATTGCCTGTGTGCCTGGCGGCCGCAGGTAGAAGCCAAGTCTGCCATGTGCCTGTTGATGCATGACGTAGAGCCGATGAAACCCAGCAACACGGGTTGGCTGATCGCCGATGTCATACACGACACCACCGCGTTCGCCTGGTCGCGCACCGAAGTCGACCCCGAGTTGCTCAGGTTGCTGGCCGACCCGCAGTGGCAACCGTACATCGTATTTCCCGGTGAATTCGTGGCGCCGCAACGGGTGGTCAGTGAAGTGCGCGTGGAGGAGGGCAAGCGCCCGCTGTTCATTCTGCTGGACGGTACCTGGAGCGAAGCGCGCAAGATGTTTCGCAAAAGCCCCTATCTGGAGCATCTACCAGTGCTGAGCCTGGCGCCCGAGCAGTTGTCGCGCTACAAACTACGGCGCTCCAAGCGCGATGACCATTTCTGCACCGCCGAGGTGGCGGCGCTGTGCCTGGAACTGGCCAATGACCTGGCCGCCAGCGAAGTGCTGGATGCTTACCTTGATGTGTTCAGCACTCATTACCTGGCTGCCAAGTTCCAACTGCCACTGGATGCGGCAGACACCGTGCATACCCGCCTTGCACCCTACATCCCGGCGGTATAACCAGACGACGTTTGCATGATGGCACTGTAAGCCCGCAACCCGCTAAAATCCCCACGGGCGTAGTGCTTGACCCTCCAGGCTACGCTGGGCATGCTGTGCGCCGATTGGGCGCAACCGTGAATTATCGACGTCGTTTCATGTGTTTTTGACGTTGAGCGGGCCCTGTGGCGATCGCTGCCTGGCCGTCGCCTCGTGTATTGGTGAACCCTGAACCCATCAGGGCTCCCATAAAAAACAGGATCATTTAACCAATGGCCACATACGAAATCCTGATTGCCGATGACCACCCGCTGTTTCGCAGCGCACTGCATCAGGCCGTAACCCTGGGCCTTGGCCCCGACGTACGTCTGGTCGAAGTGGCCAGCATTGCCGAACTGGAAGCCCGCCTTACCGAAAAGTCCGACTGGGACCTGGTGTTGCTCGACCTGAACATGCCGGGCGCCTACGGTTTCTCCGGGCTGGTGCTGCTGCGTGGTCAATACCCACAGATCCCCGTGGTGATGGTGTCAGCCCAGGAAGAAGCCGACGTGGTGGTGCGCTCCAAGGAGTTTGGCGCCAGCGGTTTCATTCCCAAGTCCAGCGCGATGGAAGATATCCAGAAAGCCGTGCGCACGGTGTTGGACGGCGATGTGTCCTGGCCACCCCAGGCGTTTGAAGAAATCAATGTGTCCGATGAAGCCAAGGCCGCCCGCGATGGCCTGGCCAGCTTGACGCCCCAGCAGTTCCGGGTATTGACCATGGTCTGCGAAGGGTTGTTGAACAAGCAGATTGCCTACGAATTGAGTGTGTCGGAAGCGACCATCAAGGCCCACGTTACGGCGATTTTCCGTAAGTTGGGCGTGCGTACGCGCACCCAGGCGGCGTTGCTGTTGCAGCAACTCGAGTCTATCTCGCAACATTAAGTTACAGCCGCTTCACGCTTTTTTGACTTTGCGTGATCTAGCTTCCCCACTTCTTTGGTTCAGTTGCCTACATCTATGTCGCCTTTCAAGGGTCAAACCGGTATCAAACGTATCTTCAATGCAGGGGGCTATTCCCTGGATGGCCTGCGCGCGGCATTCACTGGCGAGGCGGCATTCCGCCAGCTGGTCTTGCTGAACGTCATCCTGATCCCCCTGAGCTTTTTCCTGCAGGTCAGCCGGGTTGAACGGGCGCTGCTGATTGCAGTGTGTTTGTTGGCGCTGATCGTTGAATTGCTCAACTCAGCGGTGGAAGCGGCCATTGACCGTATTTCCCTGGACCGCCACCCGCTGTCGAAAAACGCCAAGGACATGGGCAGCGCCGCGCAGTTCGTGGCACTGACCATGATCACTCTGGTATGGGCCGTGATCCTGATCTGAGGATCACGCGATACTCGGCAGCACGATCTCGTCGCTGCGCTGCACCCCAGCGGTGAAGGCGCGGCACAGTTCGAGAAACTCGCGCATCGCCGAGGTCTGGTACTTCTGTTTGTGCCAGATGAAGTAGAACTGTCGGGCCAGGTCCAGGTCCGGGGTCTCCACCGGCACCAGGCTGCCGCGGCGGAAGGCATCGCGCAGCGCCAGCCGTGAAATGCAGCCAATCCCCAAGCCTGACTCCACAGCCCGCTTGATCGCCTCGGTGTGTTCCAGCTCCAGGCGGATATTCAGTGCGCTACGGTGATGACGCATAGCCTGATCGAAGGTCAGGCGCGTGCCCGAGCCTTGTTCCCGCAGGATCCACGCTTCGTGGGTCAATTCGTCCATGGTGGCCACGCCACGCGTGGCCAAATGATGCTGGGGCGCACAGAACACCACCAGCTCATCTTCCACCCACGTCTGCACCTCGATATCCGGGTGGCTGCAGTCGCCCTCAATTAGACCCAGGTCAATTTCGTAGTGGGCAACCTGATGCACGATATGGGCAGTGTTCTGCACATGCAGCTTTACCTGGCTCTCGGGGTGTTGCTGCATAAAGCTGCCAATCAGCAGCGTCGCCAGGTAATTGCCGATGGTCAGCGTGGCGCCAACCGCCAGGGAGCCGAAGCCGGACTTGCCGTTGAGCAGGTCTTCGATCTCCTTGGCCTGGTCCAGCAGTGCCACGGCCTGGGGCAGCAGCTGATGACCGAGGGCATTGAGGCTCAGGCGCTTACCGGCGCGGTCGAATAATTGGCAGCTGGATTGACGCTCCAGCTCGGTAATCGACGTGCTGGCGGCGGATTGAGATAAGGCCAGAAGGCCAGCAGCGCGGGAGACGCTTTCCTGCTGGGCGACGGCGACGAAAACTTGCAGTTGACGGAGAGTAAATCGCATATCGATATAACCGATAACCCTTATCTTAATAATCCAGTTAACAGATATTGTCGCCGCCATTAGAATGCTGTGCAATTGCGCATCCTTACCTTTGGCGCAGACCCATTTCCAGGAGTCCCCCGTACATGAGCAACATGAACCACGAGCGTGTCCTCAGTGTTCATCACTGGAACGACACTCTGTTCAGCTTCAAGTGCACCCGCGATCCGGGCCTGCGCTTCGAGAACGGTCAGTTCGTGATGATCGGCCTGCAACAGCCCAACGGCCGCCCGCTCATGCGCGCTTACTCCATTGCCAGCCCGAACTGGGAGGAGCACCTGGAGTTCTTCAGCATCAAGGTGCCCGATGGCCCGCTGACTTCCCAGTTGCAGCATCTGAAGGAAGGCGACGAGATCATCATCAGCAAAAAACCGACAGGCACCCTGGTGCTTGACGATTTGAAGCCGGGCAAGCATCTGTATCTGCTCAGCACCGGTACTGGCCTCGCCCCATTCATGAGCGTGATCCAGGACCCGGAGACCTACGAGCGTTTCGAAAAAGTCATCCTGTGCCACGGCGTGCGCTACGTCAACGAAGTCGCCTACCGCGAATTCATCACCGAGCATCTGCCGCAGAACGAGTTCTTCGGCGAGGCCCTGCGTGACAAGTTGATCTACTACCCGACCGTGACCCGCGAGCCGTTCGAAAACGAAGGCCGCCTGACCGACCTGATGCGCAGTGGCAAGCTGTTCAGCGACATCGGCCTGCCGCCGATCAATCCTGAGGACGACCGCGCCATGCTGTGCGGCAGCCCAAGCATGTTGGATGAGACCAGCGAAGTGTTGAACAGCTTCGGCCTGAAGGTTTCGCCACGGATGCGTGAGCCGGGTGACTACCTGATCGAGCGCGCGTTCGTCGAAAAGTAACCTCGGCTCACTTGTAGGAGCGAGCTTGCTCGCGAAGGGCGCCAACGATAACGCTGGCACCTTGAATGAACGCGGTGCTTGTTCGTTTTTCGCGAGCAAGCTCGCTCCTACAGTTGAATGCGTTTGCAAAGAAAAGCCCGCGTTGCCTGTGAAGGCAACGCGGGCTTTTGCGTTTCTGCGATTTACTGCGCCGGAACCACTTCCAGCACACAAATCATCCCCGGCTCCGGGTAGTGCCAGCGCACATCCACATCCCAGAACCGCACCCCGTATTCCCGTTCTGAGGTAGGAACCTGATACGCCGGCCGCGGATCCTGTGCCAGACACTGTTCAATCAGCGCCACCAACGGCTCACCAAGGCGCTGGGCGTGGCCCTGCGCCTGTTGCAGTGCAGCCTTGAGCCATTGCACGCCGATCAGCGGGGGCGCATCACTGGCGATGTCGTTGGTGGCCGCATCCACGATATCGGCATAGGGCACATACGGTTTGATATCCAGCACCGGCGTGCCATCGAGCAAATCTATGCCGGATATCCACAACCGCCCCGGCTCCACCTTGTCCAGCTTCACCACCGACTGGCCGATGCCATTGGGACGATGGGTCGCACGGGTCGCGAACACGCCCATGGAGGTATTGCCTCCGAGGCGTGGCGGGCGCACTTTCAGGCGTGGCTTGTCTTCCAGGGCCTGATGAAACAGAAACAGCAGCCACACATGGCTGACCTGCTCCAGCCCCTGCACCGCCTCACCCTGGTCGAACGGCGCCACCAACTCCAGCACGCCGCGGGCAGCCGGCGCCAATTGCGGTTGGCGCGGGATGGCGAACTTCTCCTTGAAGCAAGAGCGCACGAAGCCGACCGGGGAGACCTGATAGCTCATGGCTTAAGCACGAACCCGCAGGGTCAAGCCCTTGAGGAAGTTGCGCAGCAACTGGTCGCCACAGGTGCGGTAGTTGGTATGGCCGAACTTGCGGAACAGCGCGCTCAGCTCTGGCTTGGACACCGGGAACTCCGCCGCCTTAAGGATTGCATGCATGTCGTCTTCCTTCAGTTCGAAGGCCACACGCAGCTTTTTCAGGATGATGTTGTTGGTCACCGGGGTTTCGATCGGCTGCGGCGGGCGGCTTTCGTCCTTGCCGCGCTTGAAAATCACCAGGCCATCGAGGAAGTGAGCCATGACTTCATCCGGGCAGAACACGAAGCCTTCTTCCTCATCTTTTTTGAGGTAGGTCAGCAGGTCTTCCTTGGTCACGTCCATGCCGCCGAGCTTGATGATCTCGACCATCTTGTTGTCGCTGATGTCGAGCATGTAGCGCACGCTGCGCAGTACGTCGTTGTGAATCATGGTGGGCAATCCTGGTATTCAACTGATGACACCGCCGGAATCAGGCGGTGTCGGGAAAAGGGGAACGGCTTAGAACTTCTCTTTGCCGGACAGGTAACGCCATTGGCCCACTGGCACCTTGCCGATGGACACGCCGCCGATGCGGATGCGGCGGATGGCGATGACTTTCAGGCCAACGGCTTCGCAGAACAGCGCGATCACGCCGGGTTGCGGGTTTTTCATCGCAAAGCGCAGGCGGTTCTCGTTCTGCCAGCTGGCTTTGACGGCAGGCAGCTCTTTGCCTTTGTAGGTCAGGCCGTGGTTCAGGCGGTTAAGGCCGTGGGCAACCATGTCGCCTTCGACTTCCACCACGTATTCCTGCTCGATCTTGGCGGCATCGGCGGTCAATTTGCGCAGAATCTTCCAGTCCTGGGTGAACACCAACAAGCCACTGGCCTTGGCTTGCAGGTCGGCGCTGGCGCTCAGGCGCAGGAAGTGCCCCTTGAGCGGACGCTTGCCGAAGCGGTGTTCTTCAGAAAGGGTTTCAGCGCTGATCGAAGCCATGGCGGTTTCAGCATTCACGCCTGCGGGGGCGTGCAGCAGGATGGTCACCGGCTCTGGCGCGGTGGCTTTAGCTTCCGGGTCCAGCTCGACCTTCTCGTCAGTGACCTTGAACTGCGGCTCGTCGATTACTTCGCCGTCCACCGAGACCCAGCCGCCTTCGATAAACAGCTCAGCCTCCCGACGGGAGCAACCGACCAGTTCGATAAGGCGTTTGGAGAGGCGTATGGGGTCAGTCATGACAAGGGCCGTAACAAAAGGGGGCCACTATTGTACCTGCCTGGCGCCGGTTAATCCCGGCCCCATTTCAGCACATGTGCCATAACAATTATTTAACTGACACCCCACGGGGCAAATGTGGGAGCTGGCTTGCCTGCGATGGCGGTATACCAGCACCGGATGGGTAGACTGACCCGACGCCTTCGCAGGCAAGCCAGCTCCCACAGTTCAGGCATTACGGGCCCGTTGCTGCTGGTGTAGGCGCAGGTGCAACAACGGATAAGGCTGCCCAAGCCCATCGTGTTCCGTTCGCCCGATCACCTCGAAGCCTTGCTTGAGGTAAAAACCCAGGGCTTGCGGGTTCTGTTCGTTGACGTCCAGTTCATCGGCATTCATGTGTTCGATGGCGTAGCCCAGCAATTGCCGGCCCAGCCCCTGGCCACGGTAGTGCGGGTCGATAAACAGCATCTCCACCTTGCCCGCCGACACTCCGGCGAAGCCGGTAATGCGCTGGCGCGCGTCCTTGGTGCAGATCAGCATGACCGCATCGAGGTAGCGGGTCAGCACCAGGTTTTTCAACATGTCGATATAGCTGTCCGGGAGGAAGTCGTGGGTGGCGCGTACCGAGTCCTCCCAGATCTGCACCAGGCGCGCGTAGTCGCTGGTTTTAGGTGTGTGAATCACCGAATGCTGACGCATACCCGCTGTCCCTTGCTGTATTCGGGGTTGATGGGCAATACGATAGACCTAAAAAAGCCCCGCATCTTCTCAGAGGCGAGGCTTTTTTATCATCGTGCGATCAGTCGCGCTTTTCAGCCCACAAGTCGTACTCGTCGGCGTCGGTCACAGTGCACCACACTTTGTCACCCGGCTTCAGGCCGCTGGCATCGTCGATAAACACGTTACCGTCGATTTCAGGGGCGTCGAAGAAGCAACGACCCACCGCGCCTTGCTCGTCGACTTCATCGATCAGCACTTCGATTTCCTTGCCGATGCGCAGTTGCAGGCGTGCCGAGCTGATGGCCTGCTGGTGCGCCATGAAGCGCTCCCAACGGTCTTGCTTGACGTCGTCCGGCACCACGGCCAGGTCCAGCAGGTTGGCCGGCGCACCTTCCACTGGCGAGTACTGGAAGCAACCGACGCGGTCCAGCTGCGCTTCGGTCAGCCAGTCCAACAGGTACTGGAAGTCTTCCTCGGTCTCGCCGGGGAAACCGACGATGAAGGTGGAGCGGATGATCAGCTCCGGGCAGATCTCGCGCCAGTTCTTGATGCGTGCCAGGGTCTTGTCTTCGAACGCCGGGCGTTTCATCGCCTTGAGCACTTTCGGGCTGGCGTGCTGGAACGGGATGTCCAGGTACGGCAGGATCTTGCCGGCGGCCATCAGCGGGATCAACTCGTCCACGTGCGGGTACGGGTAAACATAGTGCAGGCGCACCCACACGCCCAGGCTGCTGAGGGCTTCGCACAGCTCGGTCATGCGGGTTTTCACCGGCGCGCCGTTCCAGAAACCGGTGCGGTATTTCACGTCGACGCCGTAGGCGCTGGTGTCCTGGGAGATCACCAGCAACTCCTTGACGCCAGACTTCACCAGGCGCTGGGCCTCGTCGAGCACGTCACCCACCGGGCGGCTCACCAGTTTGCCGCGCATCGACGGGATGATGCAGAAGCTGCAGCTGTGGTTGCAGCCTTCGGAAATCTTCAGGTACGCGTAGTGGCGTGGGGTCAGCTTGATGCCTTGAGGCGGCACCAGGTCGATCAGCGGGTTGTGATCCTGGCGTGGCGGCACCACCTCGTGCACGGCATTGACCACCTGCTCGTACTGCTGCGGGCCGGTCACCGCCAGCACACTCGGGTGCACGTTGCGGATATTGCCTTCTTCCACCCCCATGCAGCCGGTCACGATGACCTTGCCGTTTTCCTTGATGGCTTCGCCGATCACTTCCAGGGATTCGGCTTTTGCCGAGTCGATGAAGCCGCAGGTGTTGACCACCACCACGTCGGCGTCCTGGTAAGTGGACACGACGTCGTAGCCTTCCATACGCAATTGCGTGAGGATGCGCTCGGAGTCGACAAGCGCCTTCGGGCAACCCAGGGAAACAAAGCCAACCTTGGGGTTGGCTTTTGCGATGGTGGTGGACATGTCTAACCTCGGTATTGAATGACGCTGCCGGTCGTGCACGACAAGGCAACGGATGGGCGCTTGGTGCGCCTCTGATCAAAAAGTGCGCAATTCTATCGACGGCTAACGCACTTGACCAGCTTTATGCAGGGAAATGCGACGAGTGCTGTATCGGGGCATTCTTACAGCCGTTACCACTCTCTTAAGCCCGGACGTCTTGCTCTGCGCGGTGCGATACAACTTTAGACATGCCCACACCTAACGCCTGAAGCACTTTCAGGAGAGTGGAGAGCTTCGGGTCGCCGCCGACGGCGATGGATCTGTAGAGATTTGCTCTATTGAGGCCCGTATTCTGCGACAAGCTGAGCATTCCGCCACGGGCTTCCGCGACTCGGCGGACAGCGACAAGGAAGGCGTCCTCACCACCCGCTTCATCAATTTCCTCAAGTGCGACAGAAAGATATTCGAGAGCAAACGCTTCGTCGTCTCGGAGCATTTCAAGAACGCTATCTTCATGAGAGCGAGTATGAATGGTCATTTTTGCTGCACCTTGTAAGATTTCCAGAGAGCCTTGGCCTGATCGATGTCGTTTTGCTGTCTGGCCTTTGAACCACCACCCAACAGGAAAACAATTTTTCGATCTTGGATTGCGTAATACACGCGAAAGCCAGGTCCGAAGTCGAGCTTCATCTCAAAGACCCCATCACCCACCGGCTCGGTAATTCCAAAGTGACCAAGGGATGCTCGGTCCACTCTGGTGGTGATTCGTGCCTTTGAACGCGTGTCTTGCACGGTATCTAGCCAAGCTTGATAAATATCCACGCCATTGGCTGACAGTACATGTTTCACTTCGTACATGTGGAATGTACCTTAAAAGAGACAGATCGATGATTGAGTTTTTATATCGACCGCGAGCGCCAGACAGTCGGCACGCTTTTTATTGATCAGCAAGCTGGAGTCCCGGCTTACGCCGCTAAGGCAGCTCTACCGAGTCGGGCCAAAAATATACGGCTGACGGTAAATGTGATCAATGCAGGCAAAAAGGCTCCAAAACGCCTTGTCATCTATTACTGACTGCCTAAAACGACACCCAAATCACTTGAGCAGGGAAATGCGACGAGTGCTGCGCTATGCTTCGCGCCGTTGCGCACGGGTAATGCCCTTGGGTCAATAAAACGTCTGTTACGAGAAGTAAAACAGCGCATGCTAGGGTCAGCTTAGTCGTGCTGTTTATAAAAGACCTCAGGTCAAAGGGCAGGAGTGGTTGATGGGTCAGGCAAGTAGTCAGGCAGCAGGTGCCGAACATTCAAAAGCCAAGCCGATTGGCATGCTGGTGGCGGCGGTCGGGGTGGTTTATGGCGATATCGGGACCAGCCCGCTCTACACCCTTAAAGAGGTGTTCAACGGTGGTTATGGGGTGCAGGTCAACCATGACGGTGTCTTGGGGATCCTGGCGCTGATCTTCTGGTCGCTGATCTGGGTGGTGTCGATCAAGTATGTGCTGTTCGTGCTGCGTGCCGACAACCAGGGCGAGGGCGGCATCATGGCCCTCACCGCGTTGGCCCGGCGAGCTGCCGGGAAGCACACGAAATTGCGCAGTTTCCTGGTGGTGTGTGGCCTGTGTGGCGCGGCGTTGTTCTACGGCGACAGTATGATCACCCCGGCGATTTCGGTGTTGTCGGCCATCGAAGGCTTGGAACTGGCGTTCGACGGCCTGGAAAAATGGGTGGTGCCCATTGCCCTGGTGGTGCTGGTGGCGCTGTTCCTGATCCAGAAACACGGCACCGACCGCATCGGCAAGCTGTTCGGCCCGGTGATGGTTACCTGGTTCCTGGTATTGGGCGGCCTGGGGGTGTACGGCATCCTGCAGCAACCCGAAGTGCTCAATGCACTGAACCCAGCGTGGGGCGTGCGCTTCTTTATGGTTCACCCCGGTATTGGCGTGGCGATCCTCGGCGCGGTGGTGCTGGCATTGACCGGCGCCGAAGCGTTGTACGCCGACATGGGCCACTTCGGCCGCAAACCCATCGCCCGCGCCTGGTTCCTGCTGGTGCTGCCGGCGCTGGTGCTCAACTATTTCGGCCAGGGCGCGATGCTGCTGGGCGATCCGGAGGCAGCGCGCAACCCGTTCTACCTGCTGGCGCCGAGCTGGGCGCTGGTCCCGTTGGTGGGCTTGTCCACCATGGCCACGGTGATTGCTTCCCAGGCGGTGATTTCCGGCGCGTTCTCGTTGACCCGCCAGGCGATCCAGTTGGGTTATATCCCGCGCATGCATATCCAGCACACCTCCAGTGCCGAACAGGGCCAGATCTATATCGGTGCAGTGAACTGGTCGTTGATGGTCGGCGTGATCCTGCTGGTGCTGGGCTTCGAATCCTCCGGTGCCCTGGCCTCGGCCTACGGCGTAGCTGTGACGGGCACCATGCTGATGACCACCATCCTGGTGTCGGCGGTCATGCTGCTGCTGTGGAAATGGCCACCGGTGCTGGCCGTGCCGCTGTTGCTCTGCTGCCTGTTGGTGGACGGCCTGTTCTTCGCGGCTAACGCGCCGAAGATCATCCAGGGCGGCGCTTTCCCGGTACTGGCGGGGATCGTGCTGTTTGTGCTGATGACCACCTGGAAGCGCGGCAAGCAATTGCTGGTCGAACGCCTCGACGAAGGTGGCCTGCCGCTGCCCATCTTTATCAGCAGTATTCGCGTACAGCCACCCCATCGCGTTCAGGGCACGGCAGTGTTCCTCACCGCGCGGCCCGACGCCGTGCCCCATGCGCTGTTGCACAACCTGCTGCATAACCAGGTGCTGCATGAGCAGGTGGTGCTGTTGACCGTGGTCTACGAAGACATTCCACGGGTACCAGCGGCGCGGCGCTTCGAGGTGGATGCCTACGGCGAAGGCTTCTTCCGGGTGATCCTGCACTTCGGGTTTACCGATGAACCGGACGTGCCCGAAGCGCTGAAACTGTGCCATCTGGATGATCTGGACTTCAGCCCGATGCGCACCACTTACTTCCTCAGCCGGGAAACGGTGATTGCCTCGCGCATCAAAGGCATGGCCCGTTGGCGCGAAGTGTTGTTTGCCTTCATGTTGAAAAACGCCAACGGCAACCTGCGGTTCTTCAAACTGCCGGTCAACCGCGTGATCGAGCTGGGTACCCAGGTCGAGATGTAAGGCGCTGCCTACCGGGAGCCGGCAATCGGCTCCCGCTTTCCTTCTGAACCCTGTGCAATCGATGGTTGTCGACTAGGCTGGTAGGAGCGAGCTTGCTCCTACAAAAATGCCTATGAAGCCCAGAAGAGGTGCGCCATGAGTCAGCTGCTCGAACCTTATACCCTGCGCCAATTGACCCTGCTCAACCGCATCGCGGTTTCACCCATGTGCCAATACTCCAGCGACGATGGCCTGGCCAATGACTGGCACCTGGTGCATCTCGGCAGCCGGGCCGTGGGGGGCGCCGGATTGATTTTCACCGAGGCCACGGCTGTGACTGCTGATGGCCGCATCACCGCCCAGGACCTGGGCCTGTGGAACGACGCCCAGATCGAACCGCTGCGGCGCATTACCCGTTTTATCGCGGCACAGGGCGCGGTGGCTGGGATTCAGCTGGCCCATGCCGGGCGCAAGGCCAGCACCCATCGGCCATGGATCGGCAAACACGGCAGCGTCAAGCCGGAGGAGGGCGGCTGGGTGCCGGTGGGCCCCTCGCCGATTGCCTTCGACCCCAATCACACCCAGCCCAAGCCACTGGACGAAGCACAGATCCAGCAAGTGATCGCCGACTTTGTCGCCGCCGCCAAGCGCGCCTTGACCGCAGGCTTTGAAGTGGTGGAAATCCACGCCGCCCATGGGTATCTGCTGCACCAGTTTCTCTCGCCGATCAGCAACCAGCGTCAGGACCACTACGGTGGCTCGTTCGAAAACCGCATTCGCCTGGTGCTGGAGGTAACCACGGCCGTACGTGCGGCCTGGCCTCAGGAGTTGCCACTGTTTGTGCGGGTATCGGCTACCGACTGGGTCGAAGATGGCTGGAACCCGGATGAAACCGTGGAGTTGGCGCGCCGCCTGAAAGACTTGGGCGTTGACTTGATCGACGTGTCCTCTGGCGGCACCGCTGCCAATGCCGAGATTCCCACCGGCCCCGGCTATCAGACGCGCTTCGCCGAGCGAGTGCGCAAGGAGTCGGGCATCGCTACCGGTACGGTCGGCATGATTACCGAACCCGCCCAAGCCGAGCACATCCTGCGTACCTGCCAGGCCGACATTATTTTCCTGGCCCGTGAACTGCTGCGAGACCCCTACTGGCCGCTGCACGCCGACGACGACTTGGGCGGGCGCAAGGCAACCTGGCCGGCGCAATACCAGCGAGCAACCCATCGGGACCAGCCGATCCATGAATCGGACCTGCGGGATTGATCCTGTACGCAACCTTGCCAAACCCACCCTGATACGGTGGGTTTTTTCTTGCTCGCGTTATAGGCGTTTCGCAGTCGACATTGGCCATCGCGTGAGTAATGGCTGTAGGGTTTTATTACCGACGTTATTTTTTAAGTTAATACTCTAAAAAAATCCCACGAATGATGAGATAGTTTCTACGCTAAGGGTAAGCCCGACTCCTGGCCCAGGGAGACAGGCGGTTGGTCCGCGAAGCCGTTGCGCTTTCCGGGAGTTGGGAAATGGGCACCAGGAGTGTTTGACTGATATCGGGAGTAGCGGTCCATGGCCAAGTCCTATGGCGTAGCGGGTGCGGTGGCGTCTTTTCTGAGCCGTCGGATGTCCTTGCGGGGTCGAAGGTTGAGTTCAGATGAGATGGAGTTGCTGGTGCAATACCGGGCGCTGACCGAGAGCGATCAGGTGGCGATGCGCTATCTGATTGGCGCGATGAAAAGCGTGTCGCGATTCTGAGCCAAATCCGATCATTCCCACGTTATTGCGTGGGAATGATCGTGCAGTGTGGCATCAGGTGTACTTGCGTTGCTCTGGCGCAGGCGGGAAGTACTGATACAGCCAGGTTTCACTCAGGGTGCGGTCCTGGGTTCGTATAAACAGGCGCAATTCGACGGGTTCCACGCTGTCGCTGGTGGGGTACCAGTCGAACAGGATGCGGTAGCCCTTGATATTGTCCAGCACCAGCACGCTGAAGTCCTTCACCTCACCATGGGAACAGGTCACCACGGGTTCGATGCCGGTGCCCGCTGGCAAGCGATCCAGGCCGCCGCCCTTGAAGTCCACGGCGAAACGCCGCGCCCATACCTTCGGATAATGCTCGCCGGGTGCCCAGCCTTCGGTAAAGCCGCCCATGCCCGAGCGGGTCGCATCGACCTGTGCCAGCGGCGTGCTCACTGGCGGCAGTGCGCTCCAGTACAGCTTGTAGCCGTAGTTGAGCGAATCACCGGCAGCCACGGGCTTTTTCGGGGTCCAGAAGGCCACGATATTGTCCAGGGTTTCGCCAGTGGTGGGGATTTCCAGCAAGTCGATGGAGCCTTCGCCCCAGGCCGTGGTCGGTTCAACCCACAGGCTTGGGCGTTTGCTGTACCAGTCGACGGTGTCCTGGTAGCTGGCGAACTCATGGTCGGTCTGCACCAGGCCGAAGCCTTTGGGGTCGGTGTCGGCGAACGCGTTGAATTGCAGCTTGGCTGGGTTGTTCAGGGGCCGGCAGACCCATTCGCCGTTGCCGCGCCACATGGCCAGGCGGTCTGAGTCGTGGATTTGCGGGTGGATGGTGTCGCACATGCGGCGCTCATGGGTGCCGCAGCTGAACATACTGGTCATGGGCGCGATGCCCAGTTGTTCGATGGCCGTGCGCGCATTGATGTGCGCGTCGATCGCCATCACCACTTGGTTGGCCTGGCAGTCGATATCGAAGCGGTAGGCGCCAGTGGCGCTTGGCGAGTCGAGCAGGGCGTAGACCACAAAACGCGTGGCGTTCTTGTCCGGGGTTTCGAACCAGAACTGCGTGAAATCGGGGAATTCCTCGCGTTTTTTCGCGTAGGTATCAATCGCCAGGCCACGCGCCGAGAGGCCGTACTGGCCGGTGGAATCCACTGCACGGAAGTAGCTGGCGCCGAGAAACGACAGCACGTCATGGCGGTCCAGCTCTGGCGCCTTGAACAGCTTGAAGCCGGAGAAACCCAGGTCGCCGGTCAGTTGCTGGGTGTCCACCGTGGTTTTTTCATAGTTGAACAGTGAAGGGCGAAAATGCACTTCGCGGGCTTCACGGGTCTTGGGGTCGACGCTGTGCATGCGCACCGGCGTCTTGAAGCCCATGCCGACGTGGAAGAACTGCACGTCCAGTTGGCCGTTCAACTCCTTCCACAGCGAATGGTTACGGTCATAGCCGATGGCGTTGAAATTCTGCGGGGTCATGGTGGCCAGGGTCGGCGGCAGCACCTGCTCAGTGTCCTGGTAGTCACGGGTGGCCAATTGCTTGGCCTGGGCCTTGAGCGATTCGAAATCGAACGCCACGGCCTTGCCATCGGCAGCCCGATTCCCGGCCCAGGCCTGCGCGGCCAGCAGGCCACTGGCCGACAAACCGGTGTAAGCCGCAATGGCCATGGATGCTTTGAGCAAATTCCTGCGGTGCATAGAGACAACCTGTCGTGAGCAAATCCCGCGCCGTTCCTGGCACGTAGCGGATCAGAAATAACGGTTCGGACATGCCTTCGGCCAAACGCAACGGACAATAAACAGACGCCGGATAGCTTAAGCGGTTCGATGAACAAGGCAAATTGATTGATGCCGGGATGATGGCGTTGCATGTGCAACAAGACATTTCCAGCATCGCAGTAGAACGTTACATCTGGAAGCACTCTAGATCGCGGCTTTTTGGCACTTAGTTTTACGCTGGAGGCCTATTGGTCCTACGAACCCAAGTGTCTGGAGGCTACGAATGAATACCCGTGGATTGCTCGATCAACTGCTTAAGTCTGGCCAGGACATGTTGCAAAACAAGGCCGGCGGCCAACGCAAGTCCAATGACAAGGGCGCCCTCGGCGGCTTGCTCAGCGGTGGCGGGCTCGGCAGCATGCTCGGCGGTGCAGGCGGCGGCGCCCTGGCGGCGGGGGCCATGGGCTTGCTGCTGGGCAACAAGAAAGCCCGCAAATTCGGCGGCAAGGCGCTCACCTACGGCGGCCTGGCCGCACTCGGTGTGATTGCCTACAAGGCTTACGGCAACTGGCAGGCCCAGCAGGCCAGCGCGCCCCAAGGCGAGCCGCAAACCATCGACCGCCTGCCGGCTGCCCAGGTGGAGCAACACAGCCAGGGCATTCTCAAGGCGCTGGTGGCCGCGGCCAAGGCTGATGGGCATGTGGATGAGCGCGAGCGCGCCTTGATCGAAGGGGAATTTACCAAGCTGGACAACGACCAGGAGCTGCAACACTGGCTGCACGTCGAACTCAACAAGCCCCTGGATCCCACCGACGTCGCCCGCGCCGCCAGCACCCCGGAAATGGCCGCCGAAATGTACATCGCCAGCGTGATGCTGGTGGATGAGGAAAACTTCATGGAAAAAGCCTACCTGGACGAACTGGCCCGCCAACTGAAACTTGAGCCCGGTTTAAAGCTTGAGCTGGAAAAACAAGTACGGCTTAACGCATAAACAAGGCCGCACGCCAATCAAAATTGTGGGAGCGGGCTTGCTCGCGAATGCGGTAGACCAGTCACTCTATTTCTGACTGACTGACTGACTGACTGACTCACGCCATCGCGGCATAGGTATCAACACCGTAACCACGATGCGAAGCGAGCCGCTCTTGATCTGGCTCTTGATCTGCTCTTGATCTTAGGCGCCCCGTCAAACCACGCTGGCCGGAATTCGACAGGGATTTGGGGGGTAAACCGGCAGGGATGCCGGTTTAGCCGCCCCGCGCCATGGATGGCGCGTGGCGGCGGCCCCCCAAATCACTGGCGGATTACGGGCACACCGAGCCAAAGCGAGGTGCCGAGTGGTGGGGCAAGAGCCCTTTGGTAACTTTGGGGCTCTTCAAAATTGCCCCGCCGTTGAACTGCCCCCCGAATGTTGGACACCTGACCCCCTCGGGAGGGTGTTCCATGACGAAATACAACATG
>NZ_NKRF01000062.1:0-60559 GCF_003408955.1 Pseudomonas sp. GL93
TGAGAGTAGGTCATCGTCAAGATTAAATTCCGAACCCCCAATTGCGAAAGCAGTTGGGGTTTTGTTTTGGGCGCTCGAAAAGTGTCCACCTTGCCCCCGGGCACTTGTTCGCTTTGTGTTCGCCCCGTGCACCACAGTGCTAAAGTCCACCCCTCGATTTTGCTTTTCCCAAGGAAGCCGTTATGCCGGACGCCACGCCCCTCAGTCCTGGATTCATGGTGGTTCATGGCAACCGCCTGGATGAGCTGCGAAGCCTGGTGGTCAGTTGGATGCGCCGTTACCCACTGGCGCCTTTGGAAAACGAAATCGCCCTGGTACAAAGCAACGGCATCGCCCAATGGCTCAAGCTGGCCTTGGCCGAAGACTCGGAAGCCGATGACATGGGCGGCTGTGGCATTGCCGCAGCCATCGACGTGCAACTGCCTGGCAGCTTTATGTGGCAGCTTTATCGTATGGTTTTGGGCCGTGACGAAATCCCGCCCAAGTCCCTGCTTGATAAAGCCCCGCTGACCTGGCGCCTCATGCGTCTGTTACCCGAGCTGATCGACCAACCGCACTTCGAGCCTCTGCAACGCTTCCTGACTCAAGATACTGACCTGCGCAAACGCTACCAACTCGCCGAGCGCCTGGCTGACTTGTTCGACCAATACCAGGTTTACCGTGCGGACTGGCTGGAAGATTGGGCCGCAGGCCGGCACCAACTGCGCAATGGTCGAGGCGAGTCAAAACCTCTCAACCCAGCCAACTGCTGGCAAGCCGAGCTATGGCGCGCGCTGCTGCTGGATGTGGGTGAGGCGGGCATGGCCGAAAGCCGAGCGGGCGTTCATCAGCGCTTCATCGAGCGCATCAACAGCCTTGAACAAGCACCGCCCGGCTTGCCTCCCCGGGTGATCGTCTTCGGCATCTCATCGCTGCCGGCCCAGGCGCTGGAAGCCTTGGCGGGCCTGGCTCGTTTCAGTCAAGTCCTGCTCTGCGTGCATAACCCCTGCCGCCATCATTGGTCGGACATCGTCGCCGACAAGGACTTGCTGCGTAACGAATACAAACGCCAGGCGCGCAAGGCGGGCATGCCCGTCACTATCGACCCACAAACCTTGCATCAGCACGCCCATCCGCTGCTCGCTGCCTGGGGCAAGCAGGGCCGTGATTACATCAGTCTGTTGGACAGCTACGATGACCCCAACAGCTACCGTGCGGCATTCCGCGACGGTCGTATCGACCTGTTCAGCGACAGCGAACCCACCACGCTGCTCAACCAACTCCAGGACGATATCCTCGAACTGCGCCCGTTGAATGAAACCCGTGAGCTCTGGCCCGCTGTCGACTTGCAACGTGATACTTCGATCCGTTTCCATATCGCCCACAGCGCCCAGCGCGAAGTGGAAATCCTCCACGACCAATTACTTCATCGTTTCAGCGCCGACCCCACCTTGCGCCCTCGGGATATCATCGTCATGGTCCCCGACGTCGACAGCTACGCACCGCATATTCGCGCGGTCTTCGGCCAGCTCGAACGGCATGATCCACGCTTCATCCCCTTCACCCTCACAGACCAAGGCCAACGCGGCCGCGACCCGCTGTTGATCGCCGTCGAGCACCTGCTCAAACTTCCCGACAGCCGCTTCCCTGTCAGCGAAATCCTCGACCTGCTCGACGTCCCGGCCCTGCGCGAACGCTTCGCCATCAAAGAGCGTGACCTGCCCACCTTGCATCGCTGGATCGAAGGCGCCGGCATCCGCTGGGGCCTGAATGCCGAGCAACGCGCCGGTTTAGGCCTGCCCACGGAGCTGGAGCAAAATAGTTGGCGATTCGGCCTGCGCCGCATGCTGCTGGGCTATGCCGTCGGCACTGGCACGGCCTGCGAGGGTATTGAGCCTTATGACGAAATCGGTGGCCTCGATGCGGCCTTGATCGGCCCACTGGTCGCCTTGCTTGACGCCTTGAGCGATGCCCATCAAGCGTTATCGGAACCCGCGTCGCCACGAACCTGGGGCGAGCGTCTACAACGGTTGATGCAGCTGTTTTTCCTGCCCAGCAGTGAGCACGATGACTACTTGCTGGGCCAGCTCGAACAATTAAGAGAAACCTGGCTGGAAACCTGCGAGTCCGTCGGCTTGCAAGACGAGTTACCCCTTACGGTAGTACGTGAGGCATGGCTGGCCGGATTGGATCAGGGGCGCCTGTCCCAACGCTTCCTGGCAGGAGCGGTCAATTTCTGTACGCTCATGCCCATGCGTGCGATCCCGTTCAAGCTGGTTTGCCTGCTGGGCATGAACGACGGCGACTACCCGCGGGCCCAGCCACCCCTGGATTTTGACCTGATGGGCAGCGATTACCGCCCCGGCGACCGTTCTCGCCGCGAAGACGACCGCTACTTACTGCTCGAAGCGCTGCTGTCAGCCCGCGACCAGCTGTATATCAGTTGGGTGGGCCGCAGCATCCGTGACAACAGCGATCGCCCGGCCTCGGTGCTGATCGGCCAACTGCGCGATCATCTTGCCAGTGGTTGGGAGCACGCCAGCAACGATCAGCCGCTGATCGACGCAATGACCCAGGAACACCCACTGCAACCTTTCAGCGCCCGCTATTTCCACGAAGGCGATTCGCTGTTCAGCTATGCCCGCGAATGGCAATTGCTGCATCAGGCACCGGCGGTCATCACCCAAGAGCAAGGCTTGGCCCCTCACCAACAGGAAGAACCCCTGAGCCTTGGCCAGTTACAGGACTTCCTACGCAACCCGGTCAAGCACTTCTTCAGCCAGCGCCTGAAAGTATTCTTTGAAGCCGCCGAAGTGCCCCTGGCCGACGAAGAACCGTTCGTGCTGGACGCATTGCAACGCTACAGCTTAAGCGACAGCCTGCTGAACGCGGCACTCACCCAACCCGATCAACTCGATCAGGCGCTCGACGCCCAGGCCCTGCGCCTGCAAGGCAGCGGCCTGCTGCCGATGGTCGGTTTCGGTGAATGCCTGCGTAACGAGTTGATCGAGCCGTTGCCGGACCTGGTGCAACGCTATCAGCACCTTCTGGCGCTGTGGCCCACCCCGCATACCGGCGCTGAACCGATCAGCTTTGCGTACCAAGGCATCCAGCTGGAAGGTTGGATCAGCGGCCTGCACCGACGCGGTGATGGCGGACTGTTAAGCGTCACCACCATCCCCAACAGTATTGGTTCGATCAAGACACGTAAGTGGCACCGCCTCATCCGCCCCTGGGTCAATCACGTGGTGGCCTGCGCCTGTGGCCTGCCCTTGAGCACCGGCCTGGTAGCCAGTGACGACACCTTGTTGTTGGCCCCACTGGACAAGGCAGGCGCCGAGGACATCCTCGGTAACCTGCTGTTGGCCTGGCACGCGGGAATGAGCGCGCCGCTACCGGTCGCAGTCAAAACCGCCTTCGCCTGGCTCGGCCAGACCGACCCTGCCAAGGCCCAAGCGGCAGCGAGCAAAGCCTATGAAGGCGATGGCATCACTACAGACGGAGAACGCCGCGAAACGCCTGCCCTTACGCGGCAATTTCCAGACTACGCGGCCCTGGTCGCCAGTGAAGAATTCGAAGGCTGGTGCGAAACCCTGTATCGCCCGCTGATCAATGCCCCCTGGCGATCGCTTTCCAGCACGGAGGTCGGCGCATGATCGGCAAACCCTTGGCCCTGGCGTTCCCGCTCAAAGGCAGCCAGTTGATTGAAGCCAGTGCCGGCACCGGCAAGACCTTCACCATCTCCGCCTTGTACCTGCGCCTGGTGCTCGGCCACGGCGGTGATGAATCCGGTTTCGGCCGCGAACTGCTGCCACCGCAAATCCTCGTCGTGACGTTTACCGACGCCGCCACCAAGGAGCTGCGTGAACGTATCCGCATCCGCCTGGCCGAAGCTGCGCGCTTTTTCCGTGACGAAATCGAACAGCCCGATGCGCTGATCGCCGACCTGCGCGAACAATATGATCCGCAGCAATGGCCCGCCTGTGCCAATCGCCTGGACATCGCCGCGCAATGGATGGATGAAGCGGCGGTTTCGACGATCCACAGTTGGTGCCAGCGCATGCTGCGCGAACACGCGTTCGACAGCGGCAGCCTGTTCACACAAACCCTGGAAACTGACCATAGCGACCTGCTGGGCGAAGTGCTGCGCGACTACTGGCGATTGTTCTGCTACCCAATGCACGACGATGCGCTCAACTGGGTGCGCAATCATTGGGGCGGCCCCGCGGCGCTGATGCCACGGGTGCGTGCGTTGTTCGGCAGCGAGCGGCCCACCGACGAAACTCGCGAGCCAGCCGAACTGATCACCGCCTGCCTGCAAGAACGCCGTGCCGCGCTAGTTGCCCTCAAGGCACCCTGGCAACAATGGGCTGCCGAGCTGCGGGATATCTGCCTGCAAGCTGTCGCCGCCAAAGCGGTCGATGGGCGCAAGATGCAAGCGCGCTACTTCGAGCCCTGGTTCGAAAAGATCAGCGCCTGGGCCGCTGATGAAACCCTGGAACAACTGGACATCGGCACCGGCTTCAGCCGCCTGACGCCCGATGGCATGGCCGAAGCCTGGAAAGGCGAGCCGCCGCAGCACCCTGGCATCGAAGCCATGGCCAGCCTCAAAGCCAGCCTCGACGCCTTGCCAACGCCCGACGCGGCGGTGCTGCAACACGCTGCCGGCTGGGTCGGCAAACGCTTCGAAGAAGAGAAACGTCGCCGCGCCGAGATGGGGTTTGACGACATGCTGATCCGCCTCAACGCCGCCCTTCAGGCAGACGGTGGCGAGCGCCTGGGCAGTGTGATCCGCGAGCAATTCCCGGTGGCGCTGATCGATGAGTTCCAGGACACCGACCCGGTGCAATACAGCATCTTCGACAGCATCTACCGCATTGAGGAAAACCACCTCGACAGCGGCCTGTTCCTGATCGGCGACCCGAAGCAGGCGATCTACGCCTTTCGCGGCGCCGACATCTATACCTATCTGCGCGCCCGGCAGGCCAC
This sequence comes from Pseudomonas sp. GL93, assembly GCF_003408955.1. Lineage (NCBI taxonomy): Bacteria > Pseudomonadati > Pseudomonadota > Gammaproteobacteria > Pseudomonadales > Pseudomonadaceae > Pseudomonas > Pseudomonas sp. GL93. Next base: position 4,969 of record NZ_NKRF01000062.1, read on the forward strand.
CACCGGCCGCCATCACACCCTGGGCACCAACTTCCGCTCCAGCCATGCGATGGTCGAGGCGGTGAACCATGTGTTCCAGCGTGCGGAAACCGGCCGTGGTGCGTTCCTGTTTCGCCAGCCCGATGGCGATAACCCGGTGCCGTTCCATTCAGTACTGTCCCAAGGCCGCCGCGAGCAGTTGCAGGTCGACGGCCACACGCTGCCGGCCATGAACCTTTGGCACCTGCCCACCGACCAGCCGATTTCCAACGCGGTTTACCGTCAACACCTGGCCGCCGCCTGCGCCACGCAAATCGTTGCGCTGCTCAATGGTGGGCAGCAAGGCACTGCGGGCTTTGTAAAAGAGGGCTCCCTCAAGGGCGTGTTGCCGTCAGACATCGCCATCCTCGTGCGCGATGGCAAGGAAGCCCAAGCCGTACGGGCGCAACTGGCCAGCCGTGGCGTGCGCAGTGTGTACCTGTCGGATAAAGACTCGGTGTTTGCCGCCCAGGAAGCCCATGACCTGTTGGCCTGGTTGAAGGCTTGCGCCGAACCTGATGTCGAACGCCCGCTGCGTGCCGCCCTGGCCTGCGTCACCCTGAACCTGTCCCTGTCGGAGCTGGAGCGTCTGAATCAGGACGAACTGGCGTGGGAATCGCGGGTGATGCAGTTTCGTGGCTACCGCGCCATCTGGCGTACCCAAGGCGTGTTGCCGATGCTGCGTCGCCTGCTCCACGACTTCAAGCTGCCGCAAACCCTCATCGCCCGCAGTGATGGCGAGCGGGTGCTGACCAACCTGTTGCACCTCAGTGAATTGTTGCAACAGGCCGCGTCGGAACTGGATGGTGAGCAGGCGTTGATCCGTCATTTGGCCGAGCATCTGGCGCTGTCGGGGCAGGCCGGTGAAGAACAGATCCTGCGCCTGGAAAGCGACGAGCAATTGGTCAAAGTGGTGACCATCCACAAATCCAAGGGCCTGGAATACGACTTGGTGTTCTTGCCGTTCATCTGTTCGGCCAAGCCCGTAGATGGCAGTCGCTTGCCGCTGCATTACCACGATGAGCAGGGCAAGTCCCACGTCAGCCTGCGACCCACGGCCGAGTTGATCGCCCAAGCCGACGACGAGCGCCTGGCCGAAGACCTGCGTTTGTTCTACGTGGCCTTGACCCGCGCCAAACACGCCTGCTGGCTGGGCATCGCCGACCTCAAGCGCGGCAATAACAGCAGCTCGGTCTTGCACCTGTCTGCATTGGGCTATTTGCTCGGTGCCGGCGCGTCGTTGAGCGAATCAGCGGGTCTGGCGCGCTGGTTGCTGGACTTGCAGCAAGGCTGCGCGGCCATCGGTTATGACCATGTGCCGGACGCCCAAGACATCCTGTTCCACCCGCCGCGCAATCAAGCGACCCTGCTCGCGCCATTGCTGCCTGAGCGCAAGGCCGCGGAAAACTGGTGGATTGCCTCCTACAGCGCCTTGCGTATTGGTGACAGCATGAGCGCCGCCAACCTCGAAGCCCCCGAAAGCCCACAGGCCCAGAAGCTGTTCGATGACGAACGCCTCGACCCCGATGCCCCTCGGGAAACTGTCGCCTCCGGCGGGGATATTCACCGTTTCCCACGCGGCCCTAACCCAGGCACCTTCCTTCACGGCTTGTTGGAATGGGCCGGGGAAGAAGGGTTCAACGTGACGCCCGAGGCCATCGAAAAAACCGTGGGCGCACGCTGTAACCGCCGCAACTGGGAAGGCTGGATCGTCACCCTCAGCGGCTGGCTGGAGCATCTGTTGCAAACGCCATTGCCCCTGTACAACGAGCGCTTCACCCTCAGCGGCCTGCAGCAGTACCAGATCGAGATGGAATTCTGGTTTGCCAGTCACACCGTCGACGTACTCGCCCTCGACAAACTGGTGTGCCAGCACACCCATGGCGGCGTGTCCCGCGTGGCCGCCGAACCGGTGCTGCTCAACGGCATGTTCAAAGGCTTTATCGACCTGACGTTCGAGCACGATGGCCGTTACTACGTGGCGGACTACAAATCCAATTGGCTCGGCCCTGACGACTCGGCCTACACCCAGGACGCCATGGAACACTCGATCCTCGAGCATCGGTACGACCTGCAATACGTACTTTACCTGCTGGCCCTGCACCGCCAACTCAAGGCGCGCCTGCCACATTACGATTATGACCAGCACGTCGGCGGTGCCCTGTATCTATTCCTGCGCGGTAGCCAATCGGTGAGCCAGGGGGCGTATTTCACCCGGCCGCCCCGTGAGTTGATCGAAAGCCTGGACCTGTTGTTCCAGGGCAAGCTCATCCCACCCAAGGTTGAGCCCGCCTGGGAACAAGGAGTGTTGTTATGAGCCTGTCGCCGTTACCGCTGGAGGCGCTTTTGCCCCTCGATCGTGCCGCCGACCTGCTGCAGTTGCTTGCGCGTTGGGTCGAGCGGGGTTGGCTGAGGGCCTTGGACAAAGCCTTCGTCGGCTTCCTGTACGAGCTGGACCCAAAGGCCGATCCCCTAGTGCTGCTGGCGGCGGCCTTGACCAGCCATCAACTGGGCCATGGCCACGTCTGCCTGGATGTGTTCGAAACCCTCAAGGCGCCGGATTTCGCCCTGTCATTGCCGCCCGAAGGCGACCTGCACACCGACGCCATGCTGCTACCCTCGCAGTTGCTGCACGGCCTGGATGGCGCGCATTGGTGCCATGCCCTGGCTTCAAGCCCGTTGGTCGCGCTGGCCGTCGATGGCAGCGAGGAGGCCCGCAGCCGCCCGTTGGTGTTGTCCGGCAAGCGCCTGTACCTGCGCCGCTACTGGACCTACGAGCGGCGTATCGACCGCGCCCTGCGCCTGCGCCTTGCCAGCGTGGAAGAGGCCGCCGCCGATCTGCCGCAACGTCTCAATCGCTTGTTCGACCAACCGGCGCCCGATGGGGTGATTGACTGGCAAAAGCTCGCCTGCGCCCTGGCGACCCGTGGCGCCTTCAGCATCGTCACCGGCGGCCCCGGCACCGGTAAAACCACCACCGTGGTGCGCCTGCTCGCGCTGTTGCAGGCGCCCGCCGTGGAATCCGGCAGCCCGTTGCGCATTCGCCTGGCCGCGCCCACTGGTAAAGCCGCTGCTCGCCTGACCGAATCCATCAGCCAGCAAGTGCTGTCACTGACAGTACCCGACAACGTGCGGGAAAAAATCCCGACCCAGGTCACCACGGTCCACCGTTTGTTGGGCAGCCGTCCGGGCACCCGGCACTTCCGTCATCACCTGGGCAACCCGTTGCCCTTGGATGTGCTGGTGGTGGACGAAGCCTCGATGATCGACTTGGAAATGATGGCCAACCTGCTCGACGCCTTGCCGCCCCACGCACGCCTGGTATTGCTGGGCGACAAGGACCAACTGGCCTCGGTAGAAGCGGGGGCCGTACTCGGCGATTTGTGCCGCGATGCCGAAGCTGGCTGGTACAGCGCGCAGACTCGCCACTGGCTGCAAGCCGTCAGCGGTGAAGACCTCAGCAGCAGCGGCTTGCAAGAAGACCTCGATGGCAGCCATCCCCTGGCCCAGCAAGTGGTGATGCTGCGCTATTCGCGCCGCTTCGGTGAGGGCAGCGGCATTGGCCAACTGGCGCGTTGGGTCAACCAGCAAAACGCCGAAGAGGCCCGCCAACTAATAGCCGCAGGCCGTCACGACGACCTGTTCTGCGTCAGCCTCAAGGGCGAACATGACCACGCCCTTGAGCGCTTGGTCCTGGACGGGCAGGGCGATGGCGCCCAGGGTTACCGCTACTACCTGAACCTGCTGCAATCGGCACGCCCCTGTGCCGACACCCCGCGTGACGATCCCGCCTGGACCGATTGGGCGCAGCAATTGCTGCACGCCTTCGACGCGTTTCAGCTGCTTTGCGCCGTGCGAAAAGGCCCTTGGGGCGTCGAAGGGCTCAACCTGCGCATCACTGCGGCGCTGCGCAAGGTACGCCTGATTGAAGGTGACGAGCAGTGGTATGAAGGCCGCCCGGTACTGATGACCCGCAATGACTATGGCCTTGGCCTGATGAACGGCGACATCGGCCTCGCGCTGAAATTGCCCGAAAGCGAGGGCGGCCCCCACGTGCTGCGGGTGGCCTTCCCACGTAACGATGGCCAGGGCGGCGTACGTTTTGTGCTGCCCAGCCGCTTGAATGATGTTGAAACCGTGTATGCGATGACTGTGCACAAATCCCAGGGCTCGGAGTTCACCCATACGGCGCTGATCCTTCCGGACGCTTTGAACCCGGTGCTGACCAAAGAGTTGATCTATACCGGTATTACCCGCGCCAAGCGCTGGTTCAGCTTGATCGAGCCCCGCGGTGGGGTGTTTGAGGAGGCGGTACGGCGCAAGGTCAAGCGTTTGAGTGGGTTGATGCTGGAGTTGGGCGCCGCACCTGAGAACTGACTGATAGGTCATGAAATATTTCTGATTCAGATGTCTGATTTTTCTGAAAAAATAGTAAGCCCCGTACCAGCTGTGCGGCATGGGGTTTACCGCCGCTGTGCTATCGTTGCGGCATCACCCTGGAAAATACCTGAGAGAAGTGCTGCATGAACGTGGCTGTCTCGCCCACAGAGCGCAGTTTGAGCTGGAGACGGATGTTGCTGGTGGCGGTTCTGTGCCTGCTCGTGCCGCGTGTTTGGGCGCAGACGCCGAGCCTCGCCGAGCAGCGCGCCCAGGCGGTCACCCAGGTCGTCCTGGGTATCCTCAGCTATGCGCGATGGCCGGTGGAGCCAGCGCAATTGCGGCTGTGCATTGTCGGGCCGACTCAGTACACCGATGACTTGGTCAAAGGCACCACCCAGGCCACCGGTCGTCCGGTGCTGGTGCGGCGCCTGCTGGTCGATCATCCGGATATCGTCAATGCCTGCGACGCCGTCTACATCGGCAAGATCACCCCCGACGAACGCAACCGCCTGTTTACCTCATTGATCGGCCACCCGGTACTCAGCATCAGCGAAGGCGGCGACCAATGCACAGTAGGCAGCCTGTTCTGCCTGCGCGTCAGCGATGAGCAGGTGTCGTTCGAGGTCAATCTGGATTCCGTCGCCCGTAGCGGCGTGCGCATCCATCCCAGTGTGTTGCAGTTGTCCCGTCGTCGAGCGCCTGGCTCATGAGTCGCGATAAGGTGCGGCCGACCCTGCGTTCGGTGATTGCCCGCGGGCATATGATCCTGGCGCTGGTAGCTGTGACCCTGGCCAGTGTGTCGCTGACCCTGCTGGGCGTGCTTGCCCTGCGGGTTTACGCCGAGCACAACCTGCACCTGATCGCCCGCTCGATCAACTACACCGTGGAAGCGGCCGTGGTGTTCAACGACAGTGCGGCGGCCACCGAAGCCCTGAGCCTGATTGCCTCCACCGAAGAAGTGGCCCAGGCAGAAGTATTCGATATCAACGGCAAGCTGCTGGCGCGCTGGGTTCGCCCGGAAACCGGCATGTTGTCACGGGTCGAGCTGCAAATAGCGCACGCCCTGCTCGAACAGCCCATCAGCCAGCCGATCCTGCGCCAAGGGCAGACCGTCGGCAGCATCCATTTGGTCGGCCACGGTGGCAGTCTGTTGCGCTTCTTGCTCAGTGGCTTGATCGGGATTCTGATCTGCACCGCCCTCAGCGCCTGGGTGGCGTTGCATCTGTCGCGGCGTCTGTTAAATGGTATCACCGTGCCACTGCAGCGCCTGGCGGCTGTTGCCCACGCCGCCCGCAGCGAGCGAGACTTCGACCGCCGCGTACCCTCGGCGCAGATCGCCGAACTCGACAGCCTGGGCAGCGACTTCAACGCCCTGCTCGGCGAGATGGAGGCCTGGCAGAGCCACTTGCAAAGCGAAAACGAAACCCTTGCCCACCAGGCCAGCCACGACAGCCTCACCGGCCTGCCCAACCGCGCGTTCTTCGAAGGCCGGCTGATCCGCGCCTTGCGCAGCGCGGCCAAGGTCAACGAGCGGGTGGCGGTGCTGTTCCTTGACAGCGACCGCTTCAAAGACATCAACGACAGCTTCGGTCACGCCGCTGGCGATGCCGTGCTGGTGGCCGTTGCCGACCGCGTGCGGGCGCAACTGCGCGAGGACGACCTGGTGGCGCGCCTGGGCGGTGATGAATTTGCGGTATTGCTGGCGCCCCTGCACAAGGCCGAAGACGCCCAGCGTATCGCCGACAAAATCATTGCCAGCATGGACATGCCGATTCCACTGCCTGGAGACACCCAGGTGTTGACCTCCCTCAGTATCGGCATTGCGATTTATCCCGAGCATGGTGCCACGCCTGGGACCTTGCTCAACGCCGCCGACGCGGCGATGTACCAGGCCAAACGATTGTCCTCGGGCGGCCAGCAAACGGCGGAGTCGGAGCACCCCGTCGCCAACGTTCAACACAGGAGTTGATTCCCTTGTTCGCTAACACACGCGTTTTATTTATTTCTTTACTCGTCGCCTTCCTGGCCCTCAGCGGCTGCCAGACGCCACCCAAAGGCCTGACCCCGGCGCAAGTCGCTGTGCTCAAACAACAAGGCTTCGAGCTGACCGATGAAGGCTGGGCCTTCGGCCTGTCTGGCAAAGTGCTGTTTGGCAGCGACGTCGAAACCCTCAACAAACCCAGCACCGACATCGTCGAACGCATCGGTAGCGCCCTGGTTGGCGCCGGCATTGAGCGCGTACGTGTCGACGGCCACACCGATGCCTCGGGCAAAGAACCCTACAACGTGGCCCTGTCCCTGCGCCGCGCCAAAAGCGTGGGCAAGGTGCTGACCCGCGTGGGAATGAAAGAAGAAAACATCCAACTGCGCGGCCTGGGCAGCAGCGAACCGGTGGCGCCGAATACGACCACGGCGGGCCGAACCGAGAATCGAAGGGTGTCGATTGTGGTGATCGCGGACTAAGGCAGGTCGCCCGTCCTAACCTGAAATGCATTCAACCTGTGGGAGCGGGCTTGCTCGCGAAAGCGGTGTATCAGTAACGGCCAGGCTGACTGACCCACCGCTTTCGCGAGCAAGCCCGCTCCCACATTTATTTTGCGGTGTATTCGCTTAACGGCTCGGCGTCATCGCCTGCGTTAAGTCATCCACCACTGCCTTGCCCATCTCACACAGATAATGCACAGCCCATGCGTATTGCTCGCCGCGTACATCCATGGCGAGTTTCTTTGAGAAAAAGCGGGGTGGGGGCGTATTCCAAGCGCCGTCTGAGTTGATGCGCCTTGACCAAACCCCACTAACCGCCATCAGGTGTTTTCTCCGTAGGAAAGGCCTGTCATGACGATTTTTGATGCCTAGGCTGATGAGCTTTCGCTTTTTCGCAAGTGGTGGGCTTAGTTAAATGGACGCTCTAACTAACTACCGTAAGGGATTGCGATGAATATAAATGTCAGTAATTTTCGCCAGGAAGTATCTACAGTCAGGCTTTCAAAAGCTGCGTTTGATGAGCTGGTGAGTGCAAGAGAGTTGTTCGAGTCTGAAAGTCCGGATGTTCGATTCGATACCAAGTCTGCCTATATAAACCCTCTACAATTAACCATCCTGAGTGCGGAACTAAATAGAATACGAAGCATGATCGATCATGAAAGTCATGTCTTGATTCTTGATGGCTTTAAGGTGGATAACCTTTCAAATTTCAAATCTCTGGTATGGACATTCGGTTCTTTACTTGGTGTGCCAATGGTACAAAACCATCTTGGTCACAAAGTGATTGAGGTTTATGACCGCGGCGGCAAAAGCATTGAGGAAGGTGCGAGATACCATCAAACCCGTCAAGGCGCCTACGTACACAACGATGGGGTGAGCGACCCGCTGCCTATTGATTACTTGATCTTGGCCTGCGGACAGAAAGCACTTTTAGGAGGTGAGAGCATTCTCATTGATGCAAGTGCGGTATACGCGGAACTGATGGCGTTCCCAGAGGTATTGGAAGCGCTCAAATGCGACTTCTTTTTTGAGAATCGCGGCATGTCAGAGGATGAGCAACTGTTTAAAGCCCCCATCCTGAGCTTTTCCAGTGAAGGTATTCCACTGATCAGGTACTTTCGAGTCTACATTGAGTCAGCTCACCTTAAGGCAGGAGTGCCTTTAACCGTGGCTCAAACCCAGGCGCTGGACTTTCTGGATACTGTTCTCGATCAGTCATCAGTTCAGCATCGAGTACTGCTGGAGCCAGGGCAAGTGCTTATTTCGGCCGATAATAAATTTCTCCATACTCGCACGCACTTCATTGATATGAATGCTCCACGCTCCGAGATCAATGATGCTGAGCCTTTGAGTGATCTGAATCGTTATATGCTACGGATGTGGTTACGCAAACAATGATGCATTCGTGTTCATAACGTAAGTCCTCCCATATCCGCCATAAGCCGAGCCCCATGGAAAATTCCGATATCGCGATCACGCTGGTCTTGATCTCTGCCTTTATGCACGCCACTTGGAATGCCGTAGTCCGCGCCGGTAGCAGTCGCTTCATGACCTTGGCCATGGTCGATGGCACTGCGCTCGTGATATGCCTGCTGGCGTTGCCGTTTGTCAGTGTGCCTAGCCTAGAGGTATGGGGCTACATACTCGTCTCCGTGGTGCTCAACACGGTCTATCGGCTATTTCTGATCAAAGCGTACGAAACGGGTGATTTCGGTCAGGTTTACCCGGTGATGCGTGGGGTGCCACCCGTACTGGTCGCGCTGTTTTCTTACTTTCTGCTGCATGAACAGTTGTCATTCCAGGCGTTGACGGGAGTGTTGCTGATTTGTGTGGGGATTATCAGCCTGACCTTTGTGCGCAGGATGACGGCGCAGATGTTCAAGCCGATCCTGATGGCGGTGTGCGCCGGTGCGTTTATTGCGTCTTACACGGTGGTGGATGCCAAAGGTGTAAGAGCCAGTGAGACGGTGCTGCAGTACATCATCTACCTGACAGTGTTCCAAAGTATTCCGATCCCGATGCTGGCGTTTTCCAAAGAGCGTTCAGCCTTGGCTCGTGCGATACGTGGGCATTGGCGAGTCGGACTATTAGGCGGTGTTTTTTACCTGGCGTCTTACGGATTGGTGTTGTTTGCGTTGTCGCTGGACGCGGTGGCCAAGGTCTCAGCTCTGCGGGAAACCAGTGTTATTATCGGCGCCATTATTGCCGCGCTGTTCTTTCATGAACGGTTCGGTTGGCGACGGATGCTTTCGGCGTTCGTCATTGTTTGCGGGATCATCTTGATCAAAGTGAGCACCTGATGGCCCAGCGTCCGCCCCCTACACCTATGCTTCAAGCGTTCGTCTGCGCAGCGCAAACCGGTAGCTTTGCGCGCGCAGCGTCTGAGCTTAACCTCACTGCCAGCGCTATTAGCCATCAAATTGCTGGCTTGGAGGAGTGGTGGGGCGTGTCGTTGTTTGAGCGGCACTCGCGTGGCGTCAAACTGACGGTGGCAGGGCAGGCTTTGTTGCCGGTTACCGATGGTTTCTTCAAATCGCTGGATGGGGTGCTGCATTCACTCAACCCCGGTAAATCCCAACCGCTGTACCTCTCATGCACGTCTTCTCTCTGTTCGACATGGCTGATCCCCAGGATGCACGGTTCTCACACTGAGGCCTCTTTCAATCTAGATCTGGTGTTGACCAGCGCCGACATGAACCGCGCCAGCCTGGAGGCTCATCAATACGATGTCGCGGTGGTGATGGGGTACGGCGACTACCCGGATCATCATGTCGAATTACTGATGCGCGATGCGGTGTTCCCCGTTTGTTCGCCGGAGTTTCTGCGGTTGAAGGGTGATATTGCGCTGGAGGATGTCGCCCGCAATCCGCTGATTCATCGGGTGGACGATCAGGTGTGTCCGGGATGGGAAAGTTGGTTTGCGTTTCAGGGGCTGGCGGCGCCGCCTTATCACCATGGGCCGAGATTTCCGGATTCGAGTCTGGCGATTAGTCTGGCGGTGAAGGGTGGGGGGATAGCGCTGGGCAGGACTGCATTAGTGTATGACCAACTGGACGGTGGTGCTTTAGTTGCGTTGAATAGTCCCGTGATGATGTCTCCAGCGGCTTACTACATCATTTGTCGAAACGGGCGTCAGTCGGAGCCGGATATTGCTCGGCTGATTGAATGGCTCAAGAGCAGTGCGGGTGAGTTTCTGCGCGAAGTTCGGGTTCGGTATCCGCAAATTGCCGGGGCTGGCGCGGTTTAAATGTGGGAAGGAGCAAGGCTCCTCCCGCATTCGAACGGTATTCGCTTAACGGCTCGGCGTCATCGCCTGCGTTAAGTCATCCACCACTGCCTTGCCCATCTCACACAGATAATGCGCAGCCCATGCGTATTGCTCGCCGCGTACATCCATGGCGGCTTCCATCGCGAGTTTCTTGGAGTAAAAAAGCAGGGTGGAGGCGTGTTCCAATGCTTCCTCAATCGGCATGCCGGAATTAACGCGGAACAGTGGTTTTTGGTTTTCGCCGTAATCGCCGAAGGTGACGACACCGAGGGTGATGATGGAGGAAAGCGGTGGATCGGGGACGATCTTGGACATGGTTTTTCCTTAGGTTAATAAGTAGAAACCGCCACGGCATGTCGCTAAACATGGAAAGGTGGCAGCTGTACGCGGGTTAGCGAACCGGTAACCTAGGAACCCGGTAGACCCGAAGGTCTCCCGCGCACAGCCGCCATAACACGATAATGCGAGCAAAAATGGCCAGCCAGGGTGATTTAGGGCGTTGAACCTACGTTTCTCGGGTCGCTAAACCCAGCCGCTGTTTTGCAGCGACCCGAGGAGGCTAGACACTCAAATCCTATGGCGCAATAGGCCAAGGATTCTCTAGGAAACGTCCTGCAATTTAAAGCGAATCGTCGTTGATGGCGCTTTAATCCGCAAACCTGATCTCCCGCGTCTCCCCCATCAACAACCCCTGATTCTGCTCCGTCACCCCCCTGATGTAATCCCACAACAACGTAATCCGCTTCAACTTGCGTAAATCCTCCCGGCAATACATCCAGAACTGCCGCGTAATCGCAATCTGCTCCCCCAGCACCGGCAACAAGCGCGGATCCTGCGCCGCCAGAAAGCACGGCAATATCGCCATCGACCGCCCTTGCTGTGCCGCCACGTACTGCGCAATCACGCTGGTACTGCGCAGGCTGGCGCTGGCGCCGGGCACGACGTTGGCCAGGTACAGCAGCTCCGAGCTGAAGGCCAGGTCATCCACGTAGCTGATAAACGGATGCTCGGCCAAATCCGCAGGTTTGCGGATTGGCGGGTGTTGGTCGAGGTAGTCCTGGGTGGCGTACAACTGCAATTTGTAGTCGCACAGTTTGCAGCACACATATGGCCCGTGTTCCGGGCGCTCCAGGGCGATGACGATGTCGGCTTCGCGCTTGGACAGGCTGATGAAGTGGGGCAGGGGCAGGATGTCTACCGAGATCGCAGGATACGTGTCGACGAAATGGCTTAGCTGTGGGGTGACGAAGAAGCTGCCGAAACCTTCGGTGCAGCCCATGCGCACATGGCCGGAAAGTGCCACGCCGGAGCCGGATACTTGTTCGCAGGCCATGTGCAGGGTGCTTTCGATGGACTCCGCGTAGCCGAGCAAACGCTGGCCCTCGGTGGTGAGCACGAAGCCGTTGGTCCGGGATTTTTCAAACAGCAAGGTACCGAGCGACACTTCCAGTGAACTGATGCGCCGCGACACGGTGGTGTAGTCCACCGCCAGGCGCTTGGCGGCCACGCTGGCCTTGCGGGTGCGGGCTACTTCGAGGAAAAACTTCAGGTCATCCCAGTTCAGGGCGCCCAGGGAGGTGATGTTTTTTTGCATATTGGACCGGCTTTTATGTGCGTTCTTATTAGAGATTTGCACATCTATACTCCAAAAACAGTCCGAACGCCTCATTCTTCAAGGCGATTCAACGCCTTGGTTCTCTGCATAACGACAAGATTCTGGAGACCACATGAACGCATCTGCCGATATTTCCGTGCAACAGGTCAAGTTGCTGATCAACGGCGAGTGGGTCGAGTCCAAGACCACCGAGTGGCAAGACATCGTCAACCCCGCCACCCAGCAAGTGCTGGCCAAAGTCCCGTTCGCCACCGCCGATGAAGTCAACGCCGCCATCGACGCCGCCCACCGCGCCTTCCAGACCTGGAAGCTGACGCCGATCGGCGCGCGCATGCGCATTATGCTCAAGCTGCAAGCCTTGATCCGCGAACATTCCAAGCGCATTGCTGTAGTCCTCAGCGCCGAGCAGGGCAAGACCATTGCCGATGCCGAGGGCGATATTTTCCGTGGACTGGAAGTGGTCGAACACGCCTGTTCCATCGGCACCCTGCAAATGGGCGAGTTCGCCGAGAACGTGGCCGGCGGCGTGGATACCTACACCCTGCGCCAGCCTATCGGCGTATGCGCAGGCATCACCCCGTTCAACTTCCCGGCGATGATTCCGCTGTGGATGTTCCCGATGGCGATTGCCTGCGGTAACACCTTCGTCCTCAAACCTTCCGAGCAGGACCCGCTGTCGACCATGCTGCTGGTGGAGCTGGCGCTGGAAGCCGGCGTACCGGCCGGCGTGCTCAACGTGGTGCATGGCGGCAAGGACGTGGTGGATGCACTGTGCACTCACAAAGACATCAAGGCGGTGTCCTTCGTCGGCTCGACGGCCGTCGGCACCCATGTCTATGACCTGGCCGGCAAGCACGGCAAACGCGTCCAATCGATGATGGGCGCCAAGAACCATGCCGTGGTGCTGCCGGATGCCAACCGTGAACACACCCTCAATGCCCTGGTCGGTGCCGGTTTCGGCGCGGCGGGCCAGCGTTGCATGGCCACCTCGGTGGTGGTGTTGGTGGGCGCGGCCAAGCAGTGGCTGCCAGACCTCAAGGCGCTGGCACAAAAGCTCAAGGTCAATGCAGGCAGCGAAGCCGGCACGGATGTCGGCCCGGTGATCTCCAAGCGCGCCAAGGCACGTATCCTGGAGCTGATCGAAAGCGGCGTGAAAGAAGGCGCCAAGCTGGAACTGGACGGCCGCGACATCAAGGTGCCGGGCTTTGAGCAAGGCAACTTTGTCGGCCCCACCCTGTTCTCGGGCGTGACCACCGACATGCGCATTTACACCGAGGAGATCTTCGGCCCAGTGCTGGTGGTGCTGGAAGTCGACACCCTCGATCAAGCCATCGCCCTGGTCAACGCCAACCCGTTCGGCAACGGCACGGGCCTGTTCACCCAGAGCGGGGCGGCGGCGCGTAAATTCCAGAGCGAAATCGATGTGGGCCAGGTCGGCATCAACATTCCGATCCCGGTGCCGGTGCCGTTCTTCAGCTTCACCGGCTCGCGCGGTTCCAAGCTTGGCGACTTGGGCCCATACGGCAAGCAAGTGGTGCAGTTCTACACTCAGACCAAAACCGTCACCAGCCGCTGGTTCGACGATGACACGGTCAACGATGGCGTCAACACCACCATCAACCTGCGCTGAACCTGGGAGACGACCATGAAGATTGCATTTATCGGCCTGGGCAACATGGGTGCGCCCATGGCCCGCAACTTGATCAAGGCTGGCCACGCGCTGAATCTGTTCGACCTGAACCAGGCCGTACTCAAGGAACTCGCTGAACTGGGCGGCACCATCAGCAGCTCACCACGTGATGCGGCCCAAGGCGCCGAACTGGTGATTACCATGCTGCCGGCAGCGGCCCATGTGCGCAGCGTGTGGCTGAATGAAGACGGCGTACTCGCCAGCATCGGCAAAGGCATCCCCGCCGTGGATTGCAGCACCATCGACCCGCAAACCATCCGTGATGTAGCGGCTGTGGCAGCGAAACAAGGCGTGGCCGTGGCCGATGCGCCGGTCTCCGGTGGCACCGGCGGCGCCCAGGCCGGGACGCTGACCTTTATGGTCGGCGCCAACCCGGAATTATTCGCTACCCTGCAACCGGTGCTGGCGCAGATGGGCCGCAACATCGTGCACTGTGGTGATGTCGGCACCGGGCAAATCGCCAAGATCTGCAACAACCTGTTGTTGGGTATCAGCATGGTCGGCGTCAGTGAGGCCATGGCCCTGGGCGATGCGCTCGGCATTGATACGCAAGTGCTGGCGGGCATTATCAACAGCTCCACCGGGCGTTGCTGGAGTTCCGACACTTACAACCCGTGGCCGGGCGTGATCGAAACCGCACCGTCATCGCGCGGCTATACCGGTGGCTTCGGCGCCGACCTGATGCTCAAGGATTTGGGCCTGGCCACAGAAGCCGCACGCCAGGCGCATCAGCCGGTGATCCTCGGCGCGGTGGCCCAGCAGTTGTACCAGTCGATGAGCCAGCGCGGGGAGGGCGGTAAAGACTTCTCGGCGATCATCAACAGCTATCGCAAGCCCAAATAAATAACTGTGGCGAGGGAGCTTGCTCCCGCTGGACCGCGCAGCAGTCCCATCTTTTGGGGCCGCTACGCGCCCCAGCGGGAGCAAGCTCCCTCGCCACAGGTTTGGCAGCTCAGGCAAACACAAAATACTTACGCACCGTCTCGACCACTTCCCACGTCCCCTTCATCCCAGGCTCTACCACAAAGATATCGCCAGCGCGCAGATGAATCGGCTCCATGCCTTCAGGCGTGATCACGCAGTAGCCTTCCTGGAAATGGCAGTATTCCCACTTCACGTATTCCACGTACCACTTGCCCGGCGTGCAGATCCAAGTGCCCATGATCTTGCTGCCGTCTTCGCTGGTGTAGGCGTTGAGGTTGACGGTGTGCGGGTCGCCTTCGAGCTTTTCCCATTTACAGGCATCCAGGACCGGCAGTGGGTGGGTGTCGCGCAGTACGGTGATGGGCTTGGACATGTTGACTCCGAGGCAGGGAAGGGAAAGATGCACCCTAAGGCCTTGGGCGTTGCGCAGATGGTCTGAACTCGACATTGGGATGCCCAGAAGCGCAGACACGTGAACACCGCAGTCCCCTGTGGGAGCCGGGCTTGCCCGCGATGACGGTGGCACAGCGAGCATCTCCCTTGCCTGACACTCCGCTATCGCTGGCAAGCCAGGCTCCCACAGAAGGTTGTGGCGTATCTGAGCGACAGATCTGTGCATCAAACCGATGTTTCCTCGCAGTAACTGCGAAAGATTTCCCGTGTCGCGCCAGAATTCGCAAGAAAATTCACACCCCTCCCTCGTATCATTCACCTCAGTAACGAGTGAGAGCCTTGCAATGAACCCAATAAAAACGTGGTGGGATATCAGCCCGCCCTTGAGCACGGCCACCCCGACCTGGCCGGGCGATACACCGTTCCAGGAAGAGCGTGTGTGGCAGTTCGGCCCGGAGTGCCCGGTGAATGTGGGGCGCGTGACCCTGTCGCCGCACACGGGTGCCCATGTGGATGCGCCGCTGCATTACAGCGCTGATGGCGCGCCGATTGGCGAGGTGTCGCTGGATGTGTACATGGGCCCATGCCGGGTATTGCATTGCCTGGGCAGCGGCGCTCTGGTGCAGCCCCATCAGTTGCAAGGGCGTGTGGATAACGTGCCGGAGCGCGTGCTGTTGCGTACTTATCCACAAGCGCCACTGACTGAATGGGATTCGAACTTCACGGCCATCGCCCCGCAAACCATTGAGCTGCTCGCCGGCCTGGGTGTGCGCCTGATCGGTATCGACACGCCGTCCCTGGACCCGCAACAGTCCAAGACCATGGATTCGCACAACGCCGTGGCCCGCCATGGCATGGCGATCCTCGAAGGTATAGTGCTCGATGACGTACCGGAGGGCGACTATGAATTGATCGCGCTGCCGCTGCGCTTCGCCAACCTGGACGCGAGCCCCGTGCGCGCCATTCTCCGCCCGCTCAAGGAGCCCACGCGATGAGCCAATGTCCTTTCTCTCCAGACTATAAGCCTGCCGATAACCAAGCCCCGGAAGAATGGCATAACGCCGAACTGAATTTTTCCGAGTCCATGAGCTATGGCGACTACCTGGACCTGGGCAAAGTCCTCAGCGCCCAGCATCCGCTGTCGCCGGACCACAACGAAATGCTCTTCATCATCCAGCACCAGACCTCGGAGCTGTGGATGAAGCTGATGCTCCACGAACTCAAGGCCGCCCGCGAACATGTGCGCCTGGGTGAGCTGCCCCCAGCATTCAAGATGCTGGCGCGGGTGTCGCGGATCTTCGATCAACTGGTGCACGCCTGGGCGGTGCTGGCGACCATGACGCCGTCGGAGTACAAGGCGATTCGCCCGTTCCTGGGGCAGTCGTCGGGGTTCCAGTCGTTCCAGTACCGCGAGATCGAATTCATCCTCGGCAACAAAAGCCCGGCGCTGCTGCGGCCCCATGCCCATCGCCCGGAGTTGCTGCAGCAATTGCAGGTGGCGATCGCCACGCCCTCGCTGTATGACGAGGCCGTAAACCTGATGGTCAAGGCGGGGTTGGCGATTGATCCCAAACGCGCCGAGCGCGACCCGACCGCAGCCACGGTGCACGATGAATCGGTGGAAGCTGCCTGGCGCGAGGTGTATCGCGACCCGAGCCGTTACTGGGATTTGTATCAGTTGGCCGAGAAGTTTATCGACCTGGAAGATTCGTTCCGCCAGTGGCGCTTCCGGCATGTCACCACGGTGGAGCGCATCATCGGCTTCCAGCCGGGTACTGGCGGCACTGAAGGCGTGGGGTACCTGCGCAAGATGCTCGATACGGTGCTATTCCCCGAACTGTGGCGCGTACGTTCCACGCTCTAAACAAAAAGCCCCGGATTACCGGGGCTTTCATTTGGAACGCAATCCAAAATGTGGGAGCGGGCCTGCTCGCGGATGCGGTAGTTCAGTCAACGGATGGGTAGCTGACACTCCGCATTCGCGAGCAAGCCCGCTCCCACAGAGGTTACTGCGCCACGGCAACTTTCCCGTTTCTGATCCGAAACCGATAGGCGATGTAGATAATCCCCACCCACACCGGCATCGCATACACCGACTCGCGAATCCCAGGAATCGCCAGCATCACGCCAATGATCATCACCATGAACGCCAGGCACAGGTAGTTGCTGAACGGGAACCAGAAGGTCTTGAACGACGGCGTCACGCCTTGCTCGCCCATGGCCTTGCGGAACTTGATGTGGGTCAGGCTGATCAATGCCCAGTTGATCATCAACGAAGCAACCACCAGCGCGAACAGCAACTCCAGCGCACTGTGCGGCGCTACGTAGTTGACCACCACGCACAGCATGGTCACCAACGCCGAAATCGCCAGGGCCCGCAGCGGCACACCTTGTTTGTTGAGCTTCATCAGCGCCTTGGGCGCGTCACCTTGTTCGGCCAGGCCAAACAGCATGCGGCTGTTGCAGTACACGCCGCTGTTGTACACCGACAACGCCGCGGTCAGCACCACGAAGTTGAGGATGTGGGCGGCGGTGTCGTTGCCGATCAGCGAGAAAATCTGCACAAACGGGCTGCCGCTGTAGGCATCGCCCGACGCGCCGAGGGTTTGCAGCAATTGATCCCACGGGTACAGCGACAACAGCACGGTCAGCGCGCCGACGTAGAAAATCAGGATGCGGTACACCACCTGATTGATCGCCTTGGGGATCACCTTGCGCGGTTCGCTGGCCTCGGCGGCGGTGATGCCAACCAGCTCCAGGCCACCGAACGAGAACATGATGAAGGCCATGGACATCAGCAGTCCCATGCCGCCGTTGGGGAAGAACCCGCCGTGGCTCCACAGGTTGCTGACCGACGCTTGCGGGCCGCCAGTGCCGCTGAACAGCAGGTAGCAGCCGAGCACGATCATGCCGACAATCGCCACCACCTTGATGATCGCAAACCAGAATTCGGCTTCACCGAAGAACTTCACGTTCAGGGTGTTGATCAGGTTCACCGCGACGAAGAACACTAGCGCGCTGACCCAGGTTGGAATCTCCGGCCACCAGAACTGGATGTACTTTCCCACCGCCGTCAGTTCGGCCATGCCCACCAGCACGTAGAGCACCCAATAGTTCCAGCCCGCCAGGAAGCCCGCGTAACCGCCCCAGTATTTATGTGCGAAGTGGCTGAAGGACCCGGCCACCGGCTCTTCGACGATCATCTCGCCGAGCTGGCGCATGATCAGGAACGCGATAAACCCGGCCACTGCATAGCCCAGGATCATCGACGGCCCCGCCGACTTGAGTACCCCGGCCGAGCCGAGGAACAAGCCTGTACCAATCGCGCCTCCCAAGGCGATCAGCTGAATGTGCCGGTTTTTCAGGCCTCGCTTGAGGCCCACCGGGTTTACCATGTCATCCGCCATTAACATTCCCTTCTACTTGTTTTTCTCAAGGGTGATTGCACGCCGCATCGGCCCCTCAGAACTGCTGAGGGTCAGATATTACTCTGCGTAAACTTTTCGTAATACAGTTGAACGCCATCAAGTGCCTGATCCACCAGCCATTGTTGAATGGATTCGACCATTGGAGGGGGACCGCACACGTACATATCCGCCGATCTGTCCCGCAATTCGGCCAGGTCGAAATGCTCGGTGAGGTAGCCGCGTTTGCCCGTCCACTCGGCTGAGGCATCGCTCAGCACTTCGGTGTAGCGAAAGTTCGGGATTTTTGCCGCGTAGGCGTGGATACGCGCCGCTTCACATAAATCTTCGGCGCCGCGCACGCCGTAATACAGATGCACAGGTTGCGTGCAGCCGTTGACGGCCAGCTCGTCGAGCATGCCCAGCAATGCCGACAACCCGGTGCCGCCCGCCACCAGTACCAGTGGTTGGGTGACGTGCCGCAGATAAAACGCACCCAAGGGCGCCTCCATCAGCATTTCATCACCCACCTGGCAGCGTTCACGCAGGTAGTTGCTCATTACTCCATCGGGCAGCAGGCGCACCAGGAACTGCAGTTGGTTACCCGGCCGATTGGCGAAGGAGTAGGAGCGCCAACTGTCGGTGCCGGGCACCGACAGACGCGCGTATTGGCCAGGCAAAAAGTCCAGTGGCTGGGCCAGGTGCACCTGCAAGATGGCGGTGCTGGTCGACACCTGCTGCACCGCGCTCACCGTGCCGCGTACCTGCACGGGCCCGGCGGCGTTGCACAGGCTCGAATCAAAGTCGAAATAAAAGGTGGCATCGGACTTCACCCGGGTCTGGCAACTGAGCATCTTGCGTTGTTGCAGGTCGAGGCTGGATAGGGCTTCCTCGTCGACGTAGTCCTGGGTGTACTCGCCGGACTCACAGCGCCCCTGGCAGGTTCCGCACACGCCTTCGCGGCAATCGAGCGGGATCTTGATACCGTTGCGCAGCGCGGCATCCAACAGGATTTCATGGGCGCCCACCGGGAAGAACAGGGTTTTGCCATCGGCAAAACTGAAGGCCACTTTGTGATTCATTCACGAAACTCCACGCGTGTATTGCTGGTGCATAACCTGTGGCGAGGGAGCTTGCTCCCGCTGGAGTGCGCAGCGCTCCCAAGCTTTTGGGGCCGCTTCGCAGCCCAGCGGGAGCAAGCTCCCTCGCCACAGGGTGTGATGTGCTTGATTACAGATGATAGAAATCCAGCACCGAATTGATGGTGTCGTTGAGCAGCAGCGCGTGCTTGCGCGTGATCAACCAGCTGTCACCCTCGGGCTTGAGGCGATAGGTCGCATGCCCGTAGAACTGCTCGGACGTGGCCAGGCGATAAAACAACGTGTGCCAGTTCAAACGCACCTCCAACGTGCCGTCGGCCTGCTCGGCAATGCGTACGTTATTGATCAGGTGCAAGGTGCGCGGCATCGGCGTGGCAGAGGCGGCCTTGCCGGTGCGCAGGCGGAACACGCGGTCTTCCAGGCCCGAACGGTTGGCGTAGTAGATCAACGACATCTCGCGCTTGGGGTCTTGGGTGTAGACGTGTTCCGAGTCCCATTGCGGCAGGTGGAATTCACTCTGCGGGTCGAACAACTGCACGTAGGCGTCCCAGTCCTGGGCGTCGCACAGCTCGGACTTGCGGTAGAAGAACTGCTCGATCTGGTACTGCAATTGCGCATTCATCACTTCACCTCCCGCAGTGTCAGCGCTTGTCGGTCCAGGCCCTTGAGCAGAAACTGTTGCCAATTGCGGTGCTGGTTGACGTACAAGCCTTCGTGGGTGAATTCAGTGCCGGTCATGGCCGGTTGAATGCCGATGGCTTCACTGTTGGGCGTGGGTCCGGTCTCCCAGCGGTGGCTGCCCCGTGAGATATCGCTCCAGCGTTCCAGGCGGCCCTGGAAACCGCGTTGGGCTTCGCGAAACTCCACCAGATCGTCCGGCGTACCCATGCCCGAAACGTTAAAGAAGTCTTCGAACTGGCGAATCCGGTTTTCGCGATCGGCGTCGGACTCACCCTTGACCCCCAGGCACTGGCTGATGATCTCGGTCTTGTTCCAGGCCACTGGGCGGATGATGCGCAACTGCGAGCTGATCTGGTCGAGAAAGAACAGGCTGGGGTAGATGTTCAGGTTGCGCAGGCGGTGCATCATCCACTCGGCCTTCTGCTGGCCGTGTTCTTCTACCAGGCGCGGCATGATGGTGGCGTAGCCGGAGCGTACGCTGGGGTTGGGCATGTCGCTGAACAACACGCTGTGGCCATTGTTGAAGGCGAACCAGCCGTCGTCGGTGTTCGCGTCGCCGGCGCCGAGCTTGCTGTAGTCCAGCGTCGTGCTGGAACCTGCGCCGTTCTCGGTGTTGACCTGCTGGCGATGCTGCACGGTGGCCACATAGTTGTAGTGCACGGTGCTGACGTGATAACCGTCCAGGCCGTTTTCGTTTTGCAGTTTCCAGTTGCCGTCGTAGGTGTAGGCGGACTTGCCCGGCAGCACCTCCAACTCTCCGGTGGCCGATTGCGCCACCATCATGTCGAAGAACACTTTGGCGTCGCCAAGGAAATCTTCCAGGCTGTCGGTGCCATTCACGTCCAGGCTGATAAACACAAAGCCCTTGTAGCTGTCGATGCGCGCTTTTTTCAGGCCGCGGGTGGCCTTGTCGAAACCTTCCGGGTATTCCCCCGGCGCCTTGACCTTCACCAGTCGGCCGTCGCTTTTGTAGCACCAGGCGTGAAACGGGCAGGTGAAGGTGGACTGGTTGCCCTTGCCCACGCGGGTGAGGGTGGTGCCGCGATGCTGGCAGGCGTTGATCAGCGCGTTGAGCCGGCCTTCGCCGTCGCGGGTGATGATCATCGGCTGGCGCCCGGCGCGCATCGTCACGAAGTCGTGGTTATGGGCCAGTTCGCTTTCGTGGCAGGCGTAGATCCAGTTCTTCTCGAAGATCAGTTCCATCTCCAGGTCGAACAGCTCGGGCTCGGTGAACATGTCGCGGGCGATGCGGAACACTTCATCCGCCGGGCGAAAGTCCAGGCAGCTTTCGATAAAGGATTTCCACTGTTCGACGGTTCTTGCACCACTCATGGGAGGTACCTTTTGATCATGGCTAAACGGTGAGCCATTAAGCGGCTGCAATGCGGTGGCGGGCTATCCGCTTAATGGGGGAACGCAGGCCGCAAAGTTGGGCAGCAAATACCCATGGCGGTGCGCGCAGGTGACGGCATGGGCTACTGTGATGGTGGGCGATGGTCGTAAAACCCTGGGATTTATCCACATAGTCGACCGTTACTATCCACCCAGTGGCCATGCTGCTGGCGTGGCCTGGAACTTGCTGTCGAGGTTCAACGACGCGCCGCCAGAGCGCGCAAATGCCTAACCGCCGTGGGTGCACCCTGATGAGTAGCCAGACACGCGATATTCATATTCAACGCTTCGACCTGGAAGGCGCGCGCAGCTGGATGTCCGGCATCTGCGGGCCCCACCGCCTGGCGACGGCCACCCCCGAACGCCTGCGCTTTCACCACAGCGCCAACGTGTTCAAGTCCCGCGCCACCACCCTGGGCGTGATCGAGTACGGCACCGATGTGACTATCGACATCGAGGACGCCGAGCACTTCAGCAGCTACAGCTTGAGCCTGCCGTTGGTGGGCGAGCAGGAGCTGAGCAAGAACGGTGAACGTCTCAGTTCCAACCGCGACCAAGGCGTGATCATTTCGCCCAATGAGCATCAGGTGCTGGCGATTTCCGGTGACTGCCGCAAGTTGCAGGTGGTGATCACCCGCGCGGCGATGAGCGAATCGCTGGAAGGTTTGCTGCAACGGCCCATCGATGCACCGCTGCGGTTTGAGTCGGTGATGGATGCTGTGGACGGAGCACCGGCTTCGTGGTGGCGCATGGCGCGTTATTTCATCGCCGAGCTGGAACGCAGCAGTGAACTGTACGAGCAGGCGGCGTTTACTCGAGACCTGGAAAGCTCGCTGATCAAGGGCCTGATCCTGGCCCAACCGAATAACTACTCCGAAGAACTGCGCGACGTGCTGGGGGTGAAACTGCCGCACTACCTGATCCGCGCGCGGCAATTCATCCACGACAACGCCCGTGAAGCGCTGCACCTGGAAGACCTGGAAGCGGCGGCAGGCGTGTCGCGTTTCAAACTGTTTGATGCGTTTCGCAAGTACTTCGCACTGTCGCCCATGGCGTATCTGAAGAAGCATCGGTTGGGGGCGGTGCGCCAAGAGATTCTGGAGCAGGGCTCGATCCGCACCATCTCTGAAATTGCCCTGGGTTGGGGGTTTACGCACCTGGGGCGGTTTTCGGCGGAGTACCGCAAGCTGTTCGATGAGTCGCCCAGCCAGACATTGCAACGCAAGCGCCTGCGCAGCCTCTGAAACCAATGAAGATCAAATGTAGGAGCGAGCTTGCTCGCGAAAAGCGTCAACGATAACGCGTGCTTGCTGGATGAACGCGGCGCCTGTGAGTTTTTCGCGAGCAAGCTCGCTCCTACAAGGGAATTGTGGTGTTTGGGAAAATCTCAGATCAACTCTTCAACCAGCTGCAGGCAATGAGTCAGCCCCGGCGACTGATCATTCCCCCGCCGGCTGAGGATGATCGGCGAACTCGCCGTCGCCTCCACCACTGGCGTATAGCCAATATCCGCCCGATGCAGCACCTGCACCGACGCGGGCACCAGCGTCACGCCTATACCTGCGCCCACCAGGCCAATAGCGGTCTGCAATTCGTTGGTCCACTGCGCCACCTTCACGCTCAAGCCATGGGCGTCGAACAGTGCGATCACATGGTCGGCATAACTGGGGCGCGGGTTGCCGGGGTAGAGCACAAAGGGTTCGGCGGCCAACTGGGCGAGGGTGGCCGGGGCGCCCAGCAACGGGTGACCGCTGGGCAGCACGGCCACCAGACGATCCTCCACCAGTACGCGCTGGACGATGGCCGGGTCGTCAATGCGAATGCGCCCGAAGCCCACGTCAATGCGGCCAGCCTTGAGCGCTTCGACCTGCTGCAAGGTGGTCATTTCCGACAAGCCCAACTCCAGCTCCAGGGCCTCGTGAGTGCGCAGGCGTCGAATCAATTCCGGCAGCACGCCGTACAAGGTCGACGGTGCAAAGCCAATGCCCAGCCAGGTTTTCTCGCCTTGGCCGATGCGTCGGGTGTTGTCGCAGACCTTGCCCAGTTGTTCGAGCAGCACATTGGCATGCTCATAGAAAAACCGTCCGGCCTCGGTCAGCCGCAAGGGGCGGCTGCGTTCCAGCAGCACCACCCCGAGTTCGTCCTCCAGTTGCTGGATCTGCCGGCTCAAAGGCGGCTGGGCGATATGCAAGCGTTCGGCCGCTCGGGTGAAGTTGAGGGTCTCGCCCAGCACCTGGAAATAGCGCAAGTGACGCAGTTCCATATCGACTCCTTTCATACCTTAAGGGTATTGCATCAGACCAATTCTATATTGGAAGCCCAAAAAAATGCGGAACAGAATCGAGGCAAATCTATAAAGAACCCAACGGGTATTGCCATGCCGATTTGCGCCATCGAGTCGATTGAAACTGTCATCGTCGACCTGCCCACCCTTCGCCCGCACAAGCTGGCGATGCACACGATGCAAAACCAGACCCTCGTCATCATCCGCCTACGCTGCACCGACGGCATCGAAGGCATCGGTGAAGCCACCACCATCGGCGGCCTGAGCTACGGCAACGAGAGCCCCGACAGCATCAAGGTCAACATCGACTGTCACTTCGCGCCGCTGCTGATCGGCCAGGACGCGAGTAACGTCAACGCGGCGATGTTGCGCCTGGAGCGTAGTATTCGCGGCAACACCTTTGCCAAGTCCGGTATCGAAAGCGCCTTGCTCGACGCCCTCGGCAAACGCCTCGGGCTGCCGGTCAGTGAGCTGCTTGGCGGGCGTGTGCGGGACGCGTTGCCGGTGGCCTGGACGCTGGCCAGCGGTAATACCGAACAAGACATCAACGAGGCCGAGAAAATGCTCGACCTGCGCCGTCACCGCCTCTTCAAATTGAAGATCGGCGCGGGGGAGGTCAACCGCGACCTGGCCCATGTGATCGCGATCAAAAAAGCCCTGGGCGAGCGCGCCAGTGTGCGCGTCGACGTCAACCAGGCCTGGGATGAAGCCGTGGCCCTGCGGGCATGCAAGGTACTCGGCGACCACGGTATCGACCTGATCGAACAACCGATCTCACGCAATAACCGTGGCGGCATGGCCCGGCTCAACCTGTCGAGCCCGGTGCCGATCATGGCCGATGAATCTATCGAATGTGTGGAAGACGCCTTCAACCTGGCCCGTGAAGGCGCGGCCACGGTGTTCGCCCTCAAGATCGCCAAGAACGGCGGCCCTCGCGCTGTATTGCGCACGGCGGCGATTGCCGAAGCGGCTGGCATCGGCCTGTACGGCGGCACCATGCTTGAAGGTGGCATTGGCACCCTGGCCTCGGCCCATGCCTTTCTCACGCTGAACACCCTGGCGTGGGGCACCGAACTGTTCGGCCCGCTGTTGCTCACTGAAGACATTCTTACCGAGCCACCGGTGTACCGCGATTTCCAGCTGCATGTGTCCACTGCGCCGGGCCTGGGCCTGACGCTCGATGAAGAGCGCCTGGCGTTCTTTCGCCGTGACAAACACTAAGAGGCCTCTGCCATGTTGTTCCACGTAAAAATGACCGTGAACCTGCCCCTCGACATGCACCCCGAGCGCGCCGCCAGCCTCAAGGCCGAGGAGAAAGCCTTGGCGCAGCGCCTGCAACAAGAGGGCAAATGGCGCCACCTGTGGCGCATCGCCGGGCATTACGCCAACTACAGCGTGTTCGATGTCGACAGCGTGCAGGACCTGCACGACCTGCTGATGCAATTGCCGTTGTTCCCCTACATGGCCATCGAAGTGAATGCGTTGTGCCGGCATCCGTCGTCGGTCCATGCGGACGACCGCTGAGCCCCTTTTTAAGCCTAATAACAAGATGAGGAGTGCACCATGACCATCCGCCTGTCCCAGACTGCCCATGCCCAACAGTTTCTCGAAGAAGCCAGCGGTAACCTCAATGACGCGGGCAACCCACGCACCAAGGCGCTGATTTACCGGATCCTGCGCGACACCGTAAACATCATCGAAGACCTGGAAGTGACCCCGGAAGAGTTCTGGAAGGCGGTCAACTACCTCAATGAGCTGGGCAAAAACCAAGAGGCCGGCCTGCTTGCCGCCGGCTTGGGCCTGGAGCATTACCTGGACCTGTTGATGGACGCCGCCGACGAGGAGGCCGGCAAGTCGGGCGGCACGCCGCGCACCATCGAAGGCCCGTTGTATGTGGCCGGTGCGCCGCTGTCCAAGTACGAGGCACGGCTGGATGATGGTAAGGATGACGCGGTGCCGTTGTTCATGCGCGGGCAAGTGCGTGATACCGAGGGCAAGCCGTTGGCAGGGGCGATTGTCGATGTGTGGCAGGCCAATACGGGCGGCACTTATTCGTGGTTCGACCCGACGCAGTCTGAGTTCAACCTGCGCCGGCGCATCGAGACCGACGCCCAGGGCAACTACCGTTTTCGCAGCATCGTACCTTCAGGCTACGGCTGCCCGCCGACCGGGCCGACGCAGCAGTTGCTCGACCAGTTGGGGCGCCACGGTCAGCGGCCGGCGCATATCCACTTCTTCATCTCGGCGCCTGGGCACCGGCACCTGACCACGCAGATCAACCTGTCGGATGACCCTTACCTGCATGATGACTTTGCCTACGCCACCCGGGATGAACTGATTGCCGAGATTCGTTTCAGTGACGATCCGCAACTGGCGCGGGAGTTTGGCGTGCAAGGGCGGTTTGCGCAGATTGATTTTGACTTTGAGTTGCAGCCTGCCGCCGCGCCGGTCGAGCAGAAACGCATGCAACGCGTACGCGCCCTAGAGGACTGAATACGGTTGGAAATGTGGGAGCGGGCTTGCTCGCGAATGCGGTGGGCCAGTTAATACATGGGCTGGCTGATCCACCGCATTCGCGAGCAAGCCCGCTCCCACAGGGTTTCTATGGTGGTGCGGTTACTTGCGTAGGACCAGGTCCAACACCTCATCCCGATCCTTGATCTTCTGCAGCACTATCTCCGAACGGATATCCATCACCCCCGCCGTGCGGTTCAGGTGGTTCACGATAAAGTCCGAAAAGTGCTTGAGGTTGCGCGCTTGCACCCGCAGCACATAGTTGCTGGCGCCGGTGATCACATAGGCGCTCGCCACCTCTGGCCAGCCTTGCACTTTCTTGATGAACGTCTCATGCCAGTCCTCCACATCCTGGCGCAACGACAGGTGCACGATGGCTTCCAGCTCGATCCCCAACTGCTCGGCGTTCAATACCGCGCGGTAGCCGCTGATGATTCCCTCGCTCTCCAGCAGGCGCAAACGGCGCAGGCATGCGGACGGCGACAACGCGACTTTTTCCGCCAGTTCCTGGTTGCTGATACGGCCATCCTGTTGCAGAAAGTGCAGGAGGCGCAGGTCGGTGGCGTCGAGAATCATGCTTAGAATATATCCGCGTGTTTAGGGGTTAAATTCGAATTTCCTACAGCTTAATTAGCCTGTTACCCACCACTTTGCACGAAAATTCTGTAAATCTTCGTTCATTATTTGCTCCATATTCACTTATAAAAACCAGGACGACCCATGACCACTCGAAGCCATTGCCAAGCCCTCGACGCCCAGGATCCATTGGCGCCATTGCGCGCTCAGTTCGCCTTGCCCGAGGGTGTGATCTACCTCGACGGTAATTCCCTCGGCGCCCGCCCGGTGGCGGCGCTGGAGCGGGCCCGGCAGGTGATCGCCGAGGAGTGGGGCAATGGCTTGATCCGCAGCTGGAACAGCGCTGGCTGGGCGGACTTGTCCCAGCGCCTGGGCAATCGCCTGGCGCCATTGATTGGTGCGCGTGACGGCGAGGTGGTGATCACCGATACCACCTCGATCAACCTGTTCAAAGTGCTCAGCGCCGCCTTGAGTGTGCAGCGCCAACGTACACCTGCGCGCAAGGTCATCGTCAGCGAAGCGAGCAACTTTCCCACCGACTTGTACATCGCCGAAGGCTTGGCCGAACTGCTGCAACAAGGCTATTCCCTGCGCCTGGTGAACAGCCCGGCGGAACTGCCCCAGGCCATCGACGCGGACGTGGCGGTGGGGATGCTCACCCACGTCAACTACAAGACTGGCTACATGTACGACATGCAAGCGCTCACCACTCTGAGCCACGAGTGCGGCGCGCTGAGCATCTGGGACCTGGCGCATTCGGCGGGCGCGGTGCCTGTCGACCTGCACCAGGCCAATGCGGATTATGCGATTGGCTGCACCTACAAATACCTCAACGGCGGCCCGGGCTCCCAGGCGTTTGTGTGGGTCAACCCGGCGTTGGTGGATGTGGTGCGCCAGCCGTTGTCCGGCTGGTTCGGGCATACCCGGCAGTTCGCCATGGAGTCGACTTACGCCCCCAGCGCTGGC
The DNA here is from genome assembly GCF_003408955.1 of Pseudomonas sp. GL93. Classification (NCBI taxonomy): domain Bacteria; kingdom Pseudomonadati; phylum Pseudomonadota; class Gammaproteobacteria; order Pseudomonadales; family Pseudomonadaceae; genus Pseudomonas; species Pseudomonas sp. GL93. The sequence continues at coordinate 32,658 of NZ_NKRF01000062.1, forward strand.
ATTGCCCGCTACCTGTGCGGTACCCAGCCGATCACTTCGTTGGCCATGGTGGAATGCGGCCTGGACATTTTCGCCCAGACCGACATGGCCAGCCTGCGCCGCAAATCCCTGGCGTTGACCGACCTGTTTATCGCGTTGGTCGAAAGCCGCTGCGCCACCCATGGCCTGGAACTGATCACGCCGCGTGAGCACGCCAGGCGCGGCAGCCATGTGAGCTTTGAACACCCTGAAGGTTACGCGGTAATCCAGGCCCTGATCGCCCGAGGCGTGATCGGCGATTACCGTGAGCCGCGGATCATGCGCTTTGGTTTCACGCCGCTGTACACAAGCTTTACCGAAGTGTGGGACGCCGTGGAAATCCTTGGTGAAATTCTCGACAACCGCACCTGGGACCAGCCGCAATTCAAAGTCCGAAACAGCGTTACCTGATACAACTCGGATCAAAATGTGGGAGCGGGCTTGCTCGCGAATGCGGCCTGACATCCAACATCCATGTTGACTGATACACCGCATTCGCGAGCAAGCCCGCTCCCACAGGGGACAGTGTTTCAACCAGAAAGCAGTGCAATCACAATAATAAAGGGGCACACCAGTGACCACGCCAGACAACGGCTTTGCAGAAATTACCCACCGCGAACTGGGCCTGAGGCGCCAGCTCACTTCCGGCCAGATGAGCATGATCGCCATCGGTGGCGCCATCGGCACCGGGCTGTTCATGGGCAGCGCCTATGCCATTGGCTATGCCGGGCCGAGCGTGCTGGTGAGCTACGCCATTGGCGCGTTGATCACCTTGTTGCTGATGGGCTGCCTGGCGGAGATGACCGTGGCCCATTCCACCTCCGGCTCCTTTGGCGCCTATGCCGAGTTCTACATCAGCCCGTTGGCCGGGTTCCTGGTGCGTTATGCCTACTGGGCGGCGATTGTGCTGGCGGTGGGGGCCGAGGTCACGGCGGTGGCGATGTACATGAAGTACTGGTTCGCCAACGTGCCGGAGTGGGTGTGGATCGTGTCGTTTTCCAGTGTGTTGATTGTGCTCAATGCGATCAGCGTGAAGACCTTCGGCAACTTCGAGTACTGGTTCTCGACGATCAAGATCAGCGCCATTGTCGGTTTCATCATCCTGGCGGTGTATGTGGTGTTCGGCTCCGGCAACCCTGCCTACGGGGTGCAGAACTACACGGCCCACGACGGCTTTTTCCCCCATGGGTTGAGTGGCATGTGGATCGCGGTGATCGTGTCGATCTTCAGCTATCTCAGTGTCGAGATGATCGCCGTGGCCGCCGGTGAAGCCGCCGACCCGGAGCAGGCGGTGAAGAAAGCCTTTCGCGCCACCATCGTGCGGTTGGTGGTGTTCTACCTGCTGACCCTGGCGCTGATGCTCGCCATCGTGCCCTGGAACCAGGCGGGCCAGGCCCAGAGCCCGTTTGTCACGGTGATGCAGACCATCGGCATCCCCGGTGCCACCGGGGTGATGAATTTCGTGATCCTGATCGCGGCGCTGTCGGCCATGAACAGTCAGCTCTACATCACCACGCGCATGATGTTCAGCCTGTCGCGCGCAGGTTTTGCGCCCAAGTCCATGGGCGCGCTGAGCAAGAACGGCATCCCGCTCAACGCATTGCTGCTGTCCAGCTCGGGCATTGCCCTGGCGACGTTGCTCAACGTGGTGTACCCGGAAAGCTCGTTCACCCTGATGATGGCGATCTCGATGTTTGGCGCGATCTTCACCTGGTTCATGATCTTCCTCACGCACCTGTTTTTCCGCCGCTATCGCAAGCGTCATGGCGGGGCGAAGTTGTCGTTCCAGTTGCGCCTGTTTCCCTACAGCACATTGCTGGGGCTGGTGCTGATGGCAGCGGTGATGATCACCACCTATTTCACCGACGCATTCAAGATGACGCTGGTGTTTGGCGTGCCGTTCCTGGTGATCTTGTCGGCGGTTTACTACACCTTCTTTCACAAACGCACATCCTCTGTAGGAGCGAGCTTGCTCGCGAAAAACCCGAGAGCCCCGCGTTGAACCTGATAGCGCGCGTTATCGTTGGCGATCTTCGTGAGCTCGCTCCTACAGGGGGGCGGCGAGCGCAGCGAGTAAGGTGCTGGCGTAACCGGGCAATTGCTCAAACGAGCGTGCGCATAACAACAGTTTGCGGCAGGCCCATTCTTCTTGCAGGGGGTGGGCCTTGAAACGACGTTCTGACGGCCAGCGCTCCAAGGCGGCCTGAGGCACGATGCCCAGGCCCGCACCGCCGGCGACCATGCGAATCACCCCATCAAAACCGTCGGCGCGAATGCGCGTCTGCAAGCGAAAGCCAGCGTGCAGTGCCTGTTCTTCCAGGTAAACCGCCAACGCGCTGTTGGCCGCCAGGCCCACGTAGTCGTATTGCAAGCTCTCGATAAAACTCGCGCTGGTCAACGGGTGGTCCAGGGGCATGATCAGCACCAGCGGATCATCGCGAAACGCCAGGGTCTGCAAGCCGTGGGTGTCTACCGCATCGGAAATAATCCCCAGGTCCGCCGTACCCTGGCGCAAGGCGTGGGTGATGCGCAGGCTGGGCAACTCTTGCAGGTCGATATCGAGGTTGGGGTGCTCGCGCAGAAAATCCGCCAGCAGTTCAGGCAGGTATTCGCTGAGGGCGGTGGTGTTGCACAACAGGCGTACCTGGCCTTTGACGCCATTGGCGTATTCGGCCAGGTCTTGTTGCAGGTGGTCGGCCTGTTGCAGCAGCAGGCGAGCATGCCGGGCCAGGGCTTTGCCTGCGGGTGTTGGGGTCACGCCACGGCGGCCACGGTCGAGAAACGCAATGCCCAGTGACGACTCCATCGCTCGGATGCGGGCGCTGGCGGCAGCCAGGGATAAATGGCTGCGGGCTGCACCGGCGGTGATGTTGCCGGTGTCCAGGATGTGCAGGTAGAGGCGCAGGTCGATCAGGTCAAAGTGCATGACGTTTCCCAGTGACTGGAAGGGCCTCATCGCAGGCAAGCCAGCTCCCACACTTGAATGTATTCACAATTCCAAATGTGGGAGCTGGCTTGCCTGCGATAGCGGCGTCAGCCTCACACAAAACAAGAGGCTGGCTCAGTATATGGCGAATTTTCAGCCACTCTCCAGCCCTGCACAATCGGTGCATGAATACCTTCCTAGCGTTCTACCAAAACCTCGGCCCCGCCCTGACAGCGCTGGTCATCACCACGTTCCTGCTGGCCGGTACGGTGAAGGGCGTCATCGGCCTGGGCTTGCCCACTGTAGCCATGGGCATGCTTGGCCTGGCTATGCTGCCGGCGCAGGCTGCGGCATTGCTGATCATTCCTTCGACGGTGACCAACCTCTGGCAACTGGCCTTTGGCGGGCATTTGGGGGCCTTGCTCAAACGCCTGTGGCCGATGCTGCTGCTGATTTTCCTCGGCACCGGGCTGGGCACCTTGTGGCTGGGCATGGGCAGCGGGCCTTGGGTGGTGCGTGCCCTGGGCGCGGCTTTACTGGTGTATGCGCTGAGCGGGTTATTCCTGCCGACCTTCAAGGTCGCGCCCCGAACAGAGCGCTGGCTGGGCCCCTTGTGTGGTGTGATCACTGGCATCATTACCTCGGCCACCGGTGTCTTCGTGATCCCTGCGGTGCCGTATCTGCAGGCGCTGGGCTTGAGCCGTGATCAGTTGGTGCAGGCGCTGGGGCTGTCGTTCACCGTGTCGACGTTGGCACTTGCCGCCGGGTTGGCTTGGCGCGGTGTGCTGGGCGGAGGTGAAATGGGGGCGTCGGTGTTGGCGCTGGTGCCGGCCTTGCTGGGGATGTGGCTGGGCCAGGTGGTTCGCCGGCGCATCAGTGCCTTGTGGTTCAAACGTGGATTTTTCACCGGCATGGCGTTGTTGGGAGGCCATTTGTTGCTGGCTGGTTAATAATGACCGGGCATTTGTCAGCCGCTCAATGAAGGACTGCCCGTGAAAGCCCGATCTGATGAACTACAGATTTTTGTCAGCGTGATCGAGTGCGGCTCGATTTCCGCCGCCGCCGAAAAGGTCGGGCAAACGCCATCGGCGGTCAGCCGCACCTTGTCGCGCCTGGAAGCCAAGCTCGACACCACCTTGATCAACCGCACCACGCGGCGCATGGACCTGACCGAAGAGGGCAAGTACTTCTTCGAGCAGGCTAAGCTGATCCTGGCGCAGATGGATGAGCTGGAAGAGCGCCTGTCGTCGCGCCAGAAGAAACCGGCCGGGCGCCTGCGTATCAACGCCGCCGTGCCGTTCATGCTGCATGGGATCGTGCCGTACATCGCCGAGTTTCGCAGCCTCTACCCGGATATTCAGCTGGAACTCAACAGCGATGACTTGATCATTGATCTGCTGGAGCAAAGCACGGACATCGCCATTCGCATCGGCGCCCTGGCCGACTCGACCCTGCATGCGCGCTTTCTGGGCAGCACGCCGCTGCATATCCTGGCCAGCCCCGATTACCTCCAGCGATACGGCACTCCCACAACCGTGGCCCAACTGGCCGACCACACACTGCTGGGCTTTACCCACACCGAAAGCCTCAACCACTGGCCGCTGCGCCATGGCGAAGGTGACCGCTGGCTGATCCAGCCCGGCGTCAGCGCCTCCAGTGGTGAAACCTTGCGGCAGTTGGCGCTGCAAGGGCAGGGCATTGGTTGCCTGTCGAACTTCATGACGGTGCACGACCTTGAAGCCGGGCGCCTGGTGCCGTTGCTGGAGGCGTTCAACAGTGGCTATCGCCAGCCGATTCACGCGGTGTTCTACCGCAACTCGCAATTGGCGTTGCGCATCCAGTGCTTCCTGGACTTCATTCAGGCCAAGCTGGCGCGGTATGCGCGCTGATTCGTGATCTGTACGCAAGAGTGAATTGGGTCGTACGGGCTTATTCGGCAGCAGTGGGGGCTGGATACTGGGCGCATCACTTACCCAGTCAGGAGCAACCTCCATGAATGTATTCGTTACCGGCGCCGCAGGTTTTATCGGCGGTTCCATCGCTACCGGCCTGGTCAAGGCGGGCCACCACGTCACCGGCCTGGTGCGCAGCGCCGAACAAGCCGCGCAGATGACCGCCCTGGGCATCACGCCCGTGATTGGCACCCTCGATGACGCAGCCGTATTGACCGAGCAGGCGCACAAGGCCGATGCAGTAATCAATGCCGCCAGCAGCGATCACCGCGCCGCCGTGGAAACCTTGCTGGCGGCCTTGAAAGGCTCGAACAAGCCATTCCTGCACACCAGCGGTTCAAGCATCGTGGGCGATGCTTCCGGCGGCAAGGCCAGTGAAGTCATCTACTTGGAAGACAATCTGCCTGAGCCGACCGTCGACAAGGCTGCCCGCGTGGCCATCGACAACCTGATCCTCGCGGCGGCCAATGACGGCGTGAATTCGGCGGTGATCTGCAACACCCTGATCTACGGCCACAGCCTGGGCGTGAAGCGTGACAGCGTGCAATTGCCGCGCTTGCTCAAGCAGGCGCGCAAAAGCGGGGTGGTGCGCCATGTGGGCAGTGGGCAGAACATCTGGTCCAACGTGCATATTGAAGATGTGGTCGCCCTGTATCTGCTGGCGTTGACCAAGAACGTTCCGGGGACTTTCTATTTTGTGGAAAGCAGCGAAGCAGCATTCATCGACATGACCACGGCGATTGCCCAAGCGCTGAACCTGGGCAAACCACAGGATTGGCCATTGGCCGAGGCTGAGGCCGAGTGGGGCTATGAAATGGCCAACTACGGGTTGGGCTCCAATAGCCGAGTGCGCGGCAAATACGCCCGTGAACTGTTGGGGTGGGCGCCTAAGCGCACGTCGGTGGTGGAGTGGATTCGCAACGAGATGGTGTGATGTTCGCTTAGCACCGTGGTGCGGCCATCGCAGGCAAGCCAGCTCCCACCTTTGACAGGGTTCACACCTGAAAAGTGTGGGAGCTGGCTTGCCTGTGAAAGAGGCGACTCGGTACATCGGAGCTGACACTTCACTAGCCCCACCCGCCGCAATTTCGTACCATTCCCCGCCTTATCCCCCGCAATTCCCTGGTACTCCATGAACCTCACCCGTCTGCGCGCCGACGCCCTGGCCGGCCTCACCACGTCTTTCGCCTTGCTGCCCGAATGCATCGCCTTTGCGCTGGTGGCCCATCTCAACCCGCTGATGGGCCTCTACGGTGCTTTCATCATTTGCACCCTCACCGCGTTGTTCGGCGGCCGCCCGGGCATGGTCTCGGGCGCGGCCGGCTCCATGGCGGTGGTGATCGTCGCGCTGGTGGTGCAGCACGGCGTGGAGTATCTGCTGGCGACGGTGTTGCTGGGCGGGTTGATCATGGTCGCTTTCGGCCTGCTGCGCCTGGGCAAGCTGGTGCGCATGGTGCCACATTCGGTGATGCTCGGCTTCGTCAACGGCCTGGCGATCATCATTGCGCTGGCGCAATTGGAGCATTTCAAGAGCGGTGAAACCTGGCTCAGCGGCACGCCGCTGTACGTGATGGCCGGGCTGGTGGCGGCAACCATGGCCATTGTGTACCTGTTGCCCCGCCTGACCCGTGCCGTGCCGCCCGCGCTGGTGGCGATTCTGGGGGTGGGCCTGGCGGTGTACCTGCTTGGTTTGCCGACCCGCACCTTGGGGGATATGGCGCACATCGCCGGTGGCTTGCCGACCTTCGCGCTGCCGCAGATTCCCTGGACCCTGGAAACCCTCGGCATCATCGCGCCCTACGCGTTTTTGATGGCGATGGTTGGCCTGCTGGAAACCTTGCTGACCCTCAACCTCACCGACGAAATCACCGAGACCCGTGGTTATCCTGACCGCGAAAGCGTGGCCCTGGGCGCGGCGAATATGGTTTCGGGCCTGTTTGGCGGCATGGGCGGTTGCGCGATGATCGGGCAAACCGTGATCAACCTCAGCTCCGGCGGGCGGGGGCGTTTCTCCGGTGTGTTTGCCGGGGTGATGATTCTATTGTTCATTCTGTTTCTGTCGCCACTGATCGAGCGGATTCCGCTGGCGGCGTTGGTGGGCGTGATGTTCGTGGTGTCGCAACAGACCTTCGCCTGGGCGTCGTTGCGGGTGATCAACAAGGTGCCGCTCAATGATGTGCTGGTGATCATGGCGGTGACGATCATTACCGTGTTTACCGACCTGGCCACCGCTGTGCTGTGCGGTATCGTTATCGCCGCGCTTAACTTTGCCTGGCAACAGGCGCGGGAGCTGTACGCGGATGAACACCTGGAGGCTGACGGCAGCAAGCTTTACCGTCTGCATGGCACCTTGTTCTTTGCCTCGACCACGCCGTTCCTGAATCAATTCGACCCGGCCAACGATCCGGCCCAGGTCACGCTGGATTGCCGTCACCTGAGCTTTGTCGACTATTCGGCGATTGCCGCGCTGATGACCCTGCGCGAGCGCTATACCAAGGCCGGCAAGCACCTGCGGGTGCTGCATTTATCCGAGCGCTGCAAGAAGTTGCTCAAGCGTGCCAGGGTTCAGCATGACTGAACACCTACCTTTGTAGGAGCGAGCTTGCTCGCGAAAATCGTCAACGATAACGCGGGCATTCTGACGCCACGCGGCGTTCTCGAGTTTTTCGCGAGCAAGCTCGCTCCTACAGGTGGCAGGTTCATTGTTACGGCCCGACCAGGTCTTCGAGCTCCTGGGCGCGGGTCTGGGTCATGTCCAGCACGCAGCCTGTGCCATTGACCTGATCAATCGTGCCGCCGGTGGCACTGCCAGCGAAGGCGCAATTGGCGTCGCGGTATTTGATCCACAGGCGCTGCACGTCTTGCAGTTGCTGTTTGCGCGGGCCTTCCTGGGCGGCGAGGGCGGTTTTGTAGGCGCGGTTCAGGCGGTCGTCCTGCACCTTGGTTTGCCTGGCGTTGCAGTTGACCATGTCTGCGGTGGTATTCGCGCTGTCCATGCATGTTTTCAAGGCAGGGTTGTCGGCGGCATAAGCGCTGCCGCACAAGAGCAGGACGCTGGCGGCGATTGTGGTGCGAATCATGAGCGGTTTCCTGGGCAGTGGATGCGCAGTCTATGACTCAAGGGCGGCGTTTGAGTTTCCGTCTTCTCTGATCTTCATGTAAGAACACCCCCCGAATTTTCATCGGCCCGCGTCGGGCATATCCCCAAGCGACAGCGCTTATCCATGGGCGAAAATTACTTTCATGAAAATTGAAAATACTCCTCGGGAATGATTTATGAGTTTCACAACCAATTCGACGTGACCCTTTCCGAGGAGTACCGCATGGCCGCATCACCGGGCTTCGGGCTGTTGGCATACGCTGCCATCGCCATCATTGCATTGATCGTGCTGATTGCACGCTACCGACTCAACCCCTTTATCGTGATTACCCTGGTGTCCATCGGTCTGGCGCTGATGGCCGGGATGCCAGCGGACACCATCATGGGTTCGTACGAGGCGGGTGTCGGCAAGACCCTGGGGCATATCGCCCTGGTGGTGGCGCTGGGCACCATGCTCGGCAAGATGATGGCCGAGTCGGGCGGCGCCGAGCAGGTGGCGCGCACGCTGATCAACCGCTTCGGTGAGCGCAATGCCCACTGGGCGATGGTGTGTATTGCATTCCTGGTGGGGCTGCCGCTGTTTTTCGAAGTCGGCTTTGTGTTGCTGGTGCCGATCGCCTTTACCGTGGCGCGGCGCGTGGGCGTGTCGATCCTGATGGTCGGGCTGCCGATGGTCGCTGGCCTGTCGGTGGTGCATGCGTTGGTGCCGCCGCACCCGGCGGCAATGATGGCGGTGCTGGCCTATAACGCCTCGGTCGGGCAAACGGTGCTGTATGCGATCCTGATTGGCATCCCCACGGCGATCATTGCCGGGCCCGTCTACGCCAAGTTCATCGTGCCGCACATTCATTTGCCGGCGGAAAACCCGCTGGAGCGCCAGTTTATCGAGCGTGAACCGCGTACGCGCCTGCCCAGCTTTGCGTTGACGATGGGTACCATCCTGTTGCCGGTGGTGTTGATGATGATCGGCGGCTGGGCCAATGTGATTTCCACGCCGGGCAGCGGTTTCAACCAGTTCCTGTTGTTTATCGGCAACTCGGTGATTGCCCTGTTGGTGGCGACCCTGGTGAGTTTCTGGACCTTGGGCCTGGCCCAGGGCTTTAACCGCGAGTCGATTCTCAAGTTCACCAACGAATGCCTGGCGCCGACTGCCAGCATCACCTTGCTGGTGGGGGCGGGCGGTGGTTTGAATCGCATCCTGGTGGATGCTGGTGTGACGAATGAAATCCTGGGCCTTGCCCATGCGTTTCACTTGTCGCCGCTGGTGATGGGCTGGCTGTTCGCCGCCCTGATGCGTATCGCCACCGGCTCGGCCACGGTCGCCATGACCACGGCGTCGGGCGTGGTCGCGCCGGTCGCCTTGGGCTTGGGTTATCCACACCCCGAATTGCTGGTGCTGGCGACCGGTGCGGGTTCGGTGATCTTTTCCCATGTCAACGACGGTGGCTTCTGGCTGATCAAGGAATACTTCAATATGACGGTGATCCAGACCTTCAAGACCTGGACCGTACTGGAGACCTTGATTTCGCTGGTCGCCTTCGGCCTGACCTACGGTCTGTCCCTTGTTTTATGAGCCTGTAACCCGGAGCCCCCATGGACATCCTCTATCAGATCCGCGCCCGCCAGGACGCTTTCAGTGCCGGCGAAGGGCGTATCGCCAAGCTGATGCTTAAGGATGTGGGCTTTGCCGCCTCCGCCAGCCTGGAGGAACTGTCGCAACGGGCTGAGGTAAGTACCGCCACCTTGTCACGCTTCGCCCGCAGTGTCGGCTGCCGTGACTTGCGCGATTTGCGCCTGCAATTGGCCCAGGCCAGCGGCGTGGGCAGCCGCTTCCTGGACCCTACGGGCAAGCCAGAACAGTCAGCGTTTCATCGGCAGATTCTGGGAGATATCGAGGCGACGTTGCGTCAGCATCTGTCGGGTTTCAACCAGCGCAGTTTTGGTGATGCGGTCAAGCTGTTGGGCAAGGCGCGGATGATCCATGCGTTCGGCATGGGCGGGCCGTCGAGCCTGTGCAGCGATGAGTTGCAGGTGCGCCTGGTGCGTCTGGGCTATCCGATTGCCGCCAGCCATGACCCTGTGATGATGCGTGTCACGGCGGCGACCCTGGGGCCCGAACATGCCGTGATCGTCTGCTCGCTCACGGGCCTGACCCCTGAGTTACTGGAGGTGGTGACGCTGGCGCGCAACTACGACGCGCGGATCGTTGCCATCACCCTTGCCGATTCGCCTCTGGCGCAGTTGGCGGATGTCGTGCTGCCGCTGCAACCGGCGGAAACCAGTTTTATCTACAAGCCCACTGCGGCCCGCTACGGCATGCTGCTGGCTATCGACCTGCTCGCCACCGAGCTGGCGCTGGCACTGCCGGACGACAACCAGGAACGCCTGCGCCGGATCAAACTGGCCCTGGACGATTACCGCGGCGGCCCTGACAGCCTGCCGCTTGGAGACTGATATGAAGTACGACACGCTGATTCGCCAGGCGCTGATCATCGATGGCAGTAACACCCCAGGGTATGTCGCCGATGTGGGATTGCATGAAGGGCGTATCAAAACGATTGGCGACTTGTCCACAGCCGAGGCCGAACAGGTCATCGACGCCCATGGCCGCGTATTGGCGCCGGGCTTTATCGATGTACACACCCACGATGACACGGTGGTGATCCGCCAGCCGCAGATGCTGCCCAAGCTCAGCCAGGGCGTGACCACGGTGGTTGTCGGCAACTGTGGCATCAGTGCCTCGCCGGTGAGTTTGCCCGGCGACCCACCGGACCCGATGAACTTGCTGGGCAACAGTGAGGCGTTTTGCTATCCGCGGTTCAGCGATTATCGCAACGCAGTGGAAGACGCCCATCCGGCGGTGAATGTCGCCGCATTGATTGGCCACACAGCCCTGCGCAGCAACCATATGGACGACCTGCACCGCACGGCCACGCCCGGTGAAATCACGGCGATGCGTATACAACTGCAAGAGAGCCTGGAAGCCGGCGCCCTGGGTTTATCCACAGGCCTGGCCTATGCCAGCGCGTTCAGTGCCGAGACCGATGAGGTGTTGCAACTCACCGAAGAGTTGACCGCCTACGGTGCGGTGTACACCACCCATTTGCGCAGCGAATTCGAGCCGGTGCTGGAGGCGATGGAGGAGGCGTTCCTGATCGGCCGCCATGCCAAGGTGCCGGTGATCATTTCCCACCTTAAATGCGCCGGTGCCGGTAACTGGGGGCGTAGTCCGCAGTTGTTGGCGTCGCTTGAAGCCGCGGCAAAAAAACATCCGGTGGGCTGTGATTGCTATCCCTATGCCGCCAGCTCCTCGACCCTGGACCTCAAACAGGTCACCGACGCGTTTCGCATTACCATCACCTGGTCGACGCCGCACCCACAAATGGGCGGGCGCGACTTGCAGGATATCGCCGCCGAGTGGGGTGTTTCGCTGCTGGACGCGGCCCGTCGCTTGCAGCCGGCGGGGGCGGTGTATTACGGCATGGATGAAGACGATGTACGGCGCATCCTCGCGCATCCGTTGTCGATGGTGGGCTCGGATGGGTTGCCCGAAGACCCGTTTCCCCACCCGCGCTTGTGGGGTGCGTTTCCACGGGTGCTGGGGCACTTCAGCCGGGATGTTGGTTTGTTCCCGTTGCACACGGCGGTGCACAAGATGACGGGCTTGTCGGCAGCGCGCTTTGGTTTATCCGAGCGTGGTGAAATCCGTGAAGGGTATTGGGCCGACCTGGTGCTGTTCGACCCGCTGCGGGTGCGTGATGTGGCCGATTTCAAGGTGCCGCAACGGGCGGCAGAAGGGATTGATGGCGTGTGGGTCAACGGCGTGTTGAGTTACCGCGATGGGCAGGCCAATGGGCAGCGGCCGGGGCGATTCCTGGCGCGCAGTGGGGATTTGCGTGGTGGGTTTTCGTCTCTATAGTGGGCGCTTTCATACACGGAGCAGTCGCCATGCACTTAGGAAAAGTCACCCCCATCCTGCGGATTTTCGATGAGGCCAAGGCGTTGGAGTTCTACGTCGACTTCTTGGGGTTCAAGGTCGATTGGCAGCATCGTTTCGAGGCGAACTTCCCGTTGTACCTACAAGTGTCGCTGGGCGAGTGTGTGCTGCATTTGTCCGAGCATCATGGCGATGCTTCGCCGGGGGCGGCTGTGCGGATCCAGGCCCAAGGGGTCGATGCGTATCAGCAGCAATTGCTGGGCAAAGAGTACCGATATGCCAAGCCTGGGGTTGAAGACACGCCCTGGGGGTCGCGGGAAATGAGCATCCGCGATCCGTTTGGGAATCGGCTGGTGTTTGTCGAGGACAGCGAGGGCTGAAGGGTAAATGGCAGGCAATAAAAAACCGCCTTAGTAGGGCGGTTTTTTATTGCAAACCCAGTGAGTGGCTGGGGTTTGCTATCTCAAAGGACGCATTGACCCGCGTCCAAAGGCTCACGTGTTCCGGTAAGTGCGCTGGAGGTAAGGCCCAACTCTAGGAGGGCCGAGTATGTCTAAGTTTGCACCTGTGGCGAGGGAGCTTGCTCCCGTTGGACTGCGTAGCAGTCCGTTTTTTGGGGGCGCTTCGCACCCCAGCGGGAGCAAGCTCCCTCGCCACAGTGGTTGTGGTTTTTTAAACCCGGAAATGACTGACCATCTGTTGTAACTGGCTGCCCAAACGCGCCAGTTCCACACTCGACTTCGCCGTCTCGTCACTGGCCGTCGCCGTCTGCTCGGACACATCCCGCACATTCACAATACTGCGGCTGATCTCTTCGGCCACGGCGCTCTGCTGTTCGGCGGCCGCTGCGATCTGCTGGTTCATCGACTGGATATTCGACACCGTGCGGGTGATGTTCTCCAGGGATACGCCTGCCTTGCGGGTCAGCTCGACGCTGCTGTCGGTGAGGCTGCGGCTGTTGTTCATCACGCTGGCGACTTGTTGGGTGCCGTTCTGCAAGCCTGCCACCAGGCCTTCGATTTCCTCGGTGGATTTCTGTGTACGCTGGGCCAGGCCGCGCACTTCGTCGGCGACCACGGCAAAGCCACGGCCGGCTTCACCGGCACGCGCAGCTTCAATGGCGGCGTTAAGTGCCAGCAGGTTGGTCTGTTCAGCCACGGCCTTGATCACGTCCATCACGCTGCCGATCTTGTTGCTCTCTTGTTGCAGGTGCGTCATGGCGTCGGTGGAGCGCGCCACTTCGGCCGCCAGGCGTTCGATCTGGGCGATGGCTTCAGCCACCACTTTATCGCCTTCGCGGGCTTGGCCGTCGGCGTCGGAAGCGGCTTGGGAAGCCTGCTCGGCATTGCGCGCGACTTCCTGCACAGTGGCCGTCATTTCATGCATGGCGGTGGCGACCTGGTCGGTCTCGATCTTCTGGCTGTTCACGCCGGCGCTGGTCTGCTCGGTCACGGCGGACAACTCTTCGGCGGCGCTGGCGATCTGAGTGACGCCGTCGCGAATGCCGCTGATCAGCTCGCGCAGGGTGGTGCCCATGCGCTGGATGCCTTGCTGCAACACGCCCAGTTCGTCACGACGGGTCACCTGGATGTTGTGGCTCAAGTCGCCCGAAGCGATGCGCTCTACCACCGCCAGGGTGTCCTGGATCGGGCGGGTGATCTGGCGCGTGATCACCCACGCGGCAATTACGCCAACCAGCAAAGCCAGCAAGGTGCTGATCAATTGCAGGCTGCGGGCCTGGGTGCTTTCGGCGTCGCGACGTTCCAGTTGGATGTCGTACAGCTTGTCGCTGATTGTCACGATGTCGGCGCCCTGGGTAGTCATTTCGGCACGGGCGGTGACGATATTGGCGTTGGCCGCCTTGTAGCTCTGCACCGCACTGCGATAGGCGCCAAGCGCGGTTTCCAGTGCGGACAATGCGCTTTGCTGACCGGCACCGAAGGCAACGCTGAGGCCTTTCAAACCGGCGACAGCTTTTTCCAGCTGTGTAGCAGCGCGGGCTTCGGTTTCTGCGTTGGGGCTATTGGTATAGCCGCGCACCTCGTAGCGAGCCTGCAGGAATTCGTTCTTGGCCTGGGTCACGGCCAGGAACTGCGTGAAGCGCTCCGGGCTGTCGGGTGACTGCTGCACACTGGTTTCCAGCGCATTGATCTGTGCGTTGGCGATGTCTGCCTTGGCGCCCATGACGTCGCGCGCAGCGTTGCCATTGCGATAGGCCTCGCGCATTTTGTTCAGGGACTGGCGGTAAGCGGTAATGACGGCTTTCTGCTCATTGAGCAGCTTGAGGTTTTCCGGGCTCTTGAAGCTGTCCAGCAATTTCTGTTGTTGAGCTGCGAAGGCATCCAGGCTGGTCTGCACGTTCTGCGCCACGGCTTCGTCGCCGTTGGCCAGCATGTATTGCAGGCGCACGATCCGCAGCTTGGTCAGCGAGGCGTTGAGCTGGGTGATGTCGCTCATCCAGTTGCTACGGTCGATCAGGCCGCCCAGGCTGGTCCAGCCGGTGAGTGCCAGGATCGAGGTGAGGACCAGCACCAGGCCGAAGCCCAGGCCGAGTTTGAGATTGACACTGATGTTACCGAACCAGCTGTTCATCGAAAGCTCCTTGAAGAGCGATGTCTGTCTGCTGGACGGTGTGTTTTTGTTTGAGCCAGCCAAGATGTGTAGGGCTGTATCGGCGGTAAGGGGCATTTCTAAAGTGCTTTTCTTGCCGGGCGACGAAGGGTCGCCATCGCCTTTGGGCAATGGCGACCCTGCGGGCTCAGGACACCGCCGTGTTGGGCACCACGGTAAGCCTGAGGCAGGAGGCGGCGGCGTGGCTCAGGTGCACATTATTGTGGGCAACCCGAGGGTGGCTGGCCTGGCCTGAAGGCTCGCCGCTGTTGGGGTTGACGTCAAAGCGCGGGAAATTGCTGCTGGCGATGTCCAGGCGCAACCGATGGCCGCGCTTGAACAGGTTGCAGGTGGCGAAAGGCTCGATCAGCACTTTCACTCGCTCACCCGGCGTCAGGGCCGTCGGCTGTTCCCATGAGTCGCGATAACGGCAGCGGCGGATGCCGTCGGTGATGTTCATCGCAAAGCCCTCGGGGTAGTCGACGCTGGGCGGGTACACGTCCACCAGCTTGGCGGTGAAGTCGGTGTCGGGTGCATCGCTGTCGATCCACAGCTCGATCTGCACGTCACCGGCGACGATCAGGTCGTCGTCCAGAGGCTCGGTCTGGAACACCAGCACGTCATCGCGCTGGGCCAGGGGGCGGTTATCCCCTTGGGTGCCGAAAAAGTCGGGACGCTCCCGTTGGTCGAAGGCCCCGCCAACAAACACAGGGGCGCCGGAGGTCAGCGCGCCGCCGATGGTCGGGACCGGGTGGGCCGGGTCGGCGCGGTAACTCAAGTGGGCGTCAGCCTCGACAGGTGCCGTGCGGCTCAACTGCCTGTGTGCATTCAGATAGAGGGTCAGTGTTTGGCTGCCGGGCAGCGGCCATTGCGTGGTGTGCAGCCAGCGGCCGCCATGGTGCAGGCGCCCGTTTTCGTCGCGGTTACCGCTGCCGCCCCCCATCAGAAACACCTGTACGCTGGCCGTTGTGGTTCGCGGCGACGGCTTGAGGGATTGCTCGAACCAGGCCAGTCGGCAACTGAGCCAATCCTGATCGACCTGGCCGTCAAAGGCGGCTTGCGGGCCGAATTCCACATCGCCGCTGTGGCTGATATTACGGTCGCCGTGCAGCCACGGGCCCATCACCAGTCGTTGGCTGGCCGTACCTTGGTGTGTGAAGGCGCGGTAGTTGGCCAGGGTCGAACTGACGTAGGCGTCGTACCAACTGGACATGAACAGCACCGGGATATCGGGCAGTTGTGCGTAGTGACCTTCGGCATAGAGGCCAGACTTTTGCCAATACTCACCGAAGGTGCCCTGAGCCCATTGCTCCAATACATAGGCTTCATATTCCGGCACATGGCGCAGGGGCGATTGCCCGGGTTGCCATGGCATACGCGTGAACCACTGATAAATATCTTCCTGTTCCAGCGCTTCACGAACCAACGGGTCGGCCAGGGCAGCAGGGCTTTCCTTGGCCTGGCGAAAGGCCCAGGTGGCCTGCTTGAGTTCGAAGGCGCCGCCTTGGCGAATCCCGCAATGGTAGGCGTTGGCGAAGCCGCCGCTGTCGAGCACCATACTGCTCAGGCCCGGAGGGTGCAGGCAAGCCATCGCCAGTTGTGTGTGGGCAGCATAAGACAAGCCCATGCTGCCGATCTTGCCGTTGCACCAGGGCTGTTGGACGATCCAGGCCAGGGTGTCGAAACCGTCTTCGCCCTCGGCGGTGTATTTGGTGAATGTGCCTTCGGAGGCGTAGCGGCCACGGCAGTCCTGGAAAATTGCGACAAAGCCTTGCTCGGTAAACCGTGCGGCCATTTGCTCACGGGAGATGTGTTGGCCGTCGAGCTGTTTTTCCGAGCGGGAGGGTTTGCTCTTGTCGTAGGGCGTGCGCTCGATCACCACCGGAAACGGCCCATTGCTGTCCTCCGGCACATAGATGTCAGTGGCCAGGTGGATGCCGTCACGCATCCGGATCATTTGGTTGTGCAGAATATGCATGGGGAGAACACTCATCGATTCAGTACCCGCTCGTCACCGCAATGGCCAGCAACACCATCGCCAGCACGGCGTAGATCAGGAACAGCGGCAGGATGTAGCGCGCCCATTGGCCCCAACCGACATTGGCGGTGGCCAACAGCACCAGCAGGCCGCTGGAGGTGGGGGTGATCATGTTGGTCAGGCCGTTGCCCATCAGAAATGCGAACACCGTGGTCTGCGGGCTGACGCCGGACAACTGACCCAAGGGCCCGAAGATCGGCATGGTTACCGCCGCCTGGCCGGAGGTGGATGGGATCAGCACATCCAGCCCCAGTTGTGCGAAGAACATGCCGTAGGCCGACACGATCGGACCATGGTCGCCCACCAGGTTGGCCAGGCTGTTGACGATGGTGTCCAGGACCTGGCCGGTACTGAGGATGATCTCCACGGCGGTAGCCAGACCGATCAGCACGCCAGCGATCAGCACCTTCTTCATGCCATCGACAAAGGCACTGGCGGCAACGCTGGCGCCGAGCCCGGCGATCACGCTGAAGGCCACCGTCAGCAGCAGATAGAACGCCGACAGCTCATGGTATTTCCAGCCCCAGCGGTTGGAGGCGTAGACCAGGAAAGCGATGCCCGTCAGCAGCACGATCAGGTTGATCAGATGGCGCAGGGGCAACGGTGTACTTTCGAAAGTGATCTGCGCCGTGGCATCGAAACCGTGCTTGCGAATACTCCACAGCACGAAGGCAATGCCCACCAGCAGGAAGCTGCAGTAGGCGAGCACACGCATGCTCAGGCCACTGAAGATCGGCAGCCCGACCATCGGCTGCGCCACGGACAGCGCCACGGGATTGGAAATAGAAGCCAGGTAGCCGATCTTCACCGAGATCGTGACGATGGCCAGCCCGATCAGGTTCGACAGCCCCAGCCGATTAGCCATGGCAACCATCAACGGTACGATGAGAATAAATTCCTTGGCCAGCCCCATGAAGGTACTGCCGGCGGAAAACACCAGCATCAGGCATGGCACCAGCACGTAGATATTGCCCCGGGTCAGCCCCAGCATGCGTTCCAGCCCGGCGTCGATCACTCCGGCCTTGTTCAGCACCCCGAACATGCCACCGATGAACAGCACCATGAAAATCAGCGCCGCACGTTTCTCGATGCCCTGGGGAATGGCCATGAAACCTTCCACCAAGGACACCGGGCGGGCCACGGTGTCGCCGGCTTTGCGCGGCTCCAGGCTGAACAATTGGCCCAGGGAGTCGTGTTTTTCCAGCACCTGGTAAGAGCCCGGTATCACCAGGCCATTCTGGCGCTGGAACGTGCCCGAGTTCACCGCGTAGGTAAACGCCACTGCGAGCAGGACGATGCTCAGCAGGATGATGGCGGGATTGATCTGCTTGCGTTGCGTGGTATTTCCCACCGCTGCTTGGGTAGGGATGCTCTGGGATTCGCTCATGCTAGTGGCCCCGGCGTGCGCCGTTATTGTTATAGGGGTGACACGTGTGGGGCGGACACTAGGGCAAAGTTTTCGCGACGAC
The DNA here is from genome assembly GCF_003408955.1 of Pseudomonas sp. GL93. Taxonomy (NCBI): domain Bacteria; kingdom Pseudomonadati; phylum Pseudomonadota; class Gammaproteobacteria; order Pseudomonadales; family Pseudomonadaceae; genus Pseudomonas; species Pseudomonas sp. GL93. Next base: position 50,708 of record NZ_NKRF01000062.1, read on the forward strand.
AACGTTATGCGTGGGGTGGGTTGGGCTATGCGTTTTGTGCGGCCAGACCCTGCTTGAGGTGCTCGGCAAACGCGTGTACCAGTTGCGAGCGCGGCTCATTGGCGCGAAACGCCAGGCCGAATGCGTAGGGCAGCGCGGGGCGAAACGGGCGGGTGACGATGGGCAAATGCCGGAAGTGGCTGGCCAGCAGACCATTGACGATCGACACCCCCAGGCCCTCGGCAACGAAGCTGCACGCTGCCCCGACCGAGTGCACCTCGACCCGCACCTGCGGTGTGAGGTTGGCGGCGCGAAACACCTGGTTCAGCTCGGCCCGCAATGCCCGTTGCCGGCCGAGCATCACCAACGGCACATCGCGCAGGTGCTGCACTTGGATGCAGGCGTGACGGGTCAGCGGATGGTCGGCGGGCATCACGCAGACGCCTTCGGTGTGCAGCACCGGCTCGACATCGAAGTCGGGGAGTTCCGTGGGTAGGCGTACAAAACCCAGGTCGGCGGAACGGTCCAGCACGGCGCGTTCGATCATGTCGTAAGAGCCAGTCAGCAGTTCCACGACAAGGTCGTCATGCTCCTTGAGAAATTGCGCCACGATGCGCGGCAACAGCTCCTGGGTCATGCTGGTGGGCACCCCGACCTTGAGCAGGCTCTTGCGTGAGCGGCCCACGCGCATTTCGTCGGCCAGGCGCTGGATTCGTTGCATGCCATCCACCAGTCCGGCGACTTCGGCGAGCAGTTCCTCGGCTTCGGGCGTCGCCATCAAGCGGCCCTTCTTGCGCAGGAACAAGGCAAAACCCAAGTGCTCTTCCAACTGGCTCAGCAGGCGGCTGACCGCCGATTGCGACAGGCCCATGCGCGTCGCCGCGCCGATGGTCGAGCCCGTGGCCATGATCGCCTTGAAGGCTTCGAGTTGCTTGAGATTCACCGTGTTTTTCCTGTCGGTTGGGAAGGGCGGCCGGTACTTCACGCATAGCCTGATGCGCTTCTCGCATAACGTTGTGGGGCTGTCGACGAGCCGTTAGTGTCCGCTCCAACGCGACATGCCGTCCAGCCTGCCGCGCGGTGCAACTGCCCATAAAAAACACAACATGGCATTGAGGGAGGGTTTATGCGTGATTTTTTCACGAGGGGGAGAATGGTCTCGGCGGGGCTGATGGCGAGCCTGTCACCGGCCTTGATGGCCCAGGGCTTTTGGGAGGATTCCCACGGCCGGTTGACCTTGCGCAACTTCTACTTCAACGACGGTTACCGCGACGGTGGTGAAGACCGCAAGGAGTGGGCCCAGGGCTTTCTGCTCAACCTTCAGTCAGGTTATACCGAGGGCACCGTGGGTTTTGGCCTGGATGCCTTGGGGCTGGCGGGCCTGCGTCTGGACTCTAGCCCGACGCACGCCGGGACGGGCTTGTTGCCTGTGCACGACGATGGTCATGCGGCCAGTGAGTTTTCCAGCCTGGGCGTCACGGCCAAACTGCGCTGGGGCGATGCAGTGGTGAAAACCGGCACGTTGCTGCCGAAAATTCCGCTGCTGGTACACAACGATGGCCGCCTGTTGCCGCAGACCTTCCAGGGCACTCAAGTGGAATACAGTGGCATTCGTGACCTGTACCTGCACGCCGGGCACTTGGACAAATTCAAGCTGCGTAATTCCACCGACAGCGTGGACATTTATCCCCAAGGCTACAGCGGCAAGAAGGGCAGTGACTTCGATTTTGCCGGCGCCACCTATGCCTTTACGCCGAAGCTCAGCGGCACCTGGTACTACGGTGAAATGCGCGAATTCTATCGCCAGCAATTCTTCGGCCTGGTGCATAAGCAGCCGCTGGGCAACGGCACACTGACCAGCGACTTGCGCTACTTCATTAGTAACGACGCGGGTGAGGCGCGTAACGGCGAGGTCGACAGTGACATGTTCAGCGGTCTGTTCACTTACCGCCTGGGCCCGCAGGCGCTGGGTGTCGGCTATCAGAAGGTCAGCGGCGAGACCGCGCTGCCGTATGCCAGCGTCTCGACCGTGTATTCCTTCAGTAACGCCGGTGTGGGCAAGTTCATCCAGGCTGGTGAGCAAACCTGGATGCTGCGCTACGACTATGACTTCGCGGCGGTACTGCCGGGCTTGAGTTTCATGACCCGCTACTACAAAGGGCAAAACGGCGAGTTCAAGGGGCGCGAGGCGCGGGAGTGGGAGTCCGACACGAATCTGCGCTATGTGGTCCAGGACAGCACTTTCAAAGGCCTGGGTGTGGAGTTGCGCAAGGCTACTTATCGTTCGACTTATGCCAGCGACCGGGACAACTACCGGCTGTACCTGACTTACGACCTGGCGCTCTGGTAGCCGGGGAGGGGGGCTGATCATGTGCCGGTCTTGTGTGCTAGTCTGCGGGCCCTTTTAGTTCTGGGCAGCGCGGGAAACCGTGTTGTCCTACAGCGGAGCCTCTTCATGTCCGAAGTTAATCTGTCCACCGACGAAACCCGCGTCAGCTACGGTATCGGCCGTCAGTTGGGCGACCAACTGCGCGACAACCCGCCACCGGGCGTCAGCCTGGACGCGATCCTGGCCGGCCTGACCGACGCGTTCGCAGGCAAGCCAAGCCGTGTTGACCAAGAGCAAATGGCTGCCAGCTTCAAAGTGATCCGCGAAATCATGCAAGCCGAAGCCGCTGCCAAGGCTGAAGCAGCCGCGGGTGCCGGCCTGGCATTCCTGTCTGAAAACGCCAAGCGTGATGGCATCACCACCCTGGCTTCCGGCCTGCAATTTGAAGTGCTGACTGCCGGCACCGGCGCCAAGCCGACCCGTGAAGATCAAGTGCGTACCCACTACCACGGCACCTTGATCGACGGCACTGTGTTCGACAGCTCCTACGAGCGCGGCCAGCCTGCAGAGTTCCCGGTTGGCGGCGTGATCGCTGGCTGGACCGAAGCGCTGCAACTGATGAATGCCGGCAGCAAATGGCGCCTGTACGTGCCGAGCGAACTGGCTTACGGCGCTCAAGGCGTTGGCAGCATCCCGCCGCACAGCGTTCTGGTATTCGACGTCGAGCTGCTCGACGTTCTGTAAGACCCGTACCTGTAGGAGCGAGCTTGCTCGCGAAGATATCAACGGCACCGCGTTAAACCAGGCTTTACGCGCTATCGTTGACGTTCTTCGCGAGCAAGCTCGCTCCTACAGTATTGGCAGTTGTTTCTCATGGATGGAACTTGCCATTGAGCTCCGTCGCCGGGCGCAACGCTCGCGCATAGCAGAACAGAAACAGATTCCTCACCACTTCCTTCAGCACTCCAGGCTCACTGGAACTCAGGCCATTGACGTCCAGATCGCCCTGATCCTGCAGCTCGTTCAGCGCTTCTTCTTCAAGTACCGCGCAGACTTCACCGGTTTCCCGATGCAGGATTCGCAGGTAAGGGTGTGGACGGTCCAGCCAGGCATCTATCAAATAAGTCATGGTCGTTCTCCTTGATGAGTTTCAATGAGAATAATTCTTATTCGTAGAATAGCAAGCGTCTATTGGCAGTTTCTGTTTTTTTCTGTGTGGGTATTGCGTTCGATCAACGCAGAGGGCAAAACGCCATCCCGCGGCGGGCGCGGGATGGAATGCAGCAGGATCAGACTTTGCGCACGAACTCGGACTTGAGTTTCATCGGGCCGATACCGTCGATCTTGCAATCGATATCGTGGTCGCCGTCGCACAGGCGGATGTTCTTGACCTTGGTGCCGACCTTGACCACCAGGGAAGTGCCTTTGACCTTGAGGTCCTTGATTACGGTGATGGTGTCGCCGTCCTGCAGGACATTACCCACAGAGTCTTTCTTCACTGTTTCATCGCTGGCCACTTCGGCCTCGCCATTGGCGGACCACTCATGGGCGCATTCCGGGCAGATCAGCTGGGCGCCGTCTTCGTAGGTGTATTCGGAATTGCATTTTGGGCAGGGTGGCAACGTGCTCACTAAAGCTCCTAGAAAGTCAGGGATGGCTAAAAGTCGCACATTATATAGGGTTTTAAGCGCGGGTGGGGTTGGACTCGTCCTAATGTGGGAGCTGGCTTGCCTGCGATAGCGGCAGTGAATTCACTCCAGTCATCGCAGGCAAGCCAGCTCCCACATTAAACAGCGCGGAATCAGTGAGTACGGGCGACCGCAAACTCACTCAGTTCAACCAGGGCATCCCGGTATTCACTGGCCGGCAGCGCTTGCAGGCAGGTGATCGCCCGCGCCACGTAGTCACGCGCCAGTTGCGCGGTGTACTCCAGGGAACCCGAGGCTTCCACAGCGGCACGGATGGCCTCCAGGTCTTCGATTCCGCCTTTCTGAATCGCCTTGCGCACCAGGGCGGCCTGTTCCGGCGTGCCTTCGCGCATGGTGTAGATCAACGGCAAGGTCGGCTTGCCCTCGGCCAGATCGTCACCGACGTTCTTGCCCAGGGTTTCGGCGTCGCCCTTGTAGTCGAGCAGGTCATCCACCAGTTGGAACGCCACGCCCAGGTGATCACCGAACGTGCGCAGGGCCTCGGCCTGTTCGGCGGTGGCGCCACACAGCGCGGCGGCACTGTGGGTAGAGGCTTCGAAGAGCATCGCGGTTTTGCCGCGAATCACTTCCATATAGGTTTCTTCAGTGGTGCTGGCGTCGCGGACCTTGGACAGCTGCAACACTTCGCCTTCGGCGATGATGCGTGTGGCCTGTGAAAGAATCTTCATCACGGGCATCGAGCCCAGCTCGACCATCATTTCGAATGAGCGCGAATACAGGAAGTCGCCTACCAACACGCTGGGCGCATTGCCCCACATGGCGTTTGCAGTCTCGCGGCCACGGCGCATGCCGGACATGTCGACCACGTCGTCATGCAGCAGGGTGGCGGTGTGCAGGAATTCGATCGTGGCAGCCAGCAGGCGCAGGTCGTCGCCTTGACGGCCCAGGGCCTTGCCGCACAGCAACACTAATAAAGGACGCAGGCGTTTGCCGCCCGCCGACGTAATGTAGTCGCCAATTTTGGAGACCAGCGGCACTTTTGACGTCAGCTGCTGCTTGATGATGCCGTCGACGGCGCTAAAATCGTCCGCGACCGCGCGGTAGAAAGCTTGGGGTTGCATCAGCGACAGTCGCTCCAGAAGGGTTGCGCGGCATGCTAGGACCCTGACCCCCGGGTGTCAAGGCGCGATAGACGGCCCCTTGCAAGCCTCCCATAGCTTGCGTACAATCGCGCACCCTGAACTTCCTGGGCAGCACCTGCCTTACGCAATTGCATTCGGGACGTCCATCCCATGCAGCCATGCCAGCCAATACCTCTTCTTATAAAGCGCTGGGTGAGCAGGATTATCGGAGAAATACCATGTCGTACGCAGTAATTGTTACTGGTGGCAAGCAATACAAAGTCGCCCCAGGTGAATACCTGAAGATCGAGAAACTGGAAGTCGCTACTGGCGAATCCGTTACTTTTGATCGCGTTCTGTTGGTCGCCAATGGCGATGACGTGAACATCGGCGCTCCAGTTGTTGCTGGCGCTACCGTTGTGGCTGAAGTGATCTCCCAAGGTCGTCACGATAAAGTCCGCATCATCAAGTTCCGTCGTCGTAAGCACCACATGAAGCGTATGGGCCACCGCCAGTGGTACACCGAGATCAAAATCACCGGTATTCAGGCTTAATTTCAGCCTAATTCCTCACTAGGAGAATTGACTCATGGCACACAAAAAAGCTGGTGGTAGTACCCGTAACGGTCGCGACTCAGAAGCCAAACGCCTTGGCGTGAAGATGTATGGCGGCCAGAAAATCATTCCGGGCAACATCATCGTGCGTCAGCGCGGCACCCAATTCCACGCCGGTTACGGTGTTGGCATGGGTAAAGATCACACCCTCTTCGCTAAAATCGAAGGCGTGATCAAGTTCGAAGTAAAGGGCGCGTTCAACCGCCGTTACGTGAGCGTTGTCGCAGCTTAATTGCGAGATCGCTGGGAAAGCCCTGTCTTGCGACGGGGCTTTTTCGTTTGTGGAGTGAGTCTCTTGCAAAGCTGTCTGTGATGAGCTCAGGCGCTGGTTTGCGGTCGCTGATTGAGGTCGCTGCGCTCATTTTTGCAAGAGTCTTATGTCTTGGTTTCTTAAGCTCGTCCACGCGGCGAGAGGCGTTTTGTTATGAAGTTCGTTGATGAAGTTTCCATCCGAGTAAAAGCAGGCGACGGCGGTAACGGTTGCATGAGTTTCCGTCGCGAAAAATTCATCGAAAACGGTGGCCCGAACGGCGGTGACGGCGGTGACGGTGGTTCCATCTACATGATGGCCGACGAGAACCTCAATACTCTGGTCGACTACCGTTACACCCGGCATTTCGATGCCGAGCGTGGCTCCAACGGCGGCAGCACCGACTGCACCGGTAAAAAAGGTGAAGACCTGGTACTGCGCGTACCGGTCGGCACCACGATCATCGACTCCGCGACCCAGGAAGTGATTGGCGACCTGACCAAGGCCGGCCAGAAACTGATGGTTGTGCAGGGTGGCTGGCACGGTCTGGGTAACACCCGATTCAAGTCCAGTACCAACCGTGCACCGCGCCAGACCACGCCGGGCAAGCCGGGCGAGCAGCGCGACCTGAAGCTGGAAATGAAAGTACTGGCGGACGTGGGCCTGCTGGGCCTGCCGAACGCGGGTAAAAGTACCTTCATCCGCTCGGTATCGGCCGCCAAGCCGAAAGTTGCCGACTACCCGTTCACTACCCTGGTGCCAAACCTGGGCGTGGTCAGTGTCGACCGCTGGAAAAGCTTCGTGGTTGCCGACATTCCTGGCTTGATCGAAGGCGCTTCCGACGGCGCGGGCCTGGGTATCCGCTTCCTCAAGCACTTGTCCCGCACCCGTTTGCTGCTTCACCTCGTCGACATGGCGCCGCTGGATGACACCAGTGCCGCCGATGCCGCCGAAGTGATCGTCAGCGAGCTGACCAAGTTCAGCCCGGCCCTGGCCGAGCGCGATCGCTGGTTGGTACTGAACAAGTGCGACCAGATCCTTGAAGAAGAGCACGAAGAGCGCGTCAAGGAGATCGTTGATCGCCTGGAGTGGGAAGGTCCGGTTTATGTCATCTCGGCCATCGCCAAAGAAGGCACCGAGCGCCTGACCCGCGACATCATGCGTTACCTGGAAGACCGTGCCGACCGCCTGGCGGCCGACCCGGTGTACAAGGCCGAACTCGCCGAACTCGACCAGCAGATCGAAGACGAGGCCCGTGCCCAGTTGCAGGCCCTGGACGACCAGCGCGCCCTGCGCCGCAGCGGCGTGAAGTCGGTCCACGACATCGGCGACGATGATTGGGACGAAGAAGACGTGGATGATGAAGACGGTCCGGAAATCATTTACGTGCGTGACTGATCCGTTGCGATAAACTTGAACGCCGCTCCCTGGAGCGGCGTTTTGGTATCCGGGTATAACGTTATGGGCAGCGCTGGGTCGCGCGGCCCTCACTCTAAGGTTGAAGATGATGCGGAGCAAAGTGACAGGTGCGCAGCGCTGGGTCGTGAAAATCGGCAGTGCGCTGTTGACGGCGGATGGCAAAGGTCTGGATCGCGCAGCCATGAGCGTCTGGGTCGAGCAGATGGTGGCCTTGCATGAAGCAGGCGTTGAGTTGGTGCTGGTGTCGTCCGGAGCGGTTGCCGCCGGGATGAGCCGCCTCGGCTGGACCGCGCGACCCAGCGCGATGCACGAACTGCAAGCCGCCGCTGCCATCGGCCAGATGGGCCTGGTGCAAGCCTGGGAATCCAGCTTTGCCGAGCACGGCCGCCACACGGCGCAGGTGCTGTTGACCCACGACGACCTGTCCGACCGCAAGCGCTACCTCAACGCTCGCAGCACCTTGCGCGCGCTGGTGGAGCTCAAGGTCATCCCGGTCATCAACGAGAACGACACCGTTGTCACCGACGAAATCCGCTTCGGTGACAACGACACCCTGGCCGCCCTGGTGGCCAACCTGGTAGAGGCCGACCTGTTGGTGATCCTCACCGACCGCGATGGCATGTTCGACGCCGACCCGCGCAACAACCCCGATGCCCAGCTTATCTACGAAGCCCGCGCCGATGACCCGGCACTGGATGCGGTCGCCGGCAGTGTCGGCGGTGCCCTGGGCCGTGGCGGTATGCAGACCAAACTGCGCGCCGCTCGCCTGGCTGCGCGTTCCGGTGCCCATACCATCATCGTTGGTGGGCGCCTGGAGCGTGTGCTGGATCGCCTCAAGGCCGGTGAGCGCATCGGTACGCTGCTATCACCGGAACGCGGCATGCTGGCGGCGCGCAAGCAGTGGTTGGCCGGGCATCTGCAAACCCGTGGCACCCTGGTGCTGGACGAGGGCGCGGTGTCGGCGTTGTCCCAAGGCAACAAGAGCTTGCTGCCGGTGGGCGTCAAGCTGGTGCAGGGCAGCTTCCGCCGTGGTGAGATGGTGGTGTGCGTCGCGCCGGACGGTCGTGAGATTGCCCGTGGCCTGGCCAACTACAGCGCCCTTGAAGCACAGAAGATTATTGGACAATCGTCTGACGCGATTGTCGGACTCTTGGGTTACATGGCGGAACCGGAACTGGTGCACCGCGACAACCTCATCCTGGTTTAAACGAAAGGAATACCCGATGCGTGTAATGAAGGGATTACTCGGCCTGTTATTGCTCATGCCACTGCTGGCCTCGGCCGAAGAAATCGCCCAGGTCTCGACGGTGTTCAAGTTTGTCGGCCCTAACGACCGGATTGTGGTCGAAGCGTTTGACGACCCCAAGGTCGATGGCGTGACGTGCTACTTGTCCCGCGCCAAGACTGGCGGGGTAAAGGGCGGGCTGGGCCTGGCCGAAGACCGTGCCGAGGCCTCGATCGCTTGCCGCCAGGTGGGCCCTATCCACTTCAAGGGTGAGCTCAAGGACGGCGACGAAGTGTTCAAGGAGCGCACCTCGCTGGTGTTCAAGACCATGCAGGTCGTGCGTTTCCTCGACAAGAAGCGCAACACCCTGGTGTATCTGGTCTACAGCGACCGCCTGATCGAAGGCAGCCCGCAGAATGCGGTGACGGCGATTCCGATTTTGCCCTGGCCGACCGCTCAGTAACCGGCAGGCGAGTTTCGTCACCGGCGTCTATGATTGCAGCTTTGCCGGTTGTAAGCTCCGAAGGGCTGCAATGCAAAGAACATGGGATATCTGGAGTTCGTCATGAGTGCTTTCCACGATCTGAAACTCAAAGCCTTGGACGGACAAGCGCTACCGCTGGCGCCTTTCAAGGGCCAAGTCGTGCTGGTGGTCAATGTGGCGTCCAAGTGTGGTTTGACCCCGCAATACGCGGCGTTGGAGAGCCTCTACCAGCAGTACAAGGACCAGGGGTTCACAGTGCTCGGCTTGCCATGCAACCAGTTTGCAGGCCAGGAGCCGGGCACCGAGGAGCAGATTCAGCAGTTCTGTAGCCTGAATTACGGCGTGACTTTTCCACTGGGCAGCAAGATCGAGGTCAACGGCCCTGATCGGCATCAGTTGTACCGTTTGCTGGCGGGCGAGGGCGCTGAATTCCCCGGGGATATCACCTGGAACTTCGAGAAATTCCTGTTGGGTAAAGATGGCCGCGTCCTTGCGCGCTTCTCACCACGTACGCCGCCCGAAGATCCCTCCATCATCCAGGCCATCGAAAAAGCCCTCAGCTGACTCCGAGCCACTGTAGGAGCGAGCTTGCTCGCGAAAATCGCCAATGATGACGCGTGCTTCCGGAAATACGCGGCGTCCTCAGGTTCCTCGCGAGCAAGCTCGCTCCTACAGGTATTCGGTGGGCCTGTCCCGTGACAACGGACGCCAAGAAGCGATACTTAAATCGTTCTCTTGGAGGTTGCCATGTATCCATCCACTCGCCGTAACTACACCGATGA
>NZ_NKRF01000064.1:0-59554 GCF_003408955.1 Pseudomonas sp. GL93
TTGTCGGGAGTTGTGTTTGGCGCGATAGCCCAGTGAACCGAGATCAACCCAGCACCACCAATCCCCTGTGGGAGCTGTCGAGCTTCAGCGAGGCTGCGAAAGCGGTGGTTCAGGCGCTGAAGATGTTGCCTGTGCCGCCGCCATCGCAGCCTCGCCTGGGCTCGACAGCTCCCACATTTGGGCGGTGTTGTTGTCGGGAGTTGTGTTTGGCGCGATAGCCCAGTGAACCGAGATCAACCCAGCACCACCAATCCCCTGTGGGAGCTGTCGAGCTTCAGCGAGGCTGCGATAGCGGTGGTTCAGGCGCTGAAGATTTTGCCTGTGCCGCCGCGATCGCAGCCTCGCTGGGGTTCCACATGGGTCAGAGCTTCGGCAACTGCCCGACGCGGCCCATCATTTCGGTGACGATCTGCAGGTCCAGCAAGAACTGTTCAACCGTCTTGAACTCACTGTCAGTGTGCCCGGTGTACTTCTCTTCCGGGCGGGCCAGGCCGAATTGCACGCCGTTGGGCAGGTCGTGCACCGAGGTTGCGCCGGCCGAGGTGCCGAATTTGTGCGCCATGCCCAGGTTTTCAGTGGCCACTGCCAGCAAGGCTTTTACCCATTCGCCTTCAGGGTTGCGGTACATCGGCGTGTCCAGCGAGTAAGTGAAGCTCACGTTGACCTTGGCGTTCTTGTCCCAGGTGTTCAGCTTCTGCTCGATTTGCGCCTTGAGCGCCTCCGGCGTTTTACCTTTCGGTGCGCGCAGGTTCACGGCCAGTTTGAAGGCCTTGTCATCCTGCCCCACAAACGTCAGCGAGGTGGTCAACGGCCCCATGAAATCATCCGCGTAGGCCACACCCAATTTACCGCCCAGGTAATCCAGGCCCCAGTTGTCGGCGGCATACCGCGCGGCATCGGTGATGTGGTTGTGCTGGAGGGCGATCTTGCCGTCGAGGCTGTGGATCAGCTCCAGCATACGCGCCACCGGGTTGACCCCGGTTTCAGGCTCGGAAGAGTGAGCGGATACGCCGGTAACCGTGAGTTTGACGTCCTTGCCATCGACCTTGGCCGTCACTTGGAAATTGCCACCATTGCGCTTGGCATAGTCAGCACCGGCCTGTTGCAGGCTGGCGGCCAGTTCGGCGGGGGTATCGCTGACCAGCGTGGCCACCGAGGCCGATGGAATCTGGTTGTTCGCCTTGCCGCCGGTCATCGCGATGATTTCCGCGCCTTTGCCTTCGCCCTTGCGCACCGGGAAGGTGGCCATGACCGTACCCGAGCCTTTCTCGGCGATCACCACCGGATAACCGCCATCCAGCGCCAGGTTGTATTGCGGAACGGGATTGCGTTCGAAGTAGTAAGGAATGGCATCACCGGCGGTTTCTTCAGTGGTGTCCACCAACAGCTTGAAGGTGCGCGCCAGCGGCAGCTGTTCTTCCTTGATCACCTTCATGGCGTACATCGCCACGACGATGCCGTTCTTGTCATCCTCGGTACCCCGGCCATACATGCGGTCGCCGATCAGCGTGACCTTGAACGGGTCGAGTTTGGTACCGTCTTGCAGTACCCAGTTTTCCGGAGTCACGGGCACCACATCGGCATGGGCATGCACACCCACGACTTCATCACTGCTGCCTTCCAGGGAGACTTCGTACACGCGGTTATCGACGTTACGGAAGTTCAGGTTGAAGGACTTGGCCAGGGCCTCGATCTTCGCCGCGATCTTGAGGAATTCCGGGTTTTTGTACTGTGGCAGGCCGTCCACGTTAAACGTGGGGATCTCCACCAATTCGCGCAGGGTTTCGAGCGCGGCTTTGCCATATTTAACGCGGGTGTAAATGCCCAACAGGCGATTGATCTCGTTCTGCTGCTCGGCGTTCAGGGTTTTGTTGCCCAGAAACGCGCTGACAGCCGGGTCGGTGTCGGCGGTTTTACCCAGTTCGCCCTTAGCCAGGGTGCCGAGGAAGCTGCGGAAATCGGTGACCGGTGTCTCGCTGAAATGCTTCAGGATTGCCGTGCTTTGGTCTGCGGTGATGTTGGCGGATGCAGGTGTGGCGACTGCCGAAAGGCTCGCGGCGAACACGGTGGCAGCCACCAGTTTTTTCAGTGGAAAGTGCATGATTAAAGGCATTCCTTTGCAAAGTGAATGTAGGAAGTATTCTGATCATTATGTCAGAAACAATTCCACACACTAACACTGCAAAGGAACAGTAGGGGAGACCTTGAATAAGGAAAAATCTTACTCTAATAAACGCGCCGTTCGTTAGCCGCTGGCTTTTTCAGAGTTAGGGCCGAACCAAATACAAGGTCTGAGTGAACGTACCATCGGGGTTGGGTTCGGAGCTCATTTCTCCGGTGGAGCCAGCATAGGTGCCTGTGCTGCCGATGACGGCGACCACGGATTTTCCGGCTTCCAGTTCCTGGCCGGCGACTACCACGGTACCTGCGACAGCGCCACCTGGGCCGAAGAACAGTAACGTCCATTGGCATTGGCTGTGAACACTTGGCCGTGTGCTGACACAGTAGCCACTGTTGCTGCCGATATCACGGCGGTCCTGATCCATCAGTGGTTGGTCGAACACGAAAAGATCGCCCTGGGAAGGGCCAGGCGGGCCAATATCAACCGCGCTCTTCAAACCGCGGGTACCGTCGGCGAGGGTGACTAGCGTGATGGGCTGACGGCTGTTGATGCAGGCTGCAAGGGAGACCAGCATAAGCAGCGTACAGGTGGTGCGAAGAAAAGCGGTATTCATGACTGTGGTCTCGTGGCAGTGGACTCCGGACGCAGCACCGCTAAAGCTGCGACCGGAAAATGCTAAGACTAGCGGCCAATCAGGAAAACACAACACCGTGCCTGCGCGCCGTCACTTACCGCGTACCTGGGTGGGGAGGCGCATAGTCGGTCGACACATCCAGCGCTTTGGCATAGGGCCCATCCCACAGTTGCTCATGCAACTGGCCTACACGCCTGGCCATCGCCTCACTGTGCATCACCACCTCCAGATTGCGCGAATTATCCAGATAACCGCCCAACCAGTTACTGGTGCCGACCCATGCCACTTGCTCGTCGATCTCCATGGTTTTGCTGTGGATCACCCGGGCATAAGGGATAAAGCCCTGCTTGGCCTCGGGTAGGGTGACGATCTTGATTTCGACATTGGGCAGCACCGCCAGGCTTTTGAGATAAGGCAGCTCCAGTGGGTCGGTATTCCAGTTGGACACCATCAGCTTGATCGACACGCCACGGGCAGCGGCGGCGCGCACGGCGTTGTCGATCACGGCGTAGTACGGCCGGGTTCGATCCGGTCCGTAGGACAGCGGCGCGTAGTCGAGCAATTGCACGCGCACTTCTTTCTTGGCTTCTCCCAGCAGGCGCGGCAGTTCCAGCTGTGAGTCGCCCACGCCGGGCGGGTTGTAGCGTTGGGGGCTGGCCACCAGGTAGTTGCCGGTACGTGCGGGGGCCGGGCCGTTAGCGGGTAGCGGCACCGGTTGTTTACCAGCCAGCGCGGCCTGGGCTTGCCAGTCTTGCTCGAAGATCGCCTGCACCTGGCCCACCACCGTTTCGTCAGTGATGCGCAGCCCGGTTTCGTGGATATGTTCCAAGGCGCGCCAGTCGAAATTCTGGCTGCCAACAAACGCCTGCTTGCCATCCACCAGCAGGTACTTGGCGTGGATGATGCCGCCGCTCAGTTGCCCGTAGGGCAGCACGCGCAAGGTCAGGTTGGGAATGGCGCGCAAGCGTTCCAGGGTGGCGGCGTCCGAGAGCTTGATGCCTTTTTCTTCGAGTAGGAAACGAATCTTCACGCCGCGTTTGCCGGCGGCTTCCAAGTGTTCGAGTACCTTGTTCATCACCGAGCCAGGGTGGTCCGCGGCGTAGAACTGGCCGATATCAATGTGGCTTTTGGCGCCGTCGAACAGCTCGATCCATACCGGGCCGGGCTGGCGCAAATCGTCGGTGCCCAGGGCGGTGTCCATGGGTACGGTATGCACCAGTTCAAAGCCTGGAATGGAAAAGTCCGCCTGGGCCAGCGGACTGAGGAGCAAGCCGGTCAGGCCGGCGATACGCAACTTTATCGAAAGGGGCATAAGTGTCTCATCGCACCAAAGGAAAAGGCGAGCGCCTGAGGCGCCCGCCCTGTAGGTCAAGCCGTGCGGCTGTGCAGCGGGGTGGGCACGCGATGGGTCACTTCATCCTGTGCGCGGGCGCCGGTGGCGGCGCGGATCAACAGGATCTTCAACTGGTCGTTGATACGCTCCAGGCTGTCCTGGAAGAAGTTGTGGAACACCACGCAGAACAGCGCGATGGCGATACCTAATCCCGTGGCGAACAACGCCGTCCCGATACCCCCGGAAATCTGCCCAGGGTCCGACACGCCCGCGGTAGCCAGCGCCTTGAAGGTGTCGATGATGCCCAGAATGGTGCCCAGCAGGCCCAGCAGGGGGGCGGCGGTGGTGATGGTCTCGATAATCCACAGGCTGCGAGCCAGTGGGGCGCGGGTCTTCAGGTACTGGGTATCGACTTCGTCGTCCAGGTCTTTGCGCGAGCCGTGGGTTGCCTTCTGGGCCAGCACCGGCAAGATCATGTTCAGCGGCAGGCTGTCGCGACGGGTCAGGTTCTCCGGCAAGTCACGCTCGCTGTGCACGTTGGCGCCCAGGGCGTCGATCAACGCACGAGCCTGGCGGTGCACGTAGGCGTAGTAGATGCCGCGTTCGATGGCGATGAAGATCGCAATGGCCATCGCCGCGTACATCACATAGAAGGTGACGTCGTGGAGCAGGTTCATATCCATGATGGTGTTCCTCTTGGGTGAGTCTTAGAAATTCGCTTCCAGCGAAACCGTGACGGTGCGGTCCAGGCCGACGATGTATGCCGGGTCGCCATCGCGGAAACCGCTGTAGCTGGCCGCGTTGGTCTTGGTGGTGTACACGCCGTCCAGGTATTTCTTGTCGAACAGGTTGTCGACGTTCAGGCGCACGGTCGCGTCCTTGACCACTTTCTTGTCCACCGGCAGGTAAATACCGGCGCCGAGGTTGAACACGGTGCGGCCGGAAATCGCCTCGTCGTTGGTCAGGTCACCGTAGAGCTTGCTGGTGTACTTGCCGCCGAAGGTGCCGTAGAAGCGGCCGTCGTCATAACCGATGTTGGCCGCCAGCATGTTCTTGGGCACGTTGGCGAACTGCTTGCCGCTGGTGGGCAGCACGATGGGTTTGCCGGCGTTGTAGACGGTCAGGTCATCCTGCTGCTCGGCCTTGGTGTAGGTGTAGGAGGTGTAGTAATTGAAGTGGTGGGGCAACTGGCCGCTCCACTCCAGTTCCAGGCCTTTGTTGACCACGGAGCCGGCGTTGATGTCGGCAAAGTCACCGTTGATGTCCCGGGACGAAACCTGGCGGTTCTTGAAGTCCATGTAGAACAGGGTGGCGGCCAGGTTCATGTCGTCGCCGCTGTAGCGCCAGCCCAGTTCATGGTTCCAGCTGGTTTCCGGTTCGGCGTCGATCGAGCCGGCGCCTTTGTCGTAGAGCACGTAGTTCTGCGGCACGCGCATGTTGCGCGACAGGCTGTAGAACAACTGGTCACGCTCGTCCAGCTGGTATTTCAGGCCGGCGTTGGGCAGCAGTTTGTTGTAGGTCTGGTTACGTTTTTCCGGGCGTTCGTTGAGGCTGCCGTGGTTGGTGCCTTCACGCTCGACGTTCATGTAGGCCAGGCCTGCGATGAAGGTCCAGTCCGGGTTGATGTACCAGGTGTCCTGGGCCCAGACCTTTTGCGCCGGCGTGACGGTGAAACGGTCGCGACCCTGCACGGTGTTGCCGTTGGCATCGACGATGGCGCTGTTGGAATCAGGCCAGGTGTCCACTGGCTTGCCGTTGCTCTTGAGCGGAATGAACGGCTGGGTCTGGCTCTGGCGTGCGCGCTCGTACCAGTAGCCGAATTGCAGGCTGTGGTCGCCCAGGTCCCAGGTCAGCTTGGTGGTGATACCCGGACGCCAGGTTTGTGTGCGTGAAGGGCGGTAGTACACGCCGCTGTTGGGTGTGCCGTCGGCGTTGTATTGGGCGGCGGTGGGCAGGTTGCCGAGGTCGAACACACCGCCCTGGTTGGAGCCACGGTTGAGGGCATAGCTGGATGATCCGACGCCGCTGCCATTGCCCCAGTAGTAATACGGGATCACCGACAGCGCGAGGTTATCGGCCAGTTTGAACTGGGTGTTGAGCACGGCGGTGAACGTCTGGAACGGGTTCTGCGCCAGGCCGTAATAGCTGTTGTACTTGCCGTTGCTGCCCACGCTGGGTGTTGCCGGATAAGGGTCGTACTTGCGGCCATATTGCTGGAACTGCGCCTTGGTCAACTGGCTGTAACTGTTGTTGTCCTGCTCGTGGTACTTGAGGATCAGGTTGGCGGTGTTGCCATTGCCAGCGTCGAAAAAGCTGTTCCACTCCACCTTGTCCGCGCGTACCGCGCCCGAACCGCGCCACATCTCACCTTCGGTATGGGACACCGACAGCCAGTTGCTCAGGCCGTTGATTTCGCCGGTATTGAGGCGGGCAAAGGTCTTGCGCGTGGCATTGCTGCCGACGACCTGTTTGACGAAGGCGCCGGTTTCCTTGGTCGGGCGAATGGTCACGATGCCAATGTTGCCGCCGCTGGAACCAATGTGCGGGCCGTCGGACTCCGAAGCGCCCTGGGTGACGAAGATCTGGTCGATGTTTTCCGGGTCGCCCAGCAGGTTGGAGTACAGCGCGTAGTTGCCGGAGTCGTTGATCGGCATGCCGTCCACCGACATGCCCACCTGGTCGGAGTTCATGCCGCGCATGGTGAAGCGAAAGCCCGACAGGCCAGTGTTGTCTTCACTGGAGATGTTCAAGCCTGGGGTGTACTTGAGCTTGTCGATGGCATTGCCGGTGGCCGCCTGTTTATCCAGTGCTTCCTTGGTCACCGTGGAGCGGCCCTTGATGCTTTCCTCCGGCACCATGTAACCGCCTCCTGCGGTCGCCTTGCCTTGTACCCCAATGGTACCGACGTCGCTGGTCTCTGCCATGACCATTCCCTGGGTCATGCTGGTCGCGGCCACAAGTGCCAGATGAATACGGGTGAACTTCATCACTGTCGTCCTGGTGTCGGGTGCTTATTGCACGCTGTAGTTGAAGGTGGCGGTGAAGCGCTGTTCATTGCGCCCCCCGAAGGCTTGCTCGGGAAACGGTTTGACTTGCTTGATGCGACGCAAACTGTTGGTGGCGGCCCGGTTGAGCAGCATGCTCGAGGCCTGGGTTTGTAAACCCGAGTCGAGGACACGGCCTTGACGGTCTACCAGCAACCACACCACCACCTCGCCGCTCGGGCGTTCGAGGGACGCCTGGCGCCCGGTGGGGTACTGCTTGTAGGTGTCCAGTTCGTTGCGCAAGCCTTTGAGGTAACCGCTTTCCAGGGCCTGGCCATCGACCTTCGGTGGCGCCGGTGGGGCGGGCGTCGGTGCCGCTTGGGTGACGGCGGCCGGGGCTGGCTTGGCGGCCACCGGTGGCGGCGTCGGTGCGGGCTTGGCGACCACGGGCGCCGGCTTGGGCACAGGTTTTGGCTTGGGTTCGGGTTTGGGTTTGGGCAGCGGCTTGGGCGCAGGTAGCGGGGGCGCCGGCTCGGCCTCTTCCTCTTCGATCACTGGCGGTGGCGGTTCTTGCTCCACCACCGGTTCCGGTATGACCTCCGGTTCCGGCTCGACCAAGGCCAATTCGACCGCCGACTCGTCATACACCGGCTCGACCTTCAACGTCTGGGACTGGATACCCAGTGCAATCAGCACCAGGGCGATCAGGGCCGGGACACTGCCCAGCAGCTGACGCGCACGAAACAGAACGTACATGATCAGGACTTACGCGTGGCGATGGACACGGAGGTGAAGCCACCCAGGCGCAGGGTGTCCATCACTTCCACCAGGCGCGAAACCTCCACGCCTTTGTCGCTGTTGACGATGATCGTCGACTTGGTATCGGGCTTTTCGGCAGCCTTCAGCGCCGGCACCAGGGCCTCCACGGTCAGGTCCTTGCCGTCCAGTTGCAACTGGCCTTCCAGGCCCAGGGTGAGGATGAATTTGTTTTGCGGCTTGAGCTGCTGCGAACTGCTGGCGCTGGGCAATTGGGTCTTCATGCCGAGCGCGGGAATCACGTTCAGGCTCACCAGTACGAAAAACACCAGCAGGAACATCATCACGTCGATCATCGGGATCAGCTCGATGTGCGCCTTGCGTTTCTTGGGTTCGTCCCAGGTTCTCATTCCGTTACCCCGTCATTGAATTAGGGGCAGAACGCTAACAGCCAAAAATGACCGATTGGTTAACTTTAATTGACCGTTTAGAGGCTCTAGGACGCGTCTTTCAGAAAACTTACCGGTCAGTTTTCGGGCGTAATGAAACTGACACTTGGGGCATACATGCTTGAGAAATTTATCTTGAGAGCCGGCTCCCATGCCCACCGCACTGCCTCAATTGACGACCGCGCGACTGCTGTTGCGCGCCCTGGAAATGCACCAGGCGCAGGTGCTTTTCACGCTTGCCAACGGGCCGAAAATTGCCGACAACACGGCGAACATTCCATCGCCCTACACCCTGGAAACCGCCCAGGATTTTATTGCCGGGGCCACCGATAAGTACCGCGCCGGTGAGCTGCTGAACCTGGGAATGCATGTGTGCGGCACCGACGAATTGGTCGGCATGGTCAGCCTGCGCATCAATGCTCGCCATCGCTATGGGCACTTGGGTGGCTGGGTGGCGGCGCACTGCCGTAACCAGGGGTATGCGGCTGAAGCGGCGAGCGCGGTGATGGACTTCGGCTTCGAGGCGCTGGGGTTGCAGCGCGTGGGCAGCCAGTGTTTCGCGCGCAACAAGGAATCGGCGCGGGTCATGGAGAAGATCGGCCTGCGCTATGAAGGCTGCATGCGCCAAGCGTTCCTGAAGAACGGCGTGTATGAGGATTTGCTCGGGTTTGCCACCGTGCGTGATGACTGGGAGCGCTGCCTGTGAGCGGCGAAGTGGACCACGGCCGGCGCCGGGTCCTTGGCGGGCTGGCGGTCGCTACCGCGTTTTCGATTCTCAGCCCTTTTGCGCGCAGTGCCGGGGTGGATTATCCGTTCACCCTTGGCGTGGCTTCCGGCGACCCGCTGCCAGATGGCTTTGTGATCTGGACGCGCCTGGCGCCGTTGTTCAACGCCGCGGATGGCCGTGGCGGCCTGAATCGCTCGGTGCCGGTGCGTTGGCGGGTGGCCAGCGATGCGGCGATGACGCGCATTGTGAAGCAGGGCGAAGTACTGGCGACGCCGCGTTTCGCTCACGCAGTGCATGTCGAGGTGGCGGGGCTCGCCGCGGATCGGCCGTATTGGTACCAGTTTGAAGGGCTCGGTGCGCAGAGCCCGGTGGGCCAGTCCCGCACGATGCCGCCGCTGCAGGCCATGGCCTCGGCCCGGCTGGGGTTTGTGTCCTGCTCGCATTGGGAGCGCGGCTACTTCAGCGCCTACCGGCACCTTGCCGCCGAGCAGCCGGACCTGGTGTTTTTCCTCGGTGATTATATTTACGACAGTTCCTATGCTGCGGATTCGGGCAAGGTGTTTCGTTCTCACGGCAGCGGCAATGCGCAAAGCCTGAGTGATTACCGCAACCGCTACGCACTGTACAAGACTGATCCAGACCTGCAGGCCCTTCACGCCGCGGCCCCCAGCGTCGTGACCTGGGACGATCACGAAGTACAGAATGACTACGCCAACCGCTGGTCCCAGGACCCGAAGGTGGCGGTGGCGCAGTTTCTCAAGCAGCGGGCCGCGGCGTACCAGGCGTTTTACGAACACATGCCTCTGCGTGCATGCAGCGTGCCGAAGGGGCCGGACATGCGCATCTACCGGCGCCTGGATTACGGCCGGCTTGCGCGTTTCCATGTGCTCGACGGTCGCCAGTACCGTTCCGAGCAACCGTGCATCGCAGCCAATGGCAGCCACCAAGGGCATATTGTCACCACCCCTTGCAGCGACCTGCGTGACCCCGCCCGCACATTGCTCGGTTGGCAGCAGGAAGCCTGGCTGGACCAAGGGTTTGCCCAGTCCAGGGCGCAGTGGAATGTCATCGCCCAGGATTTGCTGGTGGCGCCGCTGATGCAGCGTGACCTCACCAATCATAAGCTTGGCCGCTGGGCCGATGGTTGGGATGGCTACATGGCTAACCGCTCACGGATGCTGGCGTCGATCGTGCGCAATCGCGTAAAAAACCCGGTGTTCTGGGGTGGGGATATACATTCGTTCTGGGCCACCGACCTGCATGCCGACGCCGACAGGCCAGACTCGGCGGTGGTCGCTACCGAGTTCGTCGGCTCGTCGGTCACCTCCGACGGCCCGCCCTATGACGCGTTCATGAAGATCATGCCGCTCAACCCCCATGTGAAGTTCTTCGACAGCCGCCAGCGCGGGTATGTGTCGGTGGAGTTGGCGGCCAGCACCATGCTGACGAATTTTCGTGCGATCAGCGACCCGCGTGACCCGGCGGCGACGGTGTCGACGTTGAAGTCGTTCATCAATGAATCGGGCCAGCCGAGCGTGGCCCTGTAGGAGCGAGCTTGCTCGCGAAAAACCAAAGGGCGCCGATGGGAATCAGGTATCCCGCGTTATCGTTAACGTTCTTCGCGAGCAAGTTCGCTCCTACAGTGGCAGGGGGTCAACGAGGCTGTAGCGCACCGACAGTGCGCCTTTTTTCTCTGACAACGCCAAAATCGTTACCTGGCCCAGTTCGCTCAACGCTTGGACATGAGTGCCACCACAGGCGTAAGCCGGTAATTCGCCGAAGCCGACTTCGCGGGTGCCATCTTCCAGCGTCATATAGCGGGGATAGTCGGCGGCGATCCATGTGTTGACCCACTGCTGGAGCGTCTGCGCATCCATGTCTTGCGCGGTCTGGCCACGGATAAAGGTGATCTTGCCTTCGCCGGGCCAGTGGTGAGCCTTGATCGGCATCCAGCCCAGGCGTTCGCCGGCATTGCCAATCAAGTGCCCCGCCGAATGCAGACGCGTGTGCAAGGCGCGCCGCTGCGCGTCGACTCGTGCAATGGCGGGTCCTGGTTCCAGGGGGTGGTCGACGTAGTGCACCACCTGTTCGGCTTCCTGCATGACTCGCAGCACCTGGCTGTCGCCGATCCATCCGGTGTCGGACGGCTGGCCTCCGCCTTGGGGGTGGAAAATGGTCGACTGCACAATCACGGCGAATTGCTCTTCGTTCGGGGTGCAACTGAGCACTTCCAGCTCGGCCGTCAGGTGGTCGTGGGTAAAAAACAGGCGCTCGGTCATCATCTACATCCGCATCAGGGTTCTGCGGGCAGTATAAATAGTGCGCAGATGAGTGATAATCCGCTCAATTATCAATGGACCTGTGCGTCATGAGCATCAATCTTCCTTTGCCGTTATTGGGTGAAATGGCGATTTTCGTCAAGGTCGTGGAAACCGGCAGCTTCTCCGAAGCGGCGCGGCAACTCAGTGTTTCGCCTTCGGCGGTGAGCCGGAGTATCTCGCGCCTGGAGCAAGCCCTGGCCACGCGCCTGCTGCAACGCACCACGCGCAAGCTGCGCCTGAGTGAGGGCGGCGAGGAAGTGTTCAAGCGTTGCCAGGAGATGGTCAATGCCGCGCGCTCGGTGATGGAAATCAGTGGGCAATTTACCCATGAGGCCGAGGGCCTGGTGCGGGTCAGTGTGCCCAAAGCGGTGGGGCGATTCGTGGTGCACCCGCATATGCCGGAATTTTTGCGGCGCTATCCCAAGGTGGATGTGCAGTTGATCTTGGAAGATAGGCATGTGGATTTGATCGACGACAACGTCGACTTGAGCATCCGCATCACCGACAGCCCACCGCCAGGCTTGGTCGGGCGCCAGCTGTTGCCCATCGAACATTTGCTGTGCGCGACGCCGCAGTACCTGGCCGAGCACGGTACACCGAGCCATCCCCATGATCTGCTCGGGCACAGTTGCATCTATCTGGGTGAGACACCGGGAGATTCACGCTGGAAGTTTCGCCAGGCTGGCAAGGCGGTAACGGTCGGCGTACGCGGCCGGTATGCGGCGAACCACACCGGAGTGCGACTGGAGGCTGCGTTGCAGCATGTCGGGATTGCCAGCTTGCCGTATTTCACCGCGCGGCACGCGTTGGAAGCGGGGGATTTGGTGCAAGTGTTGCCGGGGTGGGATTTTATTGCCTCGTACCATGGCGAGGCGTGGTTGCTGCATTCGCCCACACGGTACCTGCCGCCGAAGTTGCGGGTGTTTATCGATTATCTGGTGGAGTGCATGGCCAGGGAGCCCACGCTACGGCGGCGGTAGGAGTGCGGTTAGGAAATGTGGGGGAGACAAGCCTTAATACCTGTAGGAGCGAGCTTGCTCGCGAAAAACTCACCGGCGCCGCGTTTACTCAGAAAGCACGCGTTATCGTTGACGTTTTTCGCGAGCAAGCTCGCTCCTACATACTGGCATCAGTGCTTGCTCTGGTCCTGAGGCATCGCCAGCAGTTGTTTTTCCTGGTTCCAGTCGAACGGTTCGTCGTTCTGTTCGGCTTCATAGCGACGTTCTTCCAGGGCCTGGTACAGGTCCAGTTCTTCGTCGGGCATGAAGTGCAGGCAGTCGCCGCCAAAGAACCACAGCAGGTCGCGGGGCACCAGGTGGGCGATTTGCGGGTAGCGCAGGATGACCTGGCTCATCAGGTCCTGGCCCAGGTACTGGCTTTCGATCGGGTCGATTGGCAACAGGGCGCGCAGTTCGTCGAAACGCTCCAGGAACAGCGAGTGGCTTTCCTCGGGTACCTGTTCGGCTTCGCCGACGGCAACCAGGATGCTGCGCAAGTGGTCGAGCAAGACGAGATGATCGGCAACGACGTTGGACACGAGATAAGGCCTCTAAAGCAAAAACGGGCGCGAGAGTATAAGCCTCTCGCGCCCGTTTTTATATGACCGCTCGACTCAGCGGACTTTACCTTCTGCCTGCATCAGCTCTTCCTTGCTGAAATCATCCACGTCGATCACCTTGCGTCGCGCAGCCTCGGCATCGCGCAAGGTCTGTGCCTCGGCCGGTTGCAGCACGCCGGCCTGCAGGGCCGCGTCGATGGCATGCTCGCCGGCAGCCGGCTTGACCTGGCCGCTTTTGAGCGCACTGTGGAGTTTTTTCTGCAAGGGGTGGCTGGCACCGAGCAGGTCGTAGGCATGTTGCAGGGCGCCCACGGGATCTTCTGCTGATTGCGGGCGATAACAGCCGGCCAGCAATTCTTCCAGGGTCGGGTCGCCCTTGGCGCGGCCGATTACGGCTGCCACTTCGGCATCCAGAGCGTCGGACGGCCCGGTATGACGACGCCCGAATGGGAACACGATCACCCGCAGCAGGCAGCCCAGCACCTTGTTCGGGAAGTTGCTCAGCAGCTCATCCAATGCGCGTTCCGATTCGCCCAGGCTTTCTTCCATGGCCCAGGCAAACAGCGGCTCCAGATGGTCCGGCGAGTCCAGGTCGTGATAACGCTTGAGCGCCGCCGACGCCAGGTACATGTGGCTGAGCACATCACCCAGGCGGGCGGACAGGCGTTCGCGGCGCTTGAGCTCGCCACCCAGCAACATCATGCTCAGGTCGGCCAGCAGGGCAAACGCAGCCGCCTGGCGGTTCAGGGCACGGAAGTAGCCCTGGCTCAACCGGTTGCCGGGAGCTTTTTCTAAGTGGCCGAAGCCCAGGTTCAGCACCAGGGTGCTGGCGGCGTTGCTTACGGCAAAACCGATGTGTTGCATCAGCAGGCCGTCGAATTCCTTCAACGCCTGGTCATGGTCTTCGCGGCCGGCCAGGGCCATTTCCTTGAGTACGAAGGGATGGCAGCGAATCGCGCCCTGGCCGAAGATCATCAGGTTACGCGAGAGGATATTTGCGCCTTCCACGGTGATGAAGATCGGTGCGCCCTGCCAGTTGCGGCCCAGGTAGTTGTTGGGGCCCATGATGATGCCCTTGCCGCCGTGCACGTCCATGGCGTGGCTGATGCACTCACGGCCGCGCTCGGTCAGGTGGTACTTGAGGATCGCCGACAGCACCGACGGCTTCTCGCCCAGGTCCACGGCGTTGGCGGTGAGCATGCGCGCGCTGTCCATCAGCCAGGCGTTGCCACCAATGCGTGCCAGGGCTTCCTGGATGCCTTCGAAGGCCGACAGCGGCACGTTGAACTGTTCGCGCACCTGGGCGTATTGCCCGGTCACCAGGCTGGTGAACTTGGCGGCGCCGGTGCCGACGGCGGGCAGCGAGATCGAACGGCCGACCGACAGGCAGTTCATCAGCATCATCCAGCCCTTGCCGAGCATTTCCTGGCCACCGATCAGGTATTCCAGGGGGATGAACACATCCTTGCCGGAGTTGGGGCCGTTCATGAAGGCGGCGCCAAGCGGCAGGTGACGACGGCCGATTTCCACGCCAGGGGTGTCGGTAGGAATCAATGCGAGGCTGATGCCCAGGTCTTCTTCTTCACCCAGCAGGTGGTCCGGGTCATGAGCCTTGAAGGCCAAGCCGAGCAAGGTCGCGACCGGGCCGAGGGTGATGTAGCGCTTCTCCCAGTTCAGGCGCAGGCCGAGGGTTTCCTTGCCTTCCCATTCGCCTTTGCAGATCACGCCGGTGTCGGGCATGGCGCCCGCATCGGAGCCGGCCAGCGGGCCGGTGAGGGCGAAGCACGGGATGTCGTCGCCACGGGCCAGGCGCGGCAGGTAGTGGTTGCGTTGTTCGTCGGTGCCGTAGTGCAGCAGCAGTTCGGCCGGGCCGAGGGAGTTGGGGACCATCACGGTGGAGGCCAGGTCACCGCTGCGGGTCGCGAGCTTCATGGCAACCTGGGAGTGGGCATAGGCGGAAAAGCCCTTGCCACCGTACTCCTTGGGAATGATCAGGGCGAAGAAGCCATGGGTCTTGATGTGTTCCCAGGCTTGCGGCGGCAGGTCCATGGCCTGGCCGATTTCCCAGTCGCTGACCATGGCGCAGAGTTCTTCGGTGGGGCCGTCGATGAACGCCTGCTCTTCCTCGGTCAATTGCGCCTTGGGGTAGGCTAGCAATTTGTCCCAGTCGGGGCGGCCACTGAACAGCTCGCCGTCCCACCACACGGTACCGGCATCAATCGCATCGCGCTCGGTCTCGGACATCGGCGGCAGCACTTTCTGGAACCAGCTGAACAGCGGCTTGGTGAAGTATTGGCGGCGCAGGTCAGGCAGCAACAAAGGCGCGGCCACCACGGCCAGGAGGACCCAGAAGATCAGCAGCAGCCAACCCGGTGCGTGGCTCCAGGCGCCCATCGCCAGCAGGTAGACGGCGACCACGCCCAGGGCGGGCAGGGGGGCAGTACGGCGGTGTGCCAGGTAGGCAATGCCGACCACCAGCACCAGTATCCACAACAACAGCATATTCAATCCTCCGTGAACCAGGGGCGAAACCACCAGGGAGCTTAGTCGGCATCCGAACAAGCCGGGTGATCAGGGTGTAACAAGGTGTACTGGGCAAGCCATCAGCCGGCGCCGGCATTTGGCCGAATCGTCGTTATCTCTCTGGCAGGCCTGGTGGTTAAACTCCAGGCTCCCCTCGGAGATCAAGCTCATGAATACGTACTTGAGTCCCAGCCGCTTCATCGATAGTGACCACCCTGTGGTGGTGGAGTTCGCCGAGAAACATCGCGGAACCCGCCCGGATTTAAGTGACCAGGCAGTCAGTCTTTACTACGCGGTGCGTGAGGCAATTCGCTACAACCCCTATACCTTCAGCCGTGACCCCGACACCTTGAGCGCCAGCTTCGCCCTGGCGGCCGGCGAAAGCTACTGCGTACCCAAAGCCACGTTGCTCGCCGCTTGCGCGCGCCACTGCGGCATTCCCGCACGCATTGGCCTGGCGGACGTGCGCAACCACCTGTCCACACCGCGGCTGCTCGCCCTGCTCAAAAGTGACGTGTTCGCCATGCACGGTTATACCGAGCTTTACCTGAACGGCCGCTGGGTCAAGGCCACTCCGGCGTTCAACCAACAACTATGCGAGGTGTTCGACGTGCCGCCGTTGGAATTCGATGGGCTGCACGACAGCGTGTTCCACGCGTTCAATCGCCAGGGCCAGCGTTCTATGGAGTACGTGGTGGACCACGGGCAATTTGCTGACGTGCCCGAAGCATTTTTCTTCGGGCATATCCGCCAGTGCTACCCGCACCTGTTTGGCGATGATGCGCCGACCTTGCTCGGCGATATGCAGGGCGATTTAAGCCGCGGCTGAACCGGCGTATGCTGCTGCGTTCATCAAGCCATGTTCATCAACGATAAGGCGCGGTCATGCTGAAGATCTGGGGTCGTAAAAATTCATCAAACGTCAGGAAAGCACTGTGGTGCGCCGAGGAACTCGGCCTGGACTATGAAGCAATTGATGCGGGCGGGGCTTTTGGTGTGGTTGATACCCCGCAATACCGGGCCATGAACCCCAATGGCCGGGTACCGGTGATCGAAGATGGCGACTTTGTGCTGTGGGAGTCCAACACCATCGTGCGTTACCTGTGCGCCAAGCAGGCATCGGACTTTTACCCCAGCGACTTGCAAGCCCGGGCCAACGCCGAAAAGTGGATGGACTGGACCACTTCCACGCTCGCCGATCCGTTCAAGGCGGTGTTCTGGGGCATCGTGCGCACCCCGGCTGACCAGCAAAACTGGGACAGCATCAATGCCGGGCGCCAAGCCTGTATCGATGCGCTCAAAACCGTGGACCAAGCTCTCGCCGAGCAACCCTACCTGTCCGGCCAGGCGTTCGGCATGGGCGATATCCCCTTGGGCTGCTTCATCTACGCCTGGTTCGAAATGCCCATCGAACGCCCTGCCATGCGCCATCTGGAGGCCTGGTACCAGCGCCTGCAGCAGCGCCCGGCCTACCGCAAGGCGGTGATGACCGCGTTGACTTAATACACACTATTAATACGGGTGACTGTACTTGTGCGGCATGGGCACGCACCATGCTCGCACTGCATCGCAGGTTGAACTACCTGCGGTGTGCCTTCATCTATTCTTTCTATTCCCTTCTTTGGTGCGTATTTCCATATGAGTTCCGCTCTGTCCATCCGGCAGCTAACCAAAACCTACGGCAACGGTTTCCAGGCCCTGAGTGGTATCGATCTGGACGTTGCCGAAGGTGACTTCTTCGCCTTGCTCGGCCCCAACGGTGCCGGCAAATCCACCACCATTGGCATTCTCTCCACCCTGGTCAACAAGACCAGCGGCACGGTGAATATCTTCGGGCATGACCTGGACAAATCCCCGGCGGCGCTCAAGCGCTCCATTGGTGTGGTGCCCCAGGAATTCAATTTCAACCAGTTCGAAAAGACCTTCGACATTGTCGTGACCCAGGCTGGCTACTACGGCATTCCGGCGAAAGTCGCCAAGGAACGCGCCGAGCAGTACCTCACCCAACTGGGCCTGTGGGACAAGCGTGACGTGCCTTCGCGCTCGCTGTCCGGTGGCATGAAGCGACGCCTGATGATCGCCCGCGCCCTGGTGCATGAGCCGCGCCTGTTGATCCTCGACGAACCTACCGCCGGCGTGGACATCGAGCTGCGCCGCTCGATGTGGACCTTCCTCACCGAACTGAACGAGAAGGGCATCACCATCATCCTCACCACCCACTACCTGGAAGAGGCTGAGCAGTTGTGCCGCAACATCGGCATCATCGACCACGGCACCATTGTCGAGAACACCAGCATGCGCAACCTGCTGGGCCAGTTGCATGTGGAAACTTTCCTGCTCGACCTGAAGAACAACCTGTCGGTGGCGCCGCAGTTGCTCGGCTACCCAAGCCGGCTGGTGGACAGCCACACCCTGGAGGTGCAGGTGGATAAAGCCATGGGCATCACCGCGCTGTTCACCCAGTTGGCGACTCAGAACATCGAAGTGTTGAGCCTGCGTAATAAAACCAATCGCCTTGAGGAGTTGTTCGTGTCCCTGGTGGAGAAAAATCTGGCGAAGGTGGCGGTATGAGTTCCGAACTGCAACCCAACCTTGTCGCGCTGCAAACCATTGTCTATCGCGAAGTGAAGCGCTTTACCCGGATCTGGCCGCAGACCCTGCTGCCACCGGCGATCACCATGGTCCTGTACTTTGTGATCTTCGGTAACCTGATCGGCCGGCAGATCGGCGACATGGGTGGCTTCACCTACATGGAATACATTGTGCCGGGACTGATCATGATGTCGGTGATCACCAACTCCTACGGCAACGTGGTGTCGAGTTTCTTTGGCAGCAAGTTCCAGCGCTCCATCGAAGAGCTGATGGTCTCGCCGGTGTCACCGCACACCATCCTCATCGGCTACACCTTGGGCGGCGTGTTGCGTGGCCTGATGGTGGGAGTGATCGTGACGCTGCTGTCGCTGTTCTTTACCCACCTGCAGGTGCATCACCTTGGGGTCACTATTCTAGTGGTCGTGCTGACGGCGACGATCTTCTCGCTGCTGGGCTTTATCAACGCCGTGTTCGCACGCAACTTCGATGATATTTCCATCATTCCGACCTTCGTGCTCACGCCGCTGACCTACCTGGGCGGGGTATTTTACTCCATCACCTTGCTGCCGCCGTTCTGGCAGACGGTGTCCCTGGCCAACCCGGTGCTGCACATGGTCAATGCCTTCCGCTACGGCATTCTGGGCGTGTCGGATATCAAGATCAGTGTGGCGATCACTTTCATGATCGTCGCCACCATCGTCTTGTATATCGGCTGCGCGCGGTTGCTGGTGAGTGGGCGTGGGATGCGTACCTAGCCGCTGACGGCACGCGGTACAAAATGTGGGAGCGGGCTTGCTCGCGAATGCGGTAGATCAGTTGCTGATGCATTGACTGACACGACGCCTTCGCGAGCAAGCCCGCTCCCACATTTGCTATGTGCAGGGCTTTAAGCCTTCAGTGCCAGCTCGATCAGGGCATGCAGTTCTTCTACCGCCAACGGTTGGGCCGAAAACAGAATACGAAATACCGTCGGTGCGGCGAGCAGGTTGATCAGATGGTCAACGCTCGGCGGCTGTTCCTGCGGATAGCGATCAACAATCACCTGCAACTGCCCACTCAGGATGCTCACGCAATACCCTGGCGTAGGGCTGCTTTGCACGTCGCGCATCATATTGCGGCCTACGTCCGAACTCATCTCATCCAGGTATTGCTCGGCCCAGGCTTGCAGGTCGCCACGCAGGCTACCGGTGTTGGCCGGTTCGGTATCGGGGCGCATTCGGGCCAGGGCGACGTCGGCGAGCAGTACTGACAGATCGCCCCAGCGCCGGTAAATGGTCGACGGCGTGACGCCAGCACATGCCGCAATCATCGGCACGGTGACGCTGGAACGCTCATGGGCTTCCAGCAATTCGCGCACCGCTCTGTGGACGGATTCTTGTACCCGGGCACTACGGCCCCCCGGGCGGAGGCCTTCTTTGATCGCCATGGGCAAGACCTTAACACAAAGAATTTGCTTTAAGCGCCAGCGAATAGCACACTGCACAAAAGCAAAATATTAGCTTTAGCGGAGCGTGCCCATGTCCAGTGTCATCTCTCAGCGGTCCAGCCTGGCGTTTCTGGTGATCACGGTGCTGACCTTTCTCGCCGCCTCCAGCGCGCCGACGCCGTTGTACCAAGTGTATCAAGACCACCTGCATTTTTCGGCGGCCATGCTCACGGCCATCTTTGGTGTCTATGCCGTGAGCCTGCTGGCGGCGCTGCTGACGGTGGGGTCGCTCTCGGATTACCTGGGGCGCAAGCCGGTGATCTTCGCCGCGCTGCTGCTCAATAGTGTGGCGATGCTGCTGTTTATCGTTGCTGACAGCACCGCCTGCCTGCTGGCCGCCCGCGCGTTGCAGGGCTTCGCGACTGGCACTGCCACAGCGGTATTGAGTGCGACGCTGCTCGATACCGACCGTGTCCGCGGCCCGATGCTCAACAGCCTCGCACCGATGCTCGGCATGGCCAGTGGTGGCCTGGGCAGCGGGCTGCTGGTGGAGTTCGCGCCGTGGCCAACCCAATTGATCTATTACACCCTGCTGGGCTTGATGGTGTTGCAGGCTCTTTATGTCTGGCGCCTGCCTGAAACGGTCAGCCGCATACCAGGCGCCTTGAAGTCCCTGGCGCCAACTCTGCATGTGCCACCGCAGGCGCGCCGCGCCTTGTGGCTGGCGATGCCATTGAATGTGGCCGTGTGGGCGCTGGGTGGGTTCTTTTCCTCGTTGGCGCCGTCGTTGGTACGTGTCGCCACCGGGTCGACCTCGCACTTGATCGGCGGCGGGCTGGTGGCGGTGGTGACCTTGAGCGGCGCGGTGATGATCTACAGTCTGCGCAACCACGCGGCTGACAGGGTCATGCGCCTGTCGGCTGCACTGCTGGCCGTGGGCGTGGGGTTGCTGCTGGTTGCCGTAAGCACCGCCAGCCTGTGGCTGTTCTTTGTCGCCAGCGTGATCGCAGGCCTGGGTTTCGGCGGCGGTTTCATGGGCAGTGTGCGCAGTATCGTGGGCCTGGCGTTGCCCCATGAGCGGGCGGGCCTGATGTCGGCGTTCTATGTATTGAGCTACCTGGCGTTCTGCGTGCCGGCGCTGTTGGCGGGTAACCTGAGCCGTGTGTTTGGCCTGATCGCGACCACGGACGGCTACGGTGCGGTGCTTATCTTGCTGTCTCTGGGGGCCCTTGGTGGGTTGTTGTGGCGGGACTCGGCGCAGGCTAGGGCGAGGGCATGATCGTGGTTAATATAGATAAAACAGATAACAGTTAGAGATATTACCCGTTATATAGATATTCGATCAGGTTCTATCATGGCCTCAACCTCATATGAGGAAGAGGATTAACCCATGACCTGCTCGACCACTCACCGCTACAAACCCTTCAGTCACCTGGCCCGTCCCCGGGAAGTGATTCGCCAGTTCACCCCGAACTGGTTTGCCGCGACCATGGGCACCGGTGTGCTGGCGCTGGCCTTGGCCCAACTGCCAGTCAACCTGCCCGGCTTGCACGCTGTCGCCGAAGGCCTGTGGCTGTTCACCATTGGCCTGTTTGTGCTGTTCAGCGTGCTGTATGCCGCCCGCTGGGTGATGTTTTTCCACGAGGCGCGACGCATCTTCGGGCACTCCACCGTCTCGATGTTTTTCGGCACCATCCCCATGGGGCTGGCGACCATTCTTAATGGCTTGCTGCTGTTCGGCCTGCCGCGCTGGGGCGGTGATGTGATCCCGTTGGCCCAAGCCTTGTGGTGGCTGGACGTCGCCATGTCCCTGGCCTGCGGCGTACTGATCCCGTTCATGATGTTCACCCGCCAAGAGCACAGCATCGACCAGATGACCGCCGTCTGGCTGTTGCCCGTGGTGGCTGCCGAAGTGGCAGCGGCCAGCGGCGGCTTGCTCGCGCCGCACTTGGCCGATGCCCATTCGCAGTTAGTGATGTTGGTGACCAGCTACGTGCTGTGGGCGTTTTCCCTGCCGGTAGCGTTCAGCATCCTGACCATCCTGATGCTGCGCATGGCCTTGCATAAGTTGCCTCACGCCAACATGGCAGCGTCGAGCTGGTTGGCGCTGGGCCCGATCGGTACCGGTGCCCTGGGCATGTTGCTGCTCGGTACGGATGCCCCTGGGATCTTCGCCGCCAATGGCCTGGCCAGTGTCGGTGAAATGGCCCATGGCCTGGGCCTGATTGCGGGCATCACCCTGTGGGGCTTCGGCTTGTGGTGGATGTTGATTGCGGTGTTGATCACCCTGCGTTACCTGCGCGCCGGTATCCCGTTCAACCTGGGCTGGTGGGGTTTCACCTTCCCATTGGGGGTTTACGCCTTGGCCACGCTTAAATTGGCGAGCCTGTTGCAGTTGGCGTTTTTCAGTGTGTTTGGCAGTGTGCTGGTGGTTGCGCTGGCGCTGATGTGGTTGATCGTGGCCAAGCGCACCGTGCAGGGCGCTTATAAAGGCGAGCTTTTTGTTTCGCCTTGTATTGCCGGGCTAGCGAATAAGTAAGCAGGATTAGGTAAAGTCGTGGCCTGATAAATAAAGGCCACGCAGGAACACGGACGACGATGAGCCATCCTTCCCAATTCACCTTGCTGCGCACGCGGCGCTTCTTGCCGTTTTTCATTACCCAGTTGCTGGGCGCGTTCAACGACAACATCTTCAAGCAGTCGCTGATCCTGGCCATCCTTTACAAGCTCACCATCGAGGGCGACCGCTCCATCTGGGTCAACCTGTGTGCCTTGTTGTTTATCCTGCCGTTCTTCCTGTTCTCGGCGTTGGCCGGGCAGTTTGGCGAGAAATTCAACAAGGACGCATTGATTCGTGCGATCAAGATCGGCGAGATCGTGATCATGGCCGTCGGCGCGGCGGGCTTCCTGACCAATCATCTTGAATTGATGCTGTTGGCGCTGTTTGCCATGGGCACGCACTCGGCGCTGTTCGGCCCGGTGAAGTACTCGATCATGCCCCAGGCCTTGCACGACGATGAGTTGGTCGGCGGTAACGGCCTGGTGGAGATGGGCACGTTCCTGGCGATTCTCGCCGGCACTATCGGTGCCGGGATCATGATGTCTTCCACCCATTACGCGCCGGTGGTGGCGGTGGCGATTGTGGCCGTGGCGGTGCTGGGCTACCTGGCCAGCCGCAGCATCCCGCGCGCAGCGGCTTCGACACCGCAACTGCGCCTGGACTGGAATATCTTCACTCAGTCGTGGGCGACGTTGCGCATGGGCCTGGGGCAGACGCCGGCAGTGTCGCGCTCCATTGTCGGCAACTCGTGGTTCTGGTTTGTCGGTGCGATCTATCTCACGCAAATCCCGGCGTACGCCAAGGAGTGGTTGTACGGCGACGAAACCGTGGTGACCTTGATCCTAACGGTGTTCTCGGTGGGCATCGCCCTGGGCTCGATGCTGTGCGAAAAGCTCTCCGGGCGTAAGGTAGAAATCGGCCTGGTGCCGTTTGGTTCGTTTGGCCTGACCGTGTTCGGCCTGCTGCTGTGGTGGCACTCCGGCGGCTTCCCGCAGAACGTGCAACCCAACGATTGGCTCGCGGTGCTCAGCTACGGCCAGGCGTGGTGGGTGCTGCTCGATATCCTCGGCCTGGGTGTGTTCGGCGGCTTTTACATCGTGCCGCTGTATGCGCTGCTCCAGTCGCGCACCGCCGAGAACGAACGGGCGCGGGTGATTGCGGCCAACAACATTCTCAATGCACTGTTCATGGTGGTCTCGGCCATCGTTTCGATCCTGCTGTTGAGCGTGGCCAAGCTGTCGATTCCCGAGCTGTTCCTGGTGGTGTCGCTGCTCAACATCGCGGTTAACACTTACATCTTCAAAATCGTCCCCGAGTTCACCATGCGCTTCATGATCTGGCTGCTCAGCCATTCCATGTACCGCGTGGAGCATCGCAACCTGCAAGCCATTCCGGATGAAGGCGCGGCGTTACTGGTGTGCAACCATGTGTCGTTTGTCGATGCGCTGTTGATTGGCGGCGCAGTACGTCGGCCGATTCGCTTTGTCATGTACTACAAGATCTACCGCTTGCCGGTGCTCAATTTTATCTTCCGCACCGCCGGGGCGATTCCGATTGCCGGGCGCCATGAAGACATCCAGATCTACGAACAGGCGTTCGCGCGCATTGCCCAGTACCTCAAGGATGGCGAGTTGGTGTGCATCTTCCCGGAAGGCAAGCTGACAGCCGATGGCGAGATGAATGAGTTCCGGGGTGGGGTAACGCGTATCCTGGAGGAGGCGCCGGTGCCGGTGATCCCGATGGCATTGCAGGGGTTGTGGGGGAGTTTCTTCAGCCGCGATCCGAACAAGGGCTTCTTCCATCGGATCTGGTCGCGGGTAGTGTTGGTGGCTGGGGAGCCGATTGCTGTGGAGGCGGCAACGCCGGTGCAGTTGCAGGCTGTGGTGGGTGGTTTACGCGGGAGTGTCAGGTAGCTTGTCGTTGTTTGTCAGGGCCTCATCGCAGGCAAGCCAGCTCCCACATTTGATTGTATTCACAATTCAAAAGGTGGGAGCTGGCTTGCCTGCGATAGCGGTAGTGGCTTAAGTGGAAACCTTGAGCCCAATGAGTCCACAAATAATCAACGCCACACTGGCCAACCGAAACAACGCCATGGACTCCCCAAACAGGATAATCCCGGCAATTACAGTGCCCACGGCGCCCACGCCGGTCCAGATGGCATAGGCGGTGCCCAGCGGCAACTCCTTCATGGCCAGCCCCAGCAACCCAAGGCTGACGGCCATGGCGGCAATCGTCAGGGCGGTGGGCAGCGGCTTGCTGAACCCGTCGGTGTACTTCAGGCCCACGGCCCAGCCCACTTCAAACAACCCGGCAAAAAACAGAATGATCCAGGACATGATGACCTCGCTTCTATCAAAGTGGGGTCGTCCCCGGGTAAGCGCTTGATAGCGTCGCGAGGTCGTCCTCGCGTAGTTCGCTAGAGTGCCGAAATTAAATCAGGTGATCAAGTTTACGGCGCGGCTTCCAGCGCACGGCTGTTTTGTGCTCGCTCATGCGACGTCAATGGCTGCCCCTTTTAAATTGAGGGGTTTGGGAGAAATCGCCGGTGCGCAGGTTGAGTTCTATGTTTTAGCGCAGGAGTCAGGAAGTTTTCGCCCAATGGCAAGGAACGGCCTCCACCAGTAACACCACAAAAGATTCGTAAGTCCGAGTGTTAATTGGAGGTACACAATGGAAACTTCTTCTGTTGCAGCATCACCCGGTTCACGATCTTACGAAAATGAAAATAACAACGAAAGTCATCGCCAGGCGGCTGATCCTGCCAGGCAGGAAGCACGCGCTGCTCCAAACACGGCGAATGTGCAGTTGATGTTTAACAACGCAAATGATGCTCCCCCGGTAGAGTTCAGTTCTGCCCGGGCGGGACCGATTACCTATGGTGAAAACACCAGCGGCGATAACGAGTCTCAGCGGCAGGCGAGGCAAGCTGCTGCGTCGCAGGACGAACCGTACTACCGGTATGGTCCTAGTCGAGAGGAAGTCAAGGCTGCTGCCCGTGGTCAGCAAGGACAAATAAATTTTGGCGGGCAAGAGCCTGTTCGCATCAGTACGGACCATTATGAAGATGGCAATGTCACCATTGAGCGCGGCTCCGCCAATGACGCTGATGATCCTTCAAAGCAAAGTGAGCATGTTCTGTTATCTACCGGTGATGGCGACGACAGAGTCCATGTTGAAAGAGGCAGAGATGGAGGGCTTGTTGCGCACGTTAATGGACAGTCGTACCACCTGCCTTTCCAAAATTACTCTGCTGATCAACAGCGTCTTTACATTGATACCGCGGGTGGGCGCGATGGCGTCAGTCTCGACTATGGGGGGCGTGAGCAAACCTTTGTCAATCTCGGCGCGGGTAACGATATCTTCTATGGCGGGGCAGGCCGGACAAATGTATTTGGTGGAGACGGTTCTGACATCATCAACCTGGGCAGCGGTGATAGCTATGCAGAGGGAAATGATGGCAATGACTTCATCACCGGCGGTACTGGCAATACGGTGATATATGGTGGCAAGGGGAGTGATGAGCTGCGTGCGGGCGGTGGTCCGGATGCAAAAATCAGCTACGTGGACGGAGGACAGGGTAACGATTTAATTTATGGCGGCAGAGGGCGCAATATATTGCATGGCGGGGGCGGTGACGACATCATTTATGGTGGTGACCGCAATGTTATATACACGGGACGAGGGCAGGACACCGTCACGACTTATAACCCATCCGATATCGTATATGGGCAACGCGGGGTGGATAATTTTAATGGTGTGCGTTCACCTGCAAACGTTCGTCATTTAGACGCTTCGAGTAACGGTAGCAGCATCAAGATCGAGGGGAGCGAAGATTTCATCCAAAATATGGAAGACAACCTGGAGTTTCTGCGCAGCTCACCCACCGGGCAGGGGATGCTGGCAGAAATCGATTCCCTTGCCGCGCCGATTACCCTTCGAGAGGGAGTGGATGGAAGCTCCTACCATCATCGCGATCCAGATAGCCCTCCCTCGCCTCAAGACGCCAATCGTCTCGAAAATGACCCCGCGTACGGCTTTATATCAAACGGTGTCCGAGGGGCGCCTGCGACTAATCCCGTGCTGATTCATGAGCGAAGTTTCATCACTCCCGGACACGGGCGCCCCCCTGCCGTGATTCTCTTTCACGAGCTTAGTCATGCGGTCAA
Source organism: Pseudomonas sp. GL93 (assembly GCF_003408955.1). Lineage (NCBI taxonomy): Bacteria > Pseudomonadati > Pseudomonadota > Gammaproteobacteria > Pseudomonadales > Pseudomonadaceae > Pseudomonas > Pseudomonas sp. GL93. The sequence continues at coordinate 26,152 of NZ_NKRF01000064.1, forward strand.
CGGCGGTCAGGGTACCTTTCTACCGGGCTATACGTTTGTAGGCCATCCTGATCCGGATTTTGCCTGGGAGAGAAACCTGGAACGCCAGGCTGTTGGACTTCCTACCAGTCATCAGCCTTTTCGGTTCCTGGGTCGTAACTTTTCGGCCTCCACCTACAACCCATGGCCGTATAACGAAAACGCTCTGCTGGCGGAGTTGAATTTGCCTCCACGTCAAAGATACTTCGACTAAGGCATTAATACAGCGCTCAGAGGTGTTGAAGCATAGGTGCAAGCAAGGCCCTGCACTTGCTTGCGCCACGTTCGCTATAGGTAGGGCAATCGCTTGGTGTGTCGCGAGGTCATCCCCGCGAAGTTCTCTGGAGAGCTGAAGTTACGCGGCGTCTGATGCGCGGCGGTCTTCCTTCTCGCTCATGCGACGGAAGTAGGTAGAAAGCAATGCGCCGGAAATATTGTGCCAGACGCTGAACAACGCGCTGGGTACCGCCGCCAACGGCGAAAAGTGTGCACTGGCCAGCGCGGCACCCAGCCCGGAGTTCTGCATACCGACTTCCAGCGCCAGCGACTTGCGTTGCGCCAAGGGCAACTTGAACAGGCGCCCGGTGAAGTAGCCCAGCAGGTAACCGAAGCTGTTGTGCAACATCACCACCGCCATGATCAGCAGGCCCGACTCGGCAATCTTGCCTTGGCTTGCGGCAACCACGGCCGCGACGATGATCACAATGCTGATCACCGACACCAGTGGCAGCACGTCCACCGCATGCCTTACCCGATCACCGAGCAAGCGCTGCGCGACCACGCCCAGTACGATGGGCAGCAGCACCACTTGCAGGATCGACCAGAACAGCTCCATGAACGACACCGGCAGCCAGGCCGAGGCCAGCAGCCAGATCAATGCTGGTGTGAGCAGCGGAGCGAGGAGGGTGGTGACCGCGGCAATCGCCACCGATAACGCCAGGTCACCCCGGGCCAGCCAGGTCATGACGTTGGACGACGTGCCACTTGGGCAACAGCCGACCAGGATCACGCCGACGGCAATTTCCGCCGGTAAATGGAACGCCTGGCACAGCAACCATGCCACGCCCGGCATGATCACGAAATGCGCGACCACGCCCAAGGCCACGCGCCACGGGTGACGAGCGACTTCGGCGAAGTCTTCCAGTTTCAAGGTCAACCCCATGCCGAACATCACCAGGCCCAGCAGTGGGACGATGGCGCTTTTCAGGCCGATGAACCAGCTGGGTTGGAGAAAGGCGACAACGGCAAAGATCAACACCCAGTAGGCAAAGGTGTTGCCGACGAAGCGGCTCAAGGCGGCGAGTGCGCGCATGGGGATGTCCTTTTTTATTCGATTTCTGAGTTGTCGATGCAATCAAATGTGGGAGCTGGCTTGCCTGCGATAGCGGTGTATCAGTCGGCACTGTTCTGGCTGACACTCCGTTATCGCAGGCAAGCCAGCTCCCACACTGACGGTGCCCACATTGGATCGGTGTTGCTTAGATGCCCTGTGGTGTCTCTTCGCCGCCCAGTGCCTCAACCAACGCCGGCAGGAAATCGCCGAAGGTCAGCATCATCAAGGTAAAGCTGGCATCCAGTTGGCCCAGGGCTTCATCACCGCCGTCCTGTTCCGCCTGGTCTTGCAGCAGGTCTTCGAACTTCAGGCGCTTGACGGTCATCTTGTCGTCGAGCATGAAGGACAACTTGTCCTGCCACGCCAGGGACAGTTGGGTCACGACCTTGCCGGTGGTCAGGTGCAGTTGGATCTCTTCGCCGGTCAGGTCCTGGCGCTTGCAGCGCACGATGCCGCCGTCTTCGTGGGTGTCGCGCAGTTCGCATTCGTCGAGGACGAAGAAGTCATCGGCCGGTTTCTGAGTGGTGACCCAGTCGGTCATGATTGCAGTCGGGGCGGTTTTTACCGTCAGCGGGCGGACCGGCAGGGTGCCGATCACTTCGCGCAGGGTCGACAACAGGTCTTCGGCGCGCTTGGGGCTGGCCGAGTTGACCAGGATCAGGCCCTGTTTCGGCGCGATCGCAGCGAAGGTCGACGAGCGACGGATAAAGGCGCGCGGCAGGAAGGCCTGGATGATTTCATCCTTGATCTGGTCGCGCTCCTTCTTATAGACCTTGCGCATCTGCTCGGCTTCGATCTCTTCGACTTTCTCTTTAAGTGCATCACGCACCACGCTACCCGGCAGGATGCGTTCTTCCTTGCGGGCGGCGATCAGCAGGAAATCGCCGCTGACGTGAACCAGGGGAGCATCTTCACCTTTACCGAAAGGCGCGACGAAACCGTAAGTGGTCAACTCCTGGCTTGCACAAGGGCGCGCCAGTTTGGTGGCCATGGCCGCTTCCAACGCCTCGGCATCAACAGGCAGATCTTGGGTCAGGCGATAGATAAGCAGGTTCTTGAACCACATGGGGTGAGTCTCTCCTCTATACAAAGGGGGGCATTATTCTCTTGATCACGCCGCAGGCCAACCCTGCCTAAGCCATTGGAAGGGCTGAAAAAAAAGATTTAAGAAAGTGCTTGCCAGACTTAGGGTCGCTCCGTAGAATGCGCGCCACACCGAAACGAAGGGTGATTAGCTCAGCTGGGAGAGCATCTGCCTTACAAGCAGAGGGTCGGCGGTTCGATCCCGTCATCACCCACCATTCGCTTCAAGTGTTACGCGCAGCGGTAGTTCAGTCGGTTAGAATACCGGCCTGTCACGCCGGGGGTCGCGGGTTCGAGTCCCGTCCGCTGCGCCATATTCGGTCACCTGGAACACTGAACGCCAGGTAGCCAAAGAAAACCCGCTCATTGAGCGGGTTTTTTTCTGTCCGAAATATGGCAAAAAATCGTGTACTAAACTTTTTTTAAATAAATTGCATTTAAATCAAGACATTACGGTTTTTTGGTGTATGATGCGCCCACACCGAAACGAAGGGTGATTAGCTCAGCTGGGAGAGCATCTGCCTTACAAGCAGAGGGTCGGCGGTTCGATCCCGTCATCACCCACCATTCGCTTCAAGTGTTACGCGCAGCGGTAGTTCAGTCGGTTAGAATACCGGCCTGTCACGCCGGGGGTCGCGGGTTCGAGTCCCGTCCGCTGCGCCATATTCGGTCACCTGGAACACTGAACGCCAGGTAGCCACAAGAAACCCGCTCATTGAGCGGGTTTTTTTTCGCCTGCGATTTAACGCACCTTACGGTGCGTTGCGGCTGTGGCGGTAATCGCTGACGGCTTCGTACACCGCTTTGCGCAGCCGGTTGATGCCGCCGATGGGGCGGTGGGCTTCCAGCCCGAACCAGGGGTTGAACGACTGGTTATCGCACGCCAGGTTCTGCGCCGGCGTGTCGAAGTCCTGGGCGGGAATCCTGACCTTGGCCACGGTTTCATACGGCGCGTCGCTTTCCTTCCATTCGATGCTGGTGTCTTCGATGGGCATGAACGCCTGCGGGTTTTGCCGCTGGATCTGCAGCACAAAACACGCGTCTACGCGGTCGGTGGACAGTTGCTGGTTGAGGGCGCTGCGCAAGAAGTTGGGCAGGTCCTGGTTCTGTTTGGGCAGCACATAATCCGGGCAACTTTGCGGGTCGGGCGCGACGCGAAACTTGGCGTTGGCCGCGCCAAACTTATAAGGCGACACTGAAAAGTAAGTCGTCTGCGTCGGGCTGGCCGGTGCGGGCGCCAGGGTTGCCAGGGCGATAAACAGGTGACGCACTTGCCAGCTGCGCGGGTCGAGCTTGGGAAAGAACGCCAGGACCTTCTTGCCATCCGCTTGCGCACCGATGTTCTGCGCGTATTCCGCGACATCGCTGACAAAGAAGTTCGGGTGGCTGAACATCACGAAATCCTGCTCGGTGCGCGCTTGCTGGTCGGCCATCAGTTGCTTGCCCGGCACGTCCAGCAGCTTGATCGCCATGCCGCGGGCATCGCGGATGCTGTCGAATTGCGGATAGGCATTGCCGTTGGACAGGCGCATCGTCGCCTGCCAGGTCTTGCCCGGCTCGGCGAAAACACCCTGGCGCAAGGCCGGGTCGAGATCCGCCAGAACGCTGACCTCGGCTTTCACGCACCCATGGGCCTTGGCATGGGCATCGCGCAGGTAGCGAGTGCCTTCGCGATGCTGGTCAACGATGCGCACGGCGGTCTGGATGATGCCTTGGGTCATCGCCGCTTCACCCGGCGGGATCTGTTCCTTCACCGACACCGGGCCCCTGTGCTGCCAGGCAAACCAGGCCGTGGTCAGCACCCACCCCAGCAGGCCCAGGCCCAGCAGCCACAACAGGGTTTTGCCAACAAAGGCGCCAAGGCGCAGCCAGAGACGAGCAAGCATGGAGCGGTCCTTGTTTTGCGATCGGATAATCATGGCAGTTGTTGCTCCAGCGGGCCGCCCAGCACCTTGAGGTATTCGAGCAGCGCCCAGCGTTCCTGCGGCAGCAAGCCGCGGCCGATCACGCCATTGCCACGTTCGCCGGCACGGAATTCGTGGCCGCTGTTGTGGTTGCCGGTGATTCGGGTATCGAACACGAAGGCATTCTTGAAGGCGATGGTCTCAAACCCCAGGTGACGCGGGTCGTAGTTGAAGGTGCCTTTATAGAAGGTGGTGCTGCGTTCGTCCTGGGGCGAGAGCAGTTGGTAGATCGTCGGCACCGAACCATTGTGCAGGAACGGTGGGGTGGCCCATACGCCTGCCAGTGGCCGCGCCTTATAGGCACGCAACTCGCGCACGCCGATGGGCAGGCCGAACCCGTCCAGGCCTGGGCGCTCGGCCGTGGTAACGCCGGCCGCACGGTAGGCATGCTCTTCGACGAAGGCCGTGACATAGGCCAGGCCTTGGGCCACCGACATTTTCTTCAGGTCCAGCGGCGCGGTGGGGGTGGGGTGCAGTTCGACATTGAGCCGGGCCAGTTCGGCCGGGTCCCATTGCAGCGCGCTGAGGTCATAGCGTTGATCGGCAATGTTGTTGGCCGTGCCGGGGTCGGTGCCGATGTAGTCCACCGGCAGCATTTTCAACTGCTGCACCGGGCGGCCGTTTTCTTGGGTGACGGTGGGTAGGTGGCAGCCGGCGCAGTTCTCGGCAAAGAGTGCGCGGCCCTGGGCGGCGAGGGGTTTGTCGATGGCACCGAACAAGTCTTGCGGCCAGGTCGGCGGCTTGAGGCGTTGCAGGGTTTCTTCGATCAGGTGCAGGTCGCGCACCCGTACGCTGGACGGGTAGCGGGCCTCGCCCTTGAGCGGTTGCCCGGCAGCGTCGAAAAACGCCAGGGTCGCGCCTACGCCAAGGGCTTCGCCGATATTGCGCGCCATGGGCTGCTGGGCCGAGCCATTCCACTGCACCCAGTCGAAGGTCCAGATATCCCACAGTTGCGGGTAGTCCACCGGCGCATTGGCGACGCGATAATTGTCTGGGGAAATAGCGTCGCCAAAACTGGCGTTGGCGATGCGTCCAAAGGCGTCAGTACGGCCCGGGCCTTCTTCGGTGGGATAAAGGCCGCGGTGGGTGTCATTCCAGGCGACTTTAAGGAACTGGTTCAGCGATTGCTTGAAGTCCTTGCGCAGTTGATCGCGCTGGGCGTCGTACTGATCCCCCAGGACCTTGTGGGCAAAGCGCTCGAACTTCCACGGGTTGTAATAGGTAGCGGCCAGGCTGGCGACCAGAGCCTGGCCGAAACTGCCGCCGCGCAACGTGGGAACGCTGGAGGGCAGTACGTGTTGCGCCGAGCCACCGTCGATGCGCAGGGCCTGGCCCTTGAAGTGCAATTCGCCGGTGTGGCAGGCCGCACAGGTGATATCCAGGTACTGAGCCTTGCTGTCGGCGTTCTGGTGCCGGGCGAAACCTACCGGCAGGTTGCCAGGGTTTTGCGCGGTGGGTACCTGCTTGGGGTCGACCAGGAAGCCAAAGCGCGCCAGGTACTCCGGCGCGGCAAAGCGTTGCTCGGAAAACGGCAGTTCCAAGGCGGTGAACCAGTCGTAGTGCAGGCCTTTTACTTGGGTACCCTGGGGCGTGAAGTAGTAGGTCTGGCGGTCGTCGGCACTCCATTGCTCCTGGTAGTGCACCTGCTTTACTGGCACGTAGTCCGGCAGCTTGGGGTTGAGGGTGTAGTAGAGCACCACGGCCAGAATCAGGCCCAGTGCGATCAGTATCAGGAATAAAACACGGGAAAAAATGCGCAAGATAACTATCCTTGTCGAATTGTCGCGTTGTTATGCCACTGCGCCACAGGTGCGGCAAGTAGCAATTAGCCCGCTATCAGGCGGTCCCGCGATCCGTCGCGGGGCCCCATGATAAATGGAAATGCTTTTAAACACGTGAACTTATCAGAAGTTTCCTGCTCACATGCCGGTAGCCATTGGTCGTGGCCGCCTGATAAGCTCGCGACTTTATTCGAATGCCCTTATGGCGCATGAACAAGGAAATAGCATGAAACAGCATCGGTTGGCGGCGGCGGTGGCCCTGGTTAGCCTGGTACTTGCGGGTTGTGATTCGCAGACCAGCGTAGAGCTGAAAACCCCGGCGCAAAAAGCTTCCTACGGCATCGGCCTGAACATGGGCAAGAGCCTTGCCCAAGAAGGCATGGACGACCTGGACTCCAAAGCTGTTGCCCAGGGCATCGAAGATGCCGTCGGCAAGAAAGAGCAGAAGCTCAAGGACGATGAGCTGGTTGAAGCGTTTGCCGCACTGCAAAAGCGTGCTGAAGAACGCATGACCAAAATGAGCGAAGAGTCGGCAGCCGCTGGCAAGAAATTCCTCGAAGACAACGCCAAGAAAGACGGTGTCGTCACCACCGCTTCCGGCCTGCAGTACAAGATCGTGAAGAAGGCCGACGGCGCCCAGCCTAAGCCAACCGACGTGGTGACTGTTCACTACACCGGCAAGCTCACCAACGGCACCACCTTTGACAGCTCCGTAGATCGCGGTAGCCCGATCGACCTGCCGGTCAGCGGCGTGATCCCGGGTTGGGTCGAAGGCCTGCAACTGATGCACGTGGGCGAGAAGGTCGAGCTGTACATCCCGTCCGACCTGGCCTACGGCGCCCAGAGCCCGAGCCCGGCGATCCCGGCCAACTCCGTGCTGGTATTCGACCTGGAACTGCTGGCCATCAAGGACCCAGCCAAGGCAGAAGCGACTGACGCGCCTGCTGCACCAGCCGCCAAGAAGTAATCGGCGACTGAACACACAACGCCCCGTCTCGACGGGGCGTTGTTGTTTTCGGGACTGTATCAAACGATGCAAAAAATTTCTGTGTGAGCTGGCTTGTCGGGTCGCCGCATCGCTGTGATGAAGGCCTTCCAGCCGCCACTTACTTACCTGACGTCCCGCACTCCAAATGTGGGAGCTGGCTTGCCTGCGATTGCCATAAGTCTTTACACAACACTACAGGCTGTAGCAGCCAACGCTAACTACGATGCGAAGCGAGCCGCTCTTGATCTTGATCTGCTTGTGATCTTGATCTCAGGCGCCCCGTTAAACCACGCTGGCCGAACGCAGGTTTGAATTCGTGGGTAACCCGGCAGGACGCCGGGTTAGCCGTCCTGGGCCAAGGATGGCCCATGACGGCGACCCACGGATTCAAGCCGGAGTGAGGGCGCACCGAGCCTAGGCGAGGTGCCGAGTGGTGGGGCAAGAGCCCTTTTGGTTACTTTTGGGGCTCTTTTCCAAAAGTGACCCGCTGTCTGAACCCTAAGTGACCGTTACCGCAGGAATGGATATGTACTCGGTATAATTGTGTCGACTGTGAGGCCGTCATCGCAGGCAAGCCAGCTCCCACATTTGGAGCCCGGGGTTGTCTGGGAGATAGGCATCGGCTGGCAGGCCGCCGCGGGAGCAAGCTCCCTCGCCACAGGGGGCAGCTTCGTACCGGAGTCGTACAGATACTTATGACTTTCGCAAGCCAGGCAACCCCTGCATTGAAGCCTCTGCAAATCCAAACGAACGTCCGCAACCGGACACAGTCTGATATAAGACTCGAGCACGGGTAGCCGCACATACATGCCAAGTCAATGAATTCTTGGGTTTTTTTTATGTGCGCAAAAAACGCCCGATCTGACTGTAGGCCTTGTAGTCCGTGGCTTTCAGCCGATAAAACAGGCTCTGTTCACAAGGTTATCCACAATTTGTGTGGATAACCTTTTATATCGCCTGGAACTGGAGTGCCCTATGAAACCACCGTTCAATTTCACCCGTTTCCTGCCTATGGCCGCACGCTTGCTCGGTCGCGGGCGCTTGCCAACCTTGTTGTTTGCAGTTGCAGCCAAAGGCTCAAGCCAAGGCAACCGGCTCGGCCAGCTCAAGGACGATCTCAAATTGCTTCAGGCCCTTTGCCTGGCTTACTGGCGTGGCGAATACCGTGCCATCAGCCCGAAGGCGCTGATTTCGGTGGTAGCAGGGCTGATGTACTTTCTCAGCCCGATTGATGCGATTCCGGACTTTCTCCCCATGTTCGGCATGCTCGACGACATCGCCGTGCTGGCATGGGTCATGAAGACCCTGAGCGGCGAACTGAGCGCCTTTCGTGTGTGGCGCGATGCGCAACGCCCGGAAAAACTCGCAGTGGTTGAGCGCCTGCCAGCGACGCCTGAACTGCTGGCCCAGGAAAACCCGCAAAAAAACTAATGATGCCTGGTATCCCCCGGCGACCTTAGTGGCTGTTAGGATTACACTTCTAAGGAAAGAACTTACTTAGTAAGTGTTTTTATCCTACGGGGCAGTCATGGATATTCAGATCATTTCACGCGATGGCGCACCCGAATATGCGGTGTTGCCATGGGACCAGTATCAGGCGCTGCTAAAAGCCGCCGGTCAGCAGCAACCTACACCCGCTTCTTCCTCTGCCGCCTCTATCGCCATCGATCAGGACCTGCGCCCGCTCGCAGCCCTGCGCGGCCTGCGTGAAGCCAAGGGGCTGGCTATCGAGACCCTGGCACGCACAGTGGGGATCAGCCCCTCGTACCTTGGTTTGATTGAAAGTGGTGAACGCCAGCCGGATGCCGCCATTCGCCGCAGCCTGGCTTGGGAATTGGGCGTAGCAGGTTGGAGGGATGAGTCTTGAGCCTACGTATTAGCCGTCAACATTGGGATGGGTTGCTCAACGAACTGGATCAGGCGCGGCGCCAGCGGCATTTGCTCACGTACCGTGCGCTGCTTGAGCGTCTGCAATTTCCCACGCCGGCGATGCAGACCCTGGCGGCGGCCCTGGAGCACCTGGCAGCGCTGGATGCCAAGGCGGAGCAACCGCTGCGCAGTTCCCTGGTGATCAGCCAGGGGGCCAGCCGCCTGCCGCGCACCGGTTTTTTCGAATGTGTGGAGCGCCTGGGGCGGTTCAGCGGGCCTTCCGATGGCGTGGCCGCCGCGTCCTGGCATGCATCCGAAGTGGTGCGGGTGTTCGAGTACGAGTACCCGGAGTCTGCCGAGGCCTAAAGCGCCTGGGCGCAGGTGTCCATGCTGTCGATCACGTGGATGCTGTAGCCCGCAACATCCTTGGCATGGTGCTTGGCTTGTGAGGCCAGCTCTGCCAACTGGCTGGCATCGAGTTGTGCGCAGGCCTGTGGATACAAGTGCACTACACCAATGGACAGCGACAGCAACGCAAATTCCTGGCGCGCGCCCTGGCGATTGAGCGCCACGAAGCACCCAGCCTCCAGGTGTTCGGCGCGGTAGAAGCGCCGGCATTGGGTGTGGAAATCGTCCAGCAGTTGGTTGAGCCGCTTGCGCCAGTCCTGCGGGCCCAGCACCAGCAGAAAGTCATCGCCGCCAATGTGCCCGACAAAGTCGCGGCTGGGGTCTACCCGGTCATTGAGGCACTGCGCCAGGCACAGCAGCACTTCATCCCCGCGCCCGTAGCCGTAGATATCGTTGAACGGTTTGAAACTGTCGATATCCACATAGCAGATCACCGACTCGCGCTGTTGCTGCAGCAGCCGGGTGAGGCACTGCTGGATCGGCACATTGCCAGGCAGCAAGGTCAGCGGGTTGGCGTAGCGGGCCTGCTGGATTTTCAGCTCCGTGATCAACTTGAGCACGTCGATGACCCGACCCAGCCCCAGGTAATCACTGTTCAGGGTGATGATGAAATCCTCTTCGATGCGTTGCCGTGCGCGGCTGGTGAGTAAACGGCTGACCTGTTGCAAGGACTGGCTCAGCTCCACCGCCAAAAAATCATCGCTCATCAAGCGGCTGATGGGTTTGCGCGCGAACAAATCGGTCGCGAACGGCTTGAGCAACGCGTCCGATAGCGAATGCCGGTGCACAATGCCGACCGGGCGACCGCGGCCGTCCAATACCGCCAGCGAGTTGAGGTTTGCCTGGCGGCGGAACGATTCCAGCACTTGGGCGGTGGCGGTGTCTTGATCCACGGCGGGTTGCTCATTGAGCAGGGCGCTGAGGTCACTGCCTTCGTCATTGAGGGCCAGTGTGGCGTTATCCGGCTTGGGCAGCATCAGGCGCGCTTCCTGCGGCGGCTTTTCCTGAGGGCGGCAGAGCAGGTAGCCCTGGACCAGGTCGACGCCCATCTCGGTTAACACCGCCAGTTCTTCTGGCAACTCGATGCCCTCGGCAATCACTTGGGCGCGGGACGCCCTGGCGATCTGCAGGATCGAGCCGACAAACTCACGCTTGAGGGCGTCCTGGTGAATGCCGTCGATAAAGTGCCGGTCGATCTTCACGTAGTCCGGGCGCAGTTCGGACCACAACCGCAAGCTGGAATAACCGGCGCCCAAGTCATCCAGTGCGATGGCAAAACCCATGTCGCGGTAGTGGTGCAAGGCGGTTTGAAGCAGGGCGAAATCATCGGTGGGCGCTTGCTCGGTGAGCTCGATCACCACCTGACTGGGAGAAATACCAAAGTCGCGCAACAGTTGCAGGGTGCGCCCTGGCTGATGCGCGTTCTCCATCAAGGATTCCGGCGAGATATTGAGGAACAGCTTGCCGGGCAGTTTCTGTTCGCTGAAGCGCCGGCATGCACTCTCTCGACACGCCATGTCCAATTCGCTCAGGCGCCCGGCGTGGCTGGCCACCGAGAACAGTGCCACGGGGGAGTGCAGCGGGCTGTTGGACGGGCCACGACTGAGGGCTTCATAACCGAGGATGCGCCGCTCCGACAGGCAGATGATCGGTTGGAACAGGCTGTGCAAACTGCCTTGAGCCAGGATTGAGCCCAATGCATTCAGCTGTTCGGTCATGGTCATGGCGGTCTCGATCAAAAAAAAGGACCGCAGGCGTAAACCTGCGGTCCTTTTATTTCACGACAGAATGATGTCTATATGATGACACTCCGAGGAGCGATCACATTAAATCGCCATCATTTACTGTTTGGCCACCTGCTTGGTGATTTTCAGATAATCCAGCAGGATCCGGCCAGTCTCGGCCAAGTAAGCGTCGTCTTCCGGCTTGGTTTTATCCGCCTCGGTTGGCAGCGCGTCTTCATCTTCTTTCTTCAGCTCTTTGAGCGGGTCTTCACCCTTGGCCTTGCGGCGGGTGTTTTCCAGCACCAGTTGCTGATTCTCGATGCTGGAGTGCTGTGCACGGCGATCCGCTTCGTTGAGGCTGACGGTCTTCTCTTCCATCAGCTTCTTGGCCAAGGCCAGCTTGTCGCGGATAAACACGAACTCGGCGTCCTTGGCGGAGCGGGTGTCATGGTCAGCCTTCAACTGAGCCAGGAAGGGCTTGAACGGATCCGACGCCGGCTTGATCGCAGGGCGGATGGTGTCCCACGGCATGGCTTCAGGCAGGGCGCTTTCGCCGATTTCCTTGGTGTCGATGATCGACGGGAAATCGATATCCGGCAGTACGCCCTGATGCTGGGTGCTCTGCCCGGAAACCCGGTAGAACTTGGCCAGCGTCAGTTTAAGCTCACCATGGTTCAGCGGCTGGATGGTCTGCACGGTGCCTTTGCCGAAGGTCTGGCCGCCGATGATCAATGCACGGTGGTAGTCCTGCATGGCGCCGGCGAAAATCTCCGAGGCCGAAGCCGAAAGGCGGTTGACCAGCAGCGCCATCGGCCCTTTGTAGAAGGCCCCCGGGTTCTCGTCTTCCAGCACGTCGACACGGCCGTCAGCGTTGCGTACCAACACGGTCGGGCCCTTGTCGATAAACAGGCTGGTCAGCTCGGTGGCTTCCTGCAGGGAGCCGCCGCCGTTGTTGCGCAGGTCGATGACCACGCCGTCGACTTTCTCTTTCTGCAGTTCTGTCAGGATTTTCTTCACGTCGCGGGTGGTGGACTTGTAGTCCGGATCACCGGCACGGAACGCCTTGAAGTCCAGGTAGAAGGCCGGGATTTCAATCACGCCCAGCTTGTAGTCCTTGCCATCCTGCTTGAGGTTGAGGACTTTCTTCTGCACGGCCTGGTCTTCGAGCTTCACCGCTTCACGGGTGATGGACACGATCTTGCTGGTCTGGTCGTTCGGTGCATTGGTATGCGGAATCACTTCCAGGCGCACCACGCTGCCTTTAGGCCCACGGATCAGCTTGACCACTTCGTCCAGGCGCCAGCCGACCACATCGACCATCTCTTTGTCGGCCTGGGCCACGCCGATGATCTTGTCAGCCGGTGCCACTTGCTTGGTTTTGTCTGCCGGGCCTGCCGGCACCAAACGTACAATCTTCACCTGGTCATTGTCGCTTTGCAGGACGGCACCGATGCCTTCCAGGGACAGACTCATATTGATATCGAAATTTTCCGCGTTATCTGGCGACAGATAATTGGTGTGCGGGTCGTAGGACATCGCAAAGGTGTTGATGTAGGCCTGGAAGATATCCTCGGCACGGGTCTGGTCCAGGCGCGCCAGCTGGTTCTTGTAGCGCTTGGTCAGCAGTTCTTGAATGGCCTTGGGCTCTTTGCCGGCGATCTTCAAGCGCAGCACTTCGTCCTTGACGCGTTTGCGCCACAGGTCGTCCAGCGCCGCGGTACTGGTCAGCCAAGGAGCGTCCTTGCGGTCCACCAGAAGGGTTTCTTTCTGTGTGAAGTCGAGCTTGTCGATACCTTTGTTCAGCTCACCCAACGCGAAGTCCAGACGCGCTTTGACGCGGTCCAGGTAACGCTTGTAGATGGTGAAGCCGGGCTGCAGGTCGCCGCTCTTGAGGAAGTCGTCGAACTGGGTCTTCCACTTGTCGAACTCAGCGATATCGCTGGCCAGGAAGTAGCTGCGCGACGGGTCCAGCAGCTTGAGGTAGCTGTCGTAGATGATCACTGAGCGAGCGTCGTCCAGCGGCGGCTTGCTGTAGTGATGGCGCTTGAGCAACTCGACGACGTTAAGGCTGGCAATCACCTCATCGCGATCAGGCTGAAGGTTGTCCCAGCTATTGGCTGCGAACGTATTGGTCGACATCGACGCGAAGCCGAGACCAATGAAAAAAGCGAGGGCGGTGCTGGGGAACAGATGCTTCATGCTGATTCGACGCGGGGGCAATTGATAACGCATATTAGGCCGTCTTTGAGGGAGCCGGTTCCATATGGTCCGGTCGCATAATGCAAAAAGCCCGGCGCTACAGCATCGGGCTCAGTCCAGACTCACTATGGAGGCACTGTGAAAGCATTGCAAGGCGTTGAGGGGCATGTGGAGGGTTAGAAGAACCCAGTCCTACATTCGATGTAGTCCATATTGCCAACAGCCTGACCGAATCCTAGATTGAAATGCCGTCAGTGTGGGAGCTGGCTTGCCTGCGATAGCGGTGCACCAGATGAAGAATTCTTCACTGTTGCACCGCTATCGCAGGCAAGCCAGCTCCCACAGGTTGATCTCTATTGATTCAGGTCCAATGGTGGATCGGCCAGCCGGCCTGTTCGGCATGGGCGCGCAATACGGGGTCCGGGTTCACCACCTGCGGGTGATCCACCTTGAGCAGCAGCGGCAAATCATTGCGCGAGTCCGAATAGAAATAGGCGCCTTCAAGGGTTTCACCTTCCTGCTCCAGCCATGCCAGCAAGCGCGTGATCTTGCCCTCACGGTAGGTCAGTACATCGACGGTATGGCCGCTGTACACGCCGTGGCTGACCTCCAGGTTAATCCCCAGCACTTCCTCGATACCGATACGCGCAGCAATCGGCGTGACCAAGTGAGTGCCCGAAGCGGAAATCACCAGGATCCGGTCGCCGTTCGCGCGGTGGCGGGCGATGGTCTTGGTGGCGTCGCTGTAGATCAGCGGCTCGATCACTTCCTCGACCCACGGCTCCACCAGGTGCTCGATTTCTTCCGGGGTACGGCCGATCATCGGCTCCAGGCTGAAATCCATGAAATCTTCCATCCGCAGCTTGCCCTGGCTGTAGGCATCCATCAGCTCGTTGTTCCTGCGCATGAACGACTCAGGGTCTACCCAGCCGAGGCGGCCCATCTGTTCGCTCCACAGCGTGGCGCAGTCCCCGTGGATCAGGGTGTCGTCCAGATCAAAAATTACCAATGCCATCGGTGATGCTCTCTCTCAATAGGTCACTGCCTGTCAGGCTACTTCACACAGTGCGCTGGGGTCGATGGAAAGTGCCAGGCGCTGGCCATCCGGGTGCAGATCGTCGGCCGAACGATTGAGCACGTCTACCACCAGCTCGACGCCACGGGCTTCGATGCGGTAGCGAATCACGTTACCCAGCAGGCTGTGGCTACGCACCAACGCATCGAGCTCGCCGCTGCGGCTCAACTCGATGGCCTCGGGGCGAATCGCAATGCGCCCGCTGATCGGCCTTTGCAGCAGTTGGCTGGCCTTGTCGGCATCAAGCAGGTTGTAGTTGCCGATAAACCCGGCAGCGAACACATCCACCGGAGCGGTATAAAGGGTTTCGGCATCGCCGCTCTGCACGATCTTGCCCTGGTTCATCAAAAAGATGCGGTCGGACATGGTCAGCGCTTCTTCCTGGTCATGGGTCACGAAAATCGTGGTCAGCCCAAGTTCGCGCTGGATCTGGCGGATCTGCTCGCGCAAGTGCTTGCGAATACGTGCATCCAATGCCGACAGCGGTTCATCGAGCAGCAGCAGGCGCGGGCGGGTTACCAGGGAGCGGGCGAGGGCGACGCGCTGGCACTGGCCACCGGACATCTGGTGCGGATAACGGCCGGCCAGGTCCTTGAGCTCCACCAGTTGCAGCACTTCTTGTACGCGCTTGTGGCTGTCGTCGGCGTTGACCTTTTGCATGCGCAGGCCGAAGGCGACGTTCTGTTCCACAGTCATGTTGGGAAACAACGCGTAGCTTTGGAACACCATGCCGATCTGGCGTTTCTGTGGGCTCAGGGGCACGATGTCCTGGCCATCCAGGAGGATTTGGCCACTGTCCACCGGGGTAAGCCCGGCGATGCAGCGCAGCAGGGTGGATTTGCCGCAACCGGACGGGCCGAGCAGGGTGACGAACTCGCCTTTGGCGACCTCGCAATTGATATCGCTGAACACCGGGGTGCCGGCGTAGCCTTTTTGCAGGTGTTGGACGCTGACGAAGCTCATTGGCTTTTGTCCTTGTTCAAGAGAGTGGCGGCCCAGGTCAGTACCAGCACAAAGAAGAAATACGAGATCACCACGGCACTGGTGAAATGGCCACTGCTGTTGCGCATGTTGTTGAGGTACACCTGCAGGGTTTCGTAGCGGGTCCCGACGAGGATGTTGGCGAACACGAACTCGCCGAACAGGAACGAGAACGACAGCAGCAGCGCCACCATCAGGCCCTTGCGCAGGTTGGGCAGCACCACCAGGATCGCGGCCTGCCAGGTGCTGGCGCCGAGCAGTTGCGAAGCGTCCATCAGGTCGCGAAGGTTGATGGCTTGCAGGTTGTTGGTGATCGCGCGGTACATGAACGGCAGCGCGACGGTGAAGTAGCAGCCGATCAAAATCCACGGCGTGCCCACCATCGCCAGCGGCCCGGAACCGTACAGTTGCAGCAGACCCACCGAGGACACCACCGGCGGCACCGCAAAGGGCAGCAGGATCAGGATGTTCATCAACGCGTCGAGCTTGGGAAAGTGGTAGTGCACCACGAACAGCAGCGGCAAAATCAACACCACCGAAAGGATCAGTGCGCCCACGCAAACCAGCAACGATTGCCCGAAGGCCATCAGAAAGCGCGGGTCGCTCCACAGCTGTACATACCATTTCACGCTGAAGCCGGCGGGCAGGATGGTTGCCGACCAACTGCTGGAAATCGAGTAGACAAAAGTGCCCACCAGCGGCAGCACCAGGATCAGGAATAACAGGTACACCACCACCCGATGGTAGAGGGAGGCCGGGCCGGCTTCAGCGCGAGACATGGTAGCTCCTCTTGAGCAGCAGTTGATGCACCACCGTGACCACGGTCATCAGCGCCACCAGCACCACGGCCAGGGCGCTGGCCATGTTCGGGTCCAGCGACACATCGCCAGAGACCAGGCCGGCAATGCGAATCGGCAGCACGTTGAAGTTGCCGGTAGTAAGCGCATAGACCGTGGCGTAGGCGCCGAGGGCGTTGGCCAGCAGGATCACAAAGGTACCGAGCAGGGCCGGGGTGAGCACCGGCAGGCCGATATGTCGCCAGAACTGCCAGCCATTCGCACCGAGCAGGGCGGCCGACTCGCGCCAGTCTTCGCGCAATGCGTCGAAGGCCGGGTAGAGCAGCAGCACGCCGAGGGGAATCTGGAAGTAGGTATAGAGGAT
Source organism: Pseudomonas sp. GL93 (assembly GCF_003408955.1). Taxonomy (NCBI): domain Bacteria; kingdom Pseudomonadati; phylum Pseudomonadota; class Gammaproteobacteria; order Pseudomonadales; family Pseudomonadaceae; genus Pseudomonas; species Pseudomonas sp. GL93. Next base: position 42,736 of record NZ_NKRF01000064.1, read on the forward strand.
GATCAAGCCGGTTTTCGAGTACAGGTTGAAGTCCTCAATGATCCCGGCCTGCTTGAGCATGAGGGTGATACTGCCGTTGAACCCCAGCAGGATGATGAACGCGAAGGCCAGGGGTACGCCGGCGAAGTTGCTGGTCATGTTGGCGAACGCGGTGACGAAGTTGCGCAGCGGCGAATCCACTCGGCGCAGTGAGTAGCTGCCCAGGGTGGCGATGATGATGCCGAAGATGCTGGAGTAGAAACTGATCTCCAGGCTGAACTGGACGGCCTGCCGGTAGAACTTCGAGGTGAAGATGCGGGTGAAGTTTTCCAGGCTCCAGCCGGACTCTTCGGTTTGCAGGCTGCTGATCAGCACCCACACCAGCGGCGCGATCTCGAACACGATAAAGAACAGTGCGAAGGGCAGCAGGCATAGGAGGGCCAGCCATTTGCCGCGGGTCAGTGCATTCACTTGAGCAGCTCCCGGCACACAGGTTTGTCGTGGGGCACGCCCAGCAGTTCGCAGATGGTGCCGCACAGGTCGGTCTGTTTCGGCGCGGCATCAGTGTCCAGGCTGAAGGCGTCACCGATGACGAACAGTGGCACTTCCCGTTCTTCGCGCAACAGCCCGTTGTGGGAGCGGTCGTTGTTCATGCCATGGTCGGCGGTGACCAGTACCTGGTAGCCGGAATCGAGCCAGTTTTGCAGGTAGTCGGCCAGGATAATGTCGGCCGAACGCGCGCTGTTGCGGTATTGCGCAGTGTCGAGGCCGTGCTTGTGGCCGGCGTCGTCGATGTTCATCGGGTGCACCAACAAAAAGTTTGGCGCGTGCTTGAGCCGCAGGCTTTCGGCATCGGCGAACAGGTGGGAATCGGGGTAGTGGTCATTCCAGTAGAAATGCCCGTGCTGGATCGCCAGCGCCTTGTCGTCGGTATGACGATCGCGGGCGGCGAGAAAGGGCGTGCGGTTATACAACTCGCTGACCCAATGGTAAGCCGCCGCCGCGGTGCTCAAGCCGGCGTCGGTGGCGTAATGGAAAATGCTGCGCTGGTTGGACAGGCGCGAGACGTTGTTGTGCACGACGCCGCTTTGAATCGGCGGCACGCCGGTGAGGATGCATTCGTACAACGGGCGGGACAGGGCGGGCAGTTCACATTCCAGTGTGTAGAGGGCTGCGCGTCCAGCGCCGACATAGGCCTGCAAGTGCCCCATGGCGTGCCGGGCAACCTCGAAGTTGAGGCCGTCGAGCACCACAAGGATGACATTGTGCTTCATGGGGGCTCCGCAACAGAGGGTTGAACCAATTTAACTGGAGGAACAGGGCAAAACTGTGGGAGCGGGCTTGCTCGCGAATGCGGCAGCTCAGTCAGTCGATAAGTCACTGGCCCACCGCATTCGCGAGCAAGCCCGCTCCCACACTGGATCTCCACTGGATCTCCAATGTGGGGTAAACCCTTACTTCATTTCTACGATGACTTGCTCGTTCCACATCTGTGGCAGCTTCTTGGACGTCGCTTCCCAGGCATCGGCATCCTTGATCGGCTGCGGGTTGGCCTTGGTGTACTGCTCGCCAGGGATCAGGTTCTTGGCAACGTCCGCCGGCAGTTTCAAGTCGGTTTCAGCCCGGATCGGACGCGCATTGCCGCGCGCCAGGTTGAGCTGGCCAGCATCGCTGAAGATGTATTCGCGGGTCAGCTTGGCGGCGTTCGGGTGCTTGGCGTATTTGTTGATGATGGTGGTGTAGCCGGATTTCACCGAGCCATCCGAGGGGATCAGCACCACGTAGTCATCCGGGTTGGCCATCTTGGCCTTGTAGCTCAGGCCGTTGAAGTCCCAGACGAGACCCACTTCGACTTCGCCTTTTTCCATGGTGGCGATGGTTGGGTTGGACAGCGAGAGGCGACCTTGCTGGGCGATCTTTGTAAAGAATTGCAGGCCCGGGGCGATGTTTTTCTCGTCGCCCTTGTTGGCGATGGCCGCGGCGAGGACCGCGTTGGAGGCCTGGGCGGCGGTGCTCACGTCACCCACCGATACCTTGTATTTACCGGTTTGCAGGTCAGCCCAGGTGGTGGGCACTTCGGAGCCGTGCAGCAGCTTCTTGTTGACGATAAAGGCAATGGTGCCGGTGTAGGCCAGGGCCCAGTGACCGTCCTTGTCTTTCGCCCAATCCGGCACCTGCGCCCAGGTAGACGGTTTGTACGGCTGGGTGACTTCCTGCTTCACCGCGATCGGGCCGAAGGCCGCGCCCACGTCACCAATATCCGCGCTGGCGTTGTCTTTTTCGGCTTTGAACTTGGCGATTTCCTGGGCCGAGCTCATGTCGGTGTCGATGTGCTTGAGGCCGTAGGTTTTGGCCAGGTCTTCCCAGGTGCCTTTCCAGTTGGCCCAGTCATCGGGCATGCCGACGCTGTTGACGGCGCCTTCCGCTTTGGCGGCGGCTTCCAAGGTTTTTAGATCGGTATCAGCAGCCATGGCGGCGGTGCACATGGCAATGGTCGAGCCTAACAGTGATGCCAGGAAAAGCTGTTTCATCCGAAGCTCCTTTGGGCGTTTTCAACGCGGCGTTTTATCTGAACGTTAGCGGTGGTTTGGTCTAGGTCAGCAATACCTGAGCCAATCTAGGCCCCATGGATGACAGTTTCATGTCGATGTCGTTTTTGAAGCGCTGATGTCGCTCAGCTCCGACTTAGCGTAGACCATGCCCAAGTGCCCGCAGGCCCTGGACTTGGCCGATGTATTGCAGGGTGTGGTAGAGGCAGTCGACAGCCTTTGTCATCTGTCGGTCATCTGGAGTGCCTAGGCTGGCACACAGCAGCAAAAGCCCAGATAGCGCGCGTTTTGTGCACCTGAACGGTGCTGGTCTAGTCCAGATAGGTAACGTTGATGCGTGATGAGGCAATCAAGGCGGTAACTTCCATCGGCCTGGCGCTGCAGGAGCAGATCGACCATGGCCTGTTGCCGCCTGCCAGCAAACTGCCCGCCGAGCGCAAGCTCAGCGAGTTGTTTGGTACCACTCGGATTACCGTGCGGGAAGCCTTGTTACAACTGGAGGCCCAAGGGCAGATCTACCGCGAAGAGCGTCGGGGCCGGTTCGTCTCACCGCCACGGCTGGCCTATAACCTGATGCAGCGCAGCCACTTTCACGCCATGGTCAGCGACCAGGGGCGCGAGGCTTCCACGCAGGTCATTTCAGCACGCTTGCAACCGGCGTCGGCGGCGGTGTGCGCGTGGTTGCAGTTGCCGGCGTTGTCGAGCGTGATCCAGATTTGCCGGGGCCGCAGGATTGACGGACGCCTGGTGTTGTACGTGGAGCACTACCTGAACCCGCAGTATTTTCCGGGGATCCTGGCGTGCGATTTGAATCAGTCGATGACTGAGCTGTATGCCAGCAAATATGACTTGCACTACGGGCGGGTGCGCTTCGAGATAGTCCCGACCTCACTGCCGGTGGAAGCGGCCGCTGCGCTGCGTGTCTCGGTGGGCAGCCCGGGCTTGCGCATCGCCCGGGTCAACTATGACCAGCATCAACGCCTGATCGACTGTGACCTGGAGTTCTGGCGGCATGATGCGATTCATGTGGGTGTGGATGTGGTGTAGCGGCTGATGCACCGCGAACCCGTGTGGGAGCTGGCTTGCCTGCGATGGCATCGACTCGGTATGCCTGATAAACCGAGGCGCCCGCATCGCAGGCAAGCCAGCTCCCACATTGAACCGAGTTTATCCCTGACGGATCGGTGGCTTGCCTAGGGCGTAAGAGCCTTGATCACTTGGTCCACATTGGTTTCCAGCTCAGTCACCGGGTCGGCGCCGTCCACATTCAATACCAACAGTCTGGCGCCGCCGGCAGTGACGGCGGCTTTGACTGCATCACTCGGTTGACGGTGATGCAGCACCACCGCCACGTCGCTGTCCTTCAACGCGCTGCTGAGTTTTTGCAGCGCCTCGGGCGTCCACTCGGCATCGGGCCGTGCATCGGTACTGAGCACTTCCAGGTTCAGGCTGCTGACGAGGTACGCGAAGTGATCGCTCAAGCTGAGCACACTCAGGTTGTCGGCCTTGGCCAATCGCGCCTCGCTGTCGGCGGTGAGCTTGAGTAAACGCTGCTTGAGCGCGGCCAGGTTAGCGTCGATCCTGGGTTTGGCTGCCGGCGCCAGGCGGCTCAGGTCGGCGGCCATCACGTCGGCCATGCGCCCCATATTGTTGCTCGATTGCCAGGGTTGGCTGTTCAAGCCATCGGTGACACCCGGTTGTACTGCGATACCCGGCAAGCCGCCGTCCACCGGGCGTGCGGCATCGACTTCGACGATACGAATATTGCTGCGCCGCGCCACGGGGTACAGCGGGTCATCGGCCCACAGCGAGCGCAGGCCGATGGCCGCGTCGGCGTCCAGCGCCAACTTATTCAATGCCGCAGCACCGCGGCCGGTGAAGTAGGACACCTGCCGCGAACCCGGCAGATTGGCCGGTGCGGCGCGTTCAAGCGCTACGTTGGTGCCTTTGAGCAGCGCCTCGGCCAAGCCGTAGGTAATCGGCAGCGAGGCCAGCACCTTGACCGGCGGCTTGGTCTTGGTCAGGGCTGCGTGACCGAGGCCCTGGTTGACTTTGAAGTCCTTGGCGTCGAAACCGTCGACGGCCAGCGCCGACGTACTCATCAAGCAAGCGATGGCCAGGGCCAGTGGGCGAAAGGCAGGGCGCATTATCCAAGATTCCCTTTGAGGCTGGGCACAACGCCACGGGCGATGGCGGCGAAGGCGAAGGCGATACCGGCAACCAGAATGATGGCGGCGCCGGATGGGATGGGCAGGTCGAAGATGATCGGCAGCAGGATGCCGCACAGGGTGCTGATGGTAGCGATCAGCACCGAGATCCAGAAGAAGCCTTTGAGTGACTGGCTCAACAGGCGCGCCGCGGCGGCAGGAATCACCAGCAAGGCACCGACCAGGATTGCGCCGATGACCTTGACCGCGGCCACGGTGATCAGGGTCACCAGGATCACGAACAGGTAGTCCAGGCTTTTCACCGCCACCCCGCGTACTGCCGCCAATTGCGGGTTGAAACTGGCCAGCATGATGCGGTTGTACAGCGGCAATGCCAGGGCCATCACCAGCGAGCCGACAATGGCCAGTACCAGCAGGTCGTTGCCGTTGACCGTCAGCACCGAGCCAAACAGCACGTTCTCGAGAATGTGCACGTTGATCTTGCCGGCCAGGATCAGCAGCAGGCTTGCCCCCAGTGCCAGGGACACGGACAGGAACACGCCGATCAAGGTATCGGGCGCCAGGCCGGTGCGGTTACGCAGGTAATTGAGCAGGATGCCGAACAGCAGGCAGTAGCCAAACAGGCTGCCATAAGGCCCGGTATAGGGTTCGCCCAGCAGGATGCCCACGGCCACGCCGGTCAGCGCGGCATGCCCGACCGCTTCGGAGAAAAACGCAAAGCGCTTGACCACCACCAGCGTACCCAGGCCGCCGAGTACCGGGCCGATCAACAAGCCGGCGAGCAGGGCGTTGACCACAAACCCGTAGGCCAGGGCTTCGGGCAGGTAACCGGAAGAGGCCCAGCCCTGGACCATCAAGCGAAAGGCTTCATAACTCATGGCGCCGGGCTCCGAGGGTGGGTGGAGAACAGAGTGAGCAGGCGGTCCGGGGTCAGCGCCTCCTTGGGCGTGGCGTCGAACAGCACGCGGCGGTTCAAACCGGTGACGCGGTCGGCCAGGCGGCCAACGGCTTCCAGGTCGTGTTCGATCCACAGCACCGTAATCCCAGCCAGGCGCCAATCGTTCAACAACCGTTCGAACACCTGGATACCGGCCTCATCGAGGGCCGACATCGGCTCATCCAGCACCAGCAATTGCGGCGCCGGAATCAGCCCCTGGGCCAGCAGTACACGCTGGCGCTCACCGCCGGACAACGCGCCCATGCGGCGCTTGCGCTTGTCTTGCATGCCAACGCGCTCAAGGGCATCGCCAATCGCCCCCGCGTAATGCCTGGAAAGGCCCAGAAACGCCGGGCGACGCTGGCACATGGCAGCCATGAAGTCGTCCACGGTCATCGGCAAGCCCCGGTCAAATTCCAGCGCCTGGGGTACGTAACCGATGGTGCCGGGTGCGGTTGGCCATTCCAGGCTCAAACGCCCCTGGTGCGGCGTCTGCCCCAGCAGGGTCTTGATCAGCGAGCTTTTGCCGCCGCCATTGGGGCCGACCAGCGCATGGATGCTGCCCGGCTGTACCTGGAAACTCACGCCATCGAGGATCACGGTGCGCCCCAGGGTCAGCGAGATCTGGTCGAAGTTCAGGGTGGGGCCGACGCTGACGGCGTTCAGTTGCTGCGCGGCGCTCATGCTCCCGACTCCTGAATCGCCCGTACCACGGTGTTGAGGTTGCCGGTCATCTCCACTTCGTACTTCTCTGCGCTGTATTCGCCGTAGGAAATATGCGACAGCGGGTACAGCTTGACTCCGGATTCATGCTGGATGGTATCGACGTAGGAGGACGGGAAATCCATCTCCGAGAAGATCACTTTCACATCCAGAGCACGCAGTTCATCGATGGTCTTTTTCAGCTGGCTGGGGCTTGGCTCGATACCGTGGGCCGGCTCGACCACGGCGGTGACTTCCAGGCCAAACTCGCGCAACAGGTAGTCGTAGGCCGCGTGTACGGTGGCGACGCGCAGGTCCGGGTTGGGCGCGCTGGTCAGCTTGGCCAGGGCGTCGGCGCGCATCTGGCGCAGGCGCTTGCCGTAGGCCCGGGCGTTCTGGGTGTAGGTTTTGGCGTTGTCCGGGTCGAGCTTGCCCAACTCACGGGCAATGTTATTGACCTGGGCAATCGACGCGCTGATCGACAGGAAGGTGTGCGGGTTGACCACCTTGCCCGCACCGCGTGCTGCGTTACCGGTAGCGGCGAGCAGCGGCACGTTGGCGTTGGCTTCGATCACCTTGATGTCCGGGCGCTCGCTGGTGGCGATCATGCGGTCGGCGAAGTCGTCATGGCCGACGCCGTTGAGCACGATCACATCCAGGGTACCAATGCGCTTGATGTCTTCGGCGCGCGGCTCGTAGGCGTGGGGGTTGAAACCGGCGGGAATCAGCGGCACCACTTCGGCCTTGTCGCCCACGATATTGGCTACGTAGCTGTAATAGGGGTGCAAGGTAATGCCGATACGCAGGCGCTTGGCCGCCTCGGCATTGGCAAGGGGGGCGAGCATCAGGCTGAACAGGCCAACCAGCAACAGGCGCAACAGGGGCGATGACATAGGCATGGGCAATCGGTCTTCTCGTTCAGTGACGGTGTTGGCGGGTGACGCCGGCATCGAATTGCGCGACTACCTGCTGCCAGCCGGCCGCGATCAACGCCTGGTCAGTGAGGTCGGATGGGGCGGCAAGGTTGGCGCTGCGGTTGAGCCAGATATCCGGCTCACTGCCTTGCACGCGCATCAGCAGCGAACCGCTGGTGGCCGGCACCTGGCTCAAGCCCAGGTAGGCAGCCGGTGCCAGCAACTGCCAGCGATGGCCGCCACGGCTGACCGAACTGGCGTCCTGGGCAAATGGCGCGAAGCCTTCTTCGGCCAGTTGCTCAGGTGTCGGCAGGGCGCTGTGCTCCTGCTGCAACAGGTGGATTTCATCCAGGGTCACCCGCAGGTCGGCGTAGATGCCTTGCTCGGCCGCGCTCAGGTCGCGGCGGGCGTCCAACTGGTGGCTGGGCACTGCCGCGACTTCCTGGGTTTCCCCGTGCAGCGCCACGACCGTGCCCGCCACCGCGAGGATGATCAGGCACAACAGCAACACATAAAGAGTTTCGTGGCCCGCGCCAGCGGGGCGTACAACCTGTGTGGTACTCATTGCGACGGGATATCCGCTTGGTCGATTTCCACCACGTGGCCGGGGCCGGCATCAAACAGCACGTAGAACTCGGCGGCGGGCTTCTTGAAGGTCAGGGTCGAATCCTCGCCAAGCTTGCCCGGCACCAGGATGGTTTCGTCGTAGCCGATCACATCCAGGGTTACGCCGGGGGCGCCACTGCCGTCGGAGAAACCGCCTTTGCACTGGATCTGCTCGCCGGGGATTTCTTTGCATTCGCACATCGGGTTGTGGGCGAAGGCGGTGGTGCTCAGGCCGGCGCACAGCAACAGCGCGGCGCGGGTGAGGCGCTTGAACGTCATGGTTTGACTCCTTGCTTGTTCAGCCAGGCAATGGTGGCAGGCGAGGCCTGGCTCAGCGGGATGGAACCCTGGTGCATGCTGCCGTCCCACCCTTCCATGGTCACCCATATTTCGGCGTCCGCCGGGGTGCGTTCGGGGATCGGCAGGGCGGCGCCCATGCGGTACGGCGTGCCGAAGAAGATCACTCCGGCAGCGCGCAGGCTGCGGGGTTTGCCGATACGCAGGTAAGTGGCCTTGACCTGCTCGGCACAGGTGTCACACAGGGCAGCGTTAAAGAACTTCATCGGGCCAGCCGGGTTCGGGCTCGGGCCTTCGTTGCGAAACTCAGCCAGCGTCAGGCTCCAGGGGCCGACTTGCACTTGCCCGGCCACGCGCTCGCCGATGCCGGTATCTCCGCGAAACAACGCGGCGTCGGCAAAGTATTTAGGCATGAACCCCAACGGCACCAGCAACAGCAGGATGTTGATATGGAAACGCCATTTGAGCCAAAAGGCGCGCAGCGGGGACGGCGGTACGGTTGCGACCTTGCTCATCGCTGGGCCTCCGGGGTTTCGGTGCGCATGGCCGGGGTGGGCATGGGCTGACGTTGCGTCTTGGCCTCGCGCTTGAGGGCGTTGAGGGTGGCCAGAGCGGTGCGCTTGGTCCAGATCAGCAGGCCGCTCAACACCATCATGCTCAGCACCAGGCCGAAGAACGCCCAGATCAGCTTGATCCACAGACCGCCAAAGTCCCCGGTGTGCAGCGGGCGCATCGACTCGGTGACAAATTCCAGCGGGGTACGGTCGGACAATAAGTTTGAGACCGCGATTTCACCGTCATAGGGGTTCAACTGTGCGGTCTGGAACATCAACGGGTACCAGCCTCGCCCGCCGATCTGCAGGTGGCTGTAGGCGTTGCTTGGCATGAACACAAAGCTGGCGTCCAGGCCGGGGATCCGCTCGGCGGCGATGTCGATCGCCTTGTCGATAGGGATCATCGGTGCCGGTACGCCCGGTGCCGACAGCGGCACCTTTTCCCGCGCAATCACTGGCACGATGGGTTCACTGGAAATGGATATCTGGTTGTCGCCCAGGACAGCCTCGATCAGGAACCAGGTGCCGGTGATTGAAATGACCGCGATAAACCAGATCGACCAGATGCCGCTCAGGCGGTGAAAGTCGCCCCAGAAGATCCGTGCGCCGTGGCGGATGCGCAGGGTAGGGCGCAGGAAGCCTTTCCAGAAGCGCTTGTACACCACCAGGCCGGTGACCAACGAGGCGAGCAGCGGCAAGCCCAACGCGGACACCAGGTACCAGCCCCAACTGTACCCATTGGTGAATGGCACTAGCCACCAGCCATGCAGGGCGCGGGTGAATTGCTGGAAATTGAACGAGGGGCTGATGCCCTGGATCGCGCCGGTGTAGGGGTTGGCATACACCTCCACGGAGCGCCCATCCGGGTAGCTGAGGCCGACGCTCAGGGCGAAGTGCGATTCATCCGGGCGGATGATGGACTGGACGATGGCCTTGGGCTCATCGTGCTTGATGGCCGCGATCACCTGGTCAAAGCTCAGCGGCTGAGCGTCATCCGACGGCTTGCTGGCGCGGATATCCGGGTTGGCCAGCCACACGATTTCCTGGCTCACCACGGCCAGGGTGCCGGTGACGCAGACGATCAGTACAAAGAACCAGATGGGCAACGCCAGCCAGCTATGGACGAGAAACCAGAGTTTGGAGCGTGACTTCTTCGACATATAAATGAGGGTCTTGATCGGAGGGGCGATGGAGGCCCGGAAAAGGCCAGTCGTAGCTTTTGCTGACGCGACAGGCTGTATCTAAGTTAGGACGGATGAGAATGAGAAATCCCTAAGGCGGATATGAAAGAAAATGTTTCAAGCTCGCAGTCAGGGTGTGTGGCGTAACCTTTGGGATATAGCTTGTCTGCGATCACGGCCTACCAGCCGACGCCTTTCTATCTGACGCGCTGAGGTCTAAATGTGGGAGCTGGCTTGCCTGCGATAGCGGTGGTTCAGTTGCAGATTAATTGACTGACCCGCCGCCATCGCGGGCAAGCCAGCTCCCACAGGGGATTGATGCCGGGCGCTGATTCCGTGGGCAATACCCAACCAATGTTGGAGCGGGCTTGCCTGCGATAGCGGTGGTTCAGTTGCAGATTAATTGACTGACCTGCCGCCTTCGCGGGCAAGCCCGCTCCCACAGGGGATTGATGCCGGGCGCTGATTTCGTGGGCAATACCCAACCAATGTGGGAGCTGGCTTGCCTGCGATAGCGGTGGTTCAGTGACAGACTCATTGACTGACACGCCGCCTTCGCGAGCAAGCCCGCTCCCACAGGGGATTGATGCCGGGCGCTGATTCCGTGGGCAATACCCAACCAATGTGGGAGCTGGCTTGCCTGCGATAGCGGTGGTTCAGTTGCAGATTAATTGACTGACCCGCCGCCTTCGCGAGCAAGCCAGCTCCCACATTGGATGTGTATTGCGCTGCAACTATCCGCCTTGCTTGAACATTTGCATGGCACGCTGACGGATCTGTTCCTCGCTCAGGTCTTCCTTGTGAGTCGCCAGGAACCACAGGTGCCCGAACGGATCCTTTACACTCGCCGAGCGATCCCCATAGAACTGATCCTGCGGCGTGGACACTACGCTGGCGCCGGCATCAACCGCCTGTTTGAATTGTTTGTCCACGTCATTCACATACAGGTGCAGGCCGACACTGGGGTGTGCGTCAGGATTGCGCAGGGCTGTTTCGTCGCAGGGCGTGCCTAACATGATCACCGCTTCGCCAATACGCAGCTCCGCATGGCCGACCCTGCCGTCAGGCATGTCCAGGCGCATGAACACTGAGGCGCCAAAGGCCTTCTTGTAGAACTCGATCGCCTTTGCGGCCTCGTTGATGCCCAGATAGGGGGTAATGCCGTGATAACCCTCGGGAATAGGTTTAACGCTCATAACGTTCTCCTTTGATTGTGGTTATGGGGTTACAGCCTTTTCACTATAGGTCACGTTGCATTGCGCAGCTGGCGTTACCGATCAGAATCAGGCGTGGGCTCCAGCAGCTGCGCACCGGGGCCACGCTCACCCAGCTCGTCATCGTGATTGCGCAACGGGCACGCCTCCATCGACAGGCACCCGCACCCGATGCAACCATTGAGCTTGTCGCGCAGCAGCATCAGCTTGTTGATGCGCTCATCCAGATCTTCACGCCATATCGCCGACAGCCGTTCCCAGTCGTGAGCGTTCGGTGCGCGCCCCTCGGGCAGGGCCCGCAATGCCTCGCCAATGGTCGCCAGCGGAATGCCCAGGCGTTGGGCGATTTTGATCAGCACCACCCGGCGCAGTACATCCCGTGGATATCGCCGTTGATTGCCGGCATTGCGATTGCTCTTGATCAGCCCTTTGGATTCGTAGAAGTGCAGGGCGGTGACCGCCACGCCGCTGCGAGCGGCCAACTGACCGACGCTGAGTTCGTTGCTGAGCATGTAAGGCTCCCAAACAGTGCTTGACCTCGACTTAACTAGAGGTTTTACCCTGCGTGGCATCGAATCGCAAGATTCTGCCTACAAAGAGAGGGGAGTGTTCATGCAGGTATCAGAGAAGAGTCGCAGCTTCACTCAACTGATCGAATTTCACATCGAGCCTCGTCAGCAATCCGCGCTAGTGGCCGCCTTGACCACCCAGAGCGAGCGTCTGGCCGTGCGCCATGGCGGCTTCTTGAGTGCCAGCGTACAGGTCAGCGATGACGGGCGCAGGGTGCTCAATTATTTGCAATGGCAATCGCGGGAAGAGGGTGAGGCCGCCTTCAAGTGTTTTGAGCAGGGCGGCGAAGATTTCTGGACGCTGATCCGCGCTCACCGGGCCACGGCCGTGACCTTTGGCGCATTCCAGGTACTGCGCAGTTTTGAGCGCAGTCAGGACGATGCCTTGCACTGCCGACTAAATGGATAGATGCAGCATCCGTTCGCCTTGCACATTTTCCCCGGGCCTGCGCTTGTTGACCGCCAGTTCGCCGATCTTGATCAGGCGAGCGCGAGCGACGTTGCGGCTCAGTCCCAGCAGATTGGCGGTGTGCACTTGGTTGCAGTGGCTGAAGTGATAGGCCGCGCGAAATAAAGCGTCCTCGACCTTTTCATGCAGGGCGCCGGACTGTTCCTCGAAGAGCTTTTGAAACGCCCGCGCCAGCAGGGCTTGCGCACTGGTATCGGTGTCGCTGTCGTTCTGGCGTTCGATGCGCAGGTTCGACAGGCGCAGGTCGTCGGGTTCGATCACAGCGTTGCGGCAGATCAGCAGGGTGTGATGAATCACGTTTTCCAGCTCACGGATATTGCCCGGCCAGCTGTAGCGCTTGAGCTTGTGCTCGGCCTCGTGGCTCACGCTGATCGGGCCATAGCCCAGGCGCTGGCTGTAGGTTTGGATGAAGTGCCGGGTCAGCGGCAGGATATCGTCGGTACGTTCGCGCAGCGGGCTTAGTTCCAGGCTGACTACATTGAGGCGGTAGTAGAGGTCTTCACGGAAATGCCCGGCGTTGATGGCCTTTTCCAGTTGTACATTGGTGGCGGCCAGGACTCGCACATCGATTGCAATGCTCTTGCGCGAACCCAGGCGCACCACCTCACGCTCCTGTAGCACCCGCAGCAGCTTGACCTGGATGGCCATCGGCAAATCGCCGATCTCATCCAGAAACAAGGTGCCGCCGTCAGCCTCTTCGAACCAGCCGGCCTTGGCGCTGAGGGCACCGGTAAAGGCGCCTTTCTCATGGCCGAACAACTCGGCTTCCACTAGCGCTTGGGAAAAGGCCCCGCAGTTCACCGCCACGAAGGGCCGGTTTCGCCGCGCACTGAGGTGGTGGATATGCCGCGCGACAAGTTCTTTGCCGGTGCCGGTTTCGCCGATGATCAGCACGCTGGCTTCGCTGGGGGCCACTTGCTGGATATGGTCGAGCAGGGCCTGGGACTTTGGGTCTTCGAAGACCTGGGCTGTGGCGCGGATCGAGGTCGCGAGGGCAGGCGAGGGCGGCAGGGTGAACAGCTGCATGGTGACCTCTCAGGGGGAATTTGGGCTTTGTTGAAGGGCTGTTGCCTGGTGGACAGTGGGCTGCGCGCAAGGTCTTTATAGAGGTATCGTCTTAATTCGTAAATGAAGGTGTTTCTATATTTATAGAACTTAAATGAATATAAAGGCGTTCCCCCGACGGACGCCGATACGCGTGATAGCGACTATCACGGACGATGATTTTTCAGCGAGAAGGGCCGGGAGTAGCCTGTGTTCATTGACTCGAAACCTCCTTCGCAGGGCTATCGCCATGAACCGTTTCCTCGCTGTTTCCTTTTTACTTGTCACCTCTGTCCTTGCGGGTTGTGCGACCCAGCCTTCCCCGGAGTTGCGTCCCTATACGGCGGAGGAAACCAAGCAGTTGGCCCTGGAGGCCCTGGGCCGTCGTGGCTTGTCGTTTGACGACTACCAACGCCAGCGCGCCGCATTGCTTGGCCAGCCACAAAAGCCCTTCGGTTTTGATCGCCAAGGTGAAATGAACGCCGAGCGCAGCGTGGTCCTGCATGGTCGGCCCAGTTGAGCGCGCTTCGTGCAGCAAAAAGCCCGAGGTTTCCCACAAGGAACCTCGGGCTTTTTGTTTGCCATGGGGCTACTTCAGCCTGTTAAGCTCATTCCAGGAGCGTTCCTACGCACATTTAAATAAAGTTACCTTCTTTAATGGCATTCGATCGGTTAAACCTGACGACCTCTGTTCTGGTCGATGCCCCCCGAGACGCTGCTCTTGGGAATACGCTCTGCGAGTTTTTACCTCATGAATAAACGTCCGCTGTATTTCGACTACGCCGCCACCACGCCGGTGGATGAGCGAGTTATCCAGGTGATGGTCGAGTGTCTGGGTTTCAACGCCCACTTCGGCAACCCTGCGTCCAGTTCCCATGCATTCGGCCAAGCGGCCCGGCAGAAGGTTGAACAGGCGCGTCGCCAGGTGGCCGAGTTGGTGGTGGCCGAGCCCGAGCAGATAGTCTGGACCTCCGGTGCCACGGAATCCAACAACCTTGCGCTCAAGGGCGTAGCCCAGGCCCGTGGTGTGGCGGGTGGGCATATCATCACCAGCCAGATCGAACACAAGGCCACGCTGGACACCGCGCGGCAATTGCAGGAAGCCGGAGTGGCAGTGACTTACCTGGTACCGGATGCAGACGGCTTGATCAGCGTCGAAGCGGTCAGCGAAGCCTTGCGCGAGGATACCTTTCTTGTCTCGCTGATGCTGGTCAACAACGAACTGGGCACCCTCAACGATATTCCGGCCATTGGCGCGCGGGTGCGTGAGCACGGCGCGTTGTTCCATGTGGACGCGGCGCAAGGGGCAGGCAAAGTGGCTATCGACCTGGCCCGGTGGCCGGTGGACTTGATGTCGTTCTCTGCTCACAAGCTGTATGGGCCCAAGGGTATCGGCGCGTTATATGTCGGGCCTCGGGCGCAGCAGAAGGTATTGGCGCAGATTCACGGGGGGGGCCACGAAGGCGGTTTGCGCTCCGGCACCCTGGCGACTCATCAGATTGCCGGCATGGGCACGGCGTTTGCTCTGGCTGCGGCGTCTTTCGCGGATGAGAAGGCCACGATTGTCGCGCTGCGCCAGCGCTTGCTGGATCAGTTGGCGTCGGTGACCGGCTTGCGTCTTAATGGCAGCCCAACCCAGCGTATTCCGCACACACTGAGCCTTACCTTCAGCGAAGGCGAATTCAATTCAGCCGCATTGAGTGCAGGCATTGCCTTTTCCGCGACTTCAGCGTGCAATTCGGCCAGCAATGCGCCGTCTCATGTGCTCCTGGCCTTGGGGCATGACGCTCGCAGTGCTGCTCGCACTATTCGCTTGAGCCTGGGTAGGTTTACCACCGAAGAGGATATCGACCAGGCCGTGCAGTTGATCAAGGCCGCATTGGCGAGTGCGCCAGCGTTCTGGGCGGTCTGATTTATCATCGCAATACATAACAATTATTAGTGGTTAGCAGGAGACACAATGAGTACGCAGCCTTTGACCCATGGAACGGTTCCCCAGCGCCTGGCGCGCACCCGTGAACTGATGCGCCGCGAAGGCATTCATGCCTTGCTGGTGCCATCGGCGGACCCGCATTTGTCCGAATATTTGCCGGGTTACTGGCAAGGGCGCCAGTGGTTGTCCGGTTTTCATGGTTCGGTGGGCACCCTGATCGTCACGGCGGGGTTTGCCGGGGGCTGGGCGGATAGCCGTTATTGGGAACAGGCGACCAAGGAGCTCAAGGGCAGCGGTATCGAGTTGGTGAAGCTGCAACCGGGTCAGCCTGGACCGCTGGAGTGGCTGGCCGAGCAAACCCCTGAGGGGGGCGTGGTGGCGGTGGACGGTGCGGTTATGGCCGTGGCCTCGGCACGTACCCTGGGTGGCAAGTTGGCCGAGCGTGGCGCGCGCCTGCGTACCGATATCGATGTGCTCGATGAAGTCTGGCAAGACCGACCGGCGTTGCCGAACCAGCCGATCTATCAGCATCTGCCACCCCAGGCCACCGTCAGTCGTGGCGAGAAACTGGCCGCCTTGCGCGCCAGTTTGAAAGACAAGGGCGCCGATTGGCATTTCATTGCGACGCTGGATGATATCGCCTGGCTATTCAACCTGCGCGGCGCAGATGTGTCGTTCAATCCGGTGTTTGTGTCCTTTGCCTTGATCAATCAGCAACAAGCCACTTTGTTTGTGGCGTTGGGCAAGGTCGATGCGCAACTGCGGGCGGTGCTTGAGCAGGATGGCGTGACCCTGCGTGATTACAGCGAGGTGGCGCAAGCGTTGCGAGCGGTACCGGCGGGCGCAAGCTTGCAAGTAGACCCCGCCCGCGTTACCGCCGGCTTGCTGGTAAACCTCGACGCGGGCGTCAAGCTGGTTGAAAGCCTCAACCCCACCACACTGGCCAAATCCCGCAAGAGCCTGGCGGACGCGGAGCATATCCGCCAAGCCATGGAGCAGGATGGTGCGGCGCTGTGCGAATTCTTTGCCTGGCTCGACAGTGCCCTGGGCCGCGAGCGCATTACCGAACTGACGATCGACGAACACCTGACCGCTGCGCGTACCCGCCGCCCAGGCTATGTATCGCTGAGTTTCAATACCATTGCCGCCTTCAACGCCAACGGCGCTATGCCGCATTACCACGCCACCGAAGAAGAGCATGCGCTGATCGAAGGTGATGGCTTGCTGTTGATCGACTCTGGCGGCCAGTACCTGGGCGGAACCACGGACATCACGCGGATGGTGCCTATCGGTACACCGAGTGAGGAGCAGAAACGCGATTGCACGCGGGTGCTCAAGGGCGTGATTGCTCTGTCCCGTGCGCAGTTCCCCAAGGGCATTCTTTCACCGTTGCTGGATGCCATTGCCCGTGCACCGATCTGGGCAGAAGGCGTGGACTACGGTCACGGCACAGGCCACGGCGTAGGTTATTTCCTCAACGTGCATGAGGGGCCGCAGGTCATTGCCTATCAGGCTGCTGCGGCGCCACAAACGGCGATGCAGCCAGGGATGATTACTTCAATTGAGCCGGGTACTTATCGCCCTGGCCGTTGGGGCGTGCGCATTGAGAACCTGGTGTTGAACCGTGACGCGGGCAAGACCGAGTTTGGCGAATTCCTCAAGTTCGAAACCCTTACCCTGTGCCCGATTGATACCCGCTGCCT